>CAZENZ010000050.1:0-8648 GCA_964513705.1 uncultured Gammaproteobacteria bacterium
GCGCCGCAACCGGCCGACCGGGGTGCGCGCGCCCCCGGCCGCCGAGGGGCGGACCCGGGGGCCCGTCGAGCCCCCCGGGGCGCAGCGGGCGGTCCGGAGGGTCACTTACGCCCGTGGGGCCCGCCGCAACGCCGCCGAGGCGATGGGCGTCGCGACCGACGCGCGCGACCGCGCGACGGCGGCGCTGGCGGGCCTCGCGCAGTTCACCCAGCGCACCTCCGCCATGATGACGGAGATGCGCCAGGGCCTCGCGAACGAGGCACAGGCGCGCGCGACTGCCGACGCGGCGCTCCGCCAGGCCGACGAGGCCGAGGCGGCGGCGCGCGAGGCGGCGGACGGCGCCATCATCGCGCAGCTCCGCCAGCAGGCGGCCTTGCTCCGGCAGATGGCCACCGAGCTCGCCGCGATGCGCGCCGAGCGCTCGGCCACCCCCGACGCCCACGGCGAGTTGGCCCTGACCGGCGGCGGCCTGCTCAACACGGCGGGCGCGGTGGGGCTCGGCGGCGGCTGGCTCACGGGCGCCGTCGTGCTCCAGTTCGACTCGGCCGCCCTCCGCTTCGGCGGCGGCTACGGCACGGTCGACCAGGGCTACACCCCGGGCGCGGGCTACAAGCACGCCGGGCTGGCCTTCATCGACGGGCTGTTCGGGGTCGGGCGGCTGCAGGGCATCGCGGGCCTGGGCGGGCACGTGGTCAGCAGCGACGCGGCCGGCGGGCTCGGCTGGAGCATCTTCGGTCGCGGCGGCCTCGGGATCCTCCTCACGGACGTCCCGGCGGCCGACCGGCGGCCCACGGGCTTCCAGATGCGCTTCGAGCTCGTGGGCACGGCGGGCTTCATGGTCACGCACGGCGTGATCAACGGTCAGCCCGCTCACGGCGGTGGCCTGGGCCTGGGGTTCCTCGCCGCGTTCGTCGCCCGCATCTGATCGTCGCCGCCCACGGCGATCGGTCACCACTCGGCCGGGAGTAAGCGACCCGGCCGAGATCGAACATCAATCAACTCACCAAGGAGGTGAAGACGCTGAACATTGGATCATTCACTAGGAGGGACGGGGTGTACGACGCTACGGCGCGGTACCCCGGTTCCAATCAAGTCATCATACACGCATGGTGAACTGATTTGAACCTTCCCTGAGTCAGTACCTTCGACAAGTGGGAAGAAAGGTTATTCGCGGTTTCAAAGCCGTTCGTGACCTGGTTCGAGTCTGCCTTCGATCCTCTGGACGTCTCGAGTCGCCCCTGCCGACGTAAAAGCTGCGGGGAGGAAGACACCGACCAATGAACAGCAAGACCATCGCCCTCATGCTCGCGCTCGGCCTCAACGCCTGCGAGATGGGGTACAAGGACGTCGGGATCACCGACGCCGCGGCCAGCAACGACCGCCCCGCCGACGCCGCGCCCGCCGTTGACACGCAGCAACCGATCGTCGACAACGGCCCGGCCTGCGCGGCGCCCCGCGTGATGTGCGGGACGGCCTGCGTCGACACCGCGACCGACGGGGCCCACTGCGGCGGCTGCAACAACGCCTGCCCCTCGGGGACGGTGTGCCGCAGCGCCCAGTGCGTCGCGGCGACGCCCGACGCGGGCACGCCCGACGCGCAGATGCCCCCCGCGGACGTGCAGCAGCCGGTCGACAACGGGCCGAGCTGCTCGGCGCCGACGACCCTCTGCGGCTCGACGTGCTGCAACCTCGCCACCGACGTGAACAACTGCGGCGCGTGCGGCAACACCTGCGCGGCCGGGCAGTCGTGCGTCTCGGGCGCGTGTCGCCTCGTCTGTCCCTCGGGCCAGACGGCGTGCGGTTCCACCTGCGTGGACACGAACAGCAACGGCGCCAACTGCGGCTCGTGCGGCAACAACTGTGGCACGGGCAACGCCTGCATCGGCGGCGTCTGCACCCCGCGGTGCGACGCCCCCCGCGCGACCTGCAGCGGTACGTGCACCGACACCAACAGCGACCCGGCCAACTGCGGGTACTGCGGGCGCGTGTGCGCGAGCGGCCAGTCGTGCGTCGCGGGCGTGTGCCGGCTGGTGTGCGCCACGGGCCTGACCGCCTGCGGCTCCACCTGCCTCAACACGAACACCGACGTCAACAACTGCGGCGCGTGCAACAACCGCTGCACGGCGGGCTACACCTGCGTGAGCGGCGCGTGCACCCCGCCCGCCTGCGTCGCGAGCGCCTGCCCCGTGCGCCCCAACGCGAACTCGACCTGCGTGTCCAACGCGTGCAGCTTCACGTGCTACACCTCGTACGCCAACTGCGACGGCAACGCCGCGAACGGCTGCGAGACCTCGACGGTGACCGACATCAACTGCGGGGCCTGCGGCAACGCCTGCCCCAGCAGCCAGATGTGCAACTCGTCGGGACGGTGCGTGCCGCGCATGACGCCGGCCACCCGCTTCCTCCGCGCCCGGCTCAACACCGCGGCGATCCCGGAGCTGGCCACCGCGTGGCTCTGCACGTGGGACCAGAACGCGGACTTCCGGTCGGCGCGTCACTGCGGCGCGATGGGCGGTCAGATCTCGATCGACCTCAACGCGTCGCCGTACTGGCCGGGCACGCGGATCTGGTGGGGCATCGCCCTCTCGGATCCGATGCGCGGCGGCGTGCGGCAGCGCGACGAGGACATCACCTGGAGGACGTTGCCGGTCGCCACGCGCGGCTCGGCCTCGGCCTACGGTGTGACCGAGATCTCGGTCGAGGGCATGGGCGACATCACGGCGGACTCGAACGTCTGCCCGGCGGTGTGCGACTGGGGCTACCGGACCGGCACCTGGCTCGAGGCGAAGGTCACGAGCCCGGTCCGACCCGGCACGCCCGGCGCCCCGTACTGCCCCAGCGCCTGCGACGCGCCGTGAACCAACCTCCCAGTGCCTGCCTGTCACCGCAGGCGCTGGATCCTTCCCACCTCGTGACCTCTCGGACGCCCTCGTGCGCCAGGGAGACCGACTTACCCCAAGCCTTGTTTGCCTCTCAGGCCTTGCGGGAGACGCCCTCGTTGATCTACGGATCGGCGGGGGCGGCTTCTATTTTTGGCGAATCTTTATTTTCCATTTTTCATGCTTGACGTCGATGTTCTTTCTATGGAACGGAGTAGATATATGCGATCCTTCCACCACCTTTACCGCCTACGAGCGAATAGCCGTTCTCTGCATTTTCCAGGCCCTCAATTTATTCCTCCGCGTTGGTATCGTTTAGGGTTTGTGGCACGAAATGCGCTCAAAAAATCGGGGTTGCGAGGTCCGTTTCACCCGCCATTCGATCAAAGCTCCGCCGCCTGCTAGGCTTGCGACATGTCTCCAGCATTCGATGATGTTCTTGGTCATACAGAGATTCGTCAGGTCTTGAGCCGTGTTGTAGCGCATCCAGGTCATGCGTATCTTTTTCATGGTCCACGTGGGGTAGGGAAGTGCTTGATGGCTGAGCGTTTTGCGCAAGCGCTCCTCGAAACGTCGAATCTTCAAGCGCATCCAGATTTCATCCGTGTACAGCGTGAAGCTGGAACCAAAGAATATTCCGTTCGTCAGATTCGTGAGTTGCTGCAGCGCGTATCCCTTTCTTCGGCTCGTGGTGGAAACATGGTCGTGCTGATCGAAGACGCGGATACGTTAAATGAGGAGTCTTGTAACGCTTTACTTAAAACAGTTGAAGAACCACCTGTCCATCTTGTGTTCTTGTTTCTCGCTGAGCGTCCTGAGCGTTTACCAGCCACGCTTCGCTCTCGCTTGGCGCCTCTCGCTTTTTCACGTGTTCCCCGAGCCGTGATTCAGGATTGGCTTACAACAAAGCACGAAGTTACTAAGCCAGAATCCATCGCTGAAGCCGCTGATGGCTGCCCGGGACGAGCGCTAGAGATTCTGCAAAATCTGGCTGCTTGGCAGGCCCGAAACGAGCGCGTCCGTGCGATTGCTGAGCAGCTCCTTCATCAAAAGCTTGGAAAACAGCTATCCGCTATTGAACGCCTCACGCAAGAAGCCGAACGTTCCGAAGATCCAGTGCTTGCTTGGCAGGAGCTTTTGAATCAATCAGCGCGCGTCATTCAGAACGATTGGCTCTCCCATCCGCTCGAAACGTTGCGTATGGCGCGTGGACTTATCCACGCCTCACGACTCGTGGGGGGATCCCTTTCTCCACGTTTTGCGCTAGAATGGAACGGAACTTTGCCCTTTGCCCCTCGTCACATTATTCCTCGTTCTCTCGATTCGTCCTCTCTTTTCTCACTATGAACCGCCGGTCTTTGTTGGTCCTGCCACTCTTGGCGTTATCGCTTATGGGCGCAGGCTGTTTTGGCCTAGGAGGCTCGAGCAAGACAGCTGTCGCTGATGGCGGCATCTTTCGCACTCGCGATGATGCGATGAAGTGGGAACAGCTCAAGGTCCTCAACCTCGAAACCCAAATGGGAAGCACTGTTGAGCTTGGGACGGTGACCTACGCTCTCGACTCTCAAGATCCAGCGACGATGTACATTGGGACGTCCGAAAATGGTCTCATGTACACCAATAATAATGCGGCCTCGTGGCGTTTGGCGACCGGTTTGAGCAAGGGAAAAATCAACGGCGTCGTCGCTGATGCTAAGGACAATTGTACGGTCTATGCCATGCGCGCCAATCAGATTCACAAGACGAGTAACTGTGGTCGTGAATGGGCGGAAGTCTGGTCACATCCTCGGGCTGATACGGTGATCAGCGCTTTGGCTGGTGATTGGTATACCCCAAAAACCCTGTACCTTGGAACGGCTGACGGCGATATTCTTCGCTCGGACGACGGAGCTGTTACTTGGCGTCCGGTTCATCGCGTCGACAACAACCGAATCAATGATATTGAAGTTGATCCAAATGATTCGCGTGTCGTCTATGTCGCAACGAATGGCGCGGGGTTGCTCAAGAGTATTGATGGGGGAGCGAGCTGGATCGAGATCCGCAAACAGTTCCAGGAGTTCCAGTACGCTCGTACGCCAAAATTCCTTGTGCTTGATCCAAGCACCAAGGATCGGGTTTACCACATTTCAAAGTACGGCCTACTTGTAAGCGACGATGCGGGTGCGACCTGGCGTGCGGTGAAGCTGCCAACCGCCCCACAGGAAACGGAAATCACCGCGTTCGTGGTCCATCCAAAGGATCCAAAAGTGCTCGTCTACTCAACGGCGACAGCGCTTGTGATGAGCAAGGACGGTGGCGTGAGCTGGGCTTCCAAGAAGCTTCCAACGACGCGTGGTGTGGCTTGGATGACCTATAGCCGTGAAGAGAAGCCGGCCCTGATCCTTGGAGCATTGCCAGCCAAGAAATAGGCTGGCATGATGCCTTAGACCTATTTTGTCTATGGCGAACCATATTGATGATCATCGAAACGAGTTTCAGGGGGCGGTTGACCACTTTCAGAAAGAGCTTCAGGGACTTCGAACCGGCCGTGCGCACGGAGCGCTGGTTGAAGATGTTCGTGTGGAGGCTTATGGTCAATCAATGGATTTGAAATCTGTTTGCTCAATCACGATTCCAGATGCCAAAACGATTCAAATTGAACCTTGGGATAAAACCGTGGTGAAAGAAGTGGAAAAAGCACTCATCGACGCCTCACTTGGTATGCAGCCAAATGTGGCGGGCACCGTTATTCGTTTGGTGATGCCTCCGATGACCGAAGAGACGCGCAAGAATATGGTCAAAATGCTTCATCAGAAAGATGAGTTGGCGAAAGTCGGGATCCGCAATGTGCGTGAGAAAGTGAAGTCTCTCGTGACTGCTGATGAAAAGAACAAAGTTATTTCTGAAGACGAGAAGCGTAAACAGCTTGAGCGTCTCGATAAAACCGTCGCTGAATGGAACGCTAAGGTAGATGCGTTGACCGCCGAAAAAGAGAAGGATATTTTGACGATCTAAAACCCAGTCGTCCTTCAAGAAATTCTATGTCTTCCGCGTCACTCACGATGGAATCGCTGGTTGCTCTCTGTAAGCGCCGTGGCTTCGTGTATCCATCTTCTGAAATCTACGGTGGGTTTTCGGCTGTCTACGATTTTGGCCCATACGGGGTTGAGCTCAAGAACAACATCGCAGAAGCCTGGCGCCGTGCCATGATTCAACAGCGTTCCGACATGGTTGGACTCGACAGTGCAATTTTCATGCATCCAAAGACTTGGAAAGCATCAGGTCACGTCGATAGCTTTAACGATCCACAGATTGATTGTCGCGATTGTAAGAATCGCATGCGCGCCGATCATTTGCTTGAGCGTTTTGATATTGACGCTGATAAGATGCCGGTCGAACAGATCAACGCGGAGATCGACGGCCTCCGTGCAAAAGGAATGAAGGTCACCTGTGACAAATGTGGTAAATCTAATCTCACACCAGCGCGCACATTCTCGTTGATGGTGAAGTCCAATCTTGGAACGCCTGTTGATGAGCTGAAAGAAGAAGACCTTGTCTATCTTCGTGCGGAAACCTGCCAAGGGATCTACCTCAACTACAAGAATGTCATCGACACGATTCACCCCAAATTGCCGTTTGGAATTGCTCAGGTCGGAAAAGCCTTTCGCAATGAAATTGTGGCGCGTCAATTTATTTTTCGTACGCGTGAGCTCGAGCAGATGGAAATGCAGTATTTCATCCATCCAGACATGACGGATCAGGTGTATGAAATGTGGCGTGACGTGCGCTGGAAGTGGCTCCTTGAGTACGGCATCAAAGAAGAGAATTTGAAGTGGTACAAGCACGTGAAGCTGGCTCACTACGCTAAGAACGCCTACGACATTCAATACAACTTCACCGCTTTTGGTGGATTCAAGGAGCTTGAAGGGATTCACGCGCGTGGTGATTGGGACTTGTCGCAGCACGCGAAATTTTCTGGCGAGCGCCTTGATTATTTCGATGAAGCGAAAGGCGAGCGTTTTGTTCCTCATATTGTTGAAACTGCCATTGGTCTTGGTCGTGCCTTCATCGCCTTCATGCATGAAGCGTATACTGAAGAGACTCTTGAAAATGGTGAAACGCGCATTGTCTTGAAGTTTGACCCTCGCCTTGCCCCGATCAAAGCGGCTGTTCTCCCGCTCCAGAAAAAAGATGGTTTGGCTGACCTCGCGGCTGACTTCGCCATGCAGCTTCGCAAGACCGGTCTCATGGTGGAATACGATGATTCGGGTTCCATCGGAAAACGCTATCGCCGTCAGGACGAAATCGGAACACCATGGTGTATCACCCTCGATTATCAGACGAAAGAAGACCAGACTGTCACGATCCGTCACCGCGATTCCATGAAGCAGGAGCGTGTACCAATGAAAGACATTGCCGCTTGGCTCGAAAAAGAAACACGGTGGGTTCGTTAGTCGGCTCAATACTTCAACCAAAGATATGAAACACACCCTGCACCATCGCACTCTCAAGAATGGGATCCCGCTCTTTTTGATCCCGCGCTCTGACGTTCCTTCCGCCACCATCATGGTTTCTGTGAAGGTGGGTTCGCGTTACGAGTCTGACGACATCGCCGGCGCTTCGCACTTCATTGAACACTTAATGTTCAAAGGCACAAAGCGTCGTCCGACAAGCATCGACATCAGCCGCGAATTAGACCGCTTCGGTGCCGAGTACAACGCGTACACATCAAAGGATACAACCACGTACTATGTGAAGATCGATGCTGCCGAACTTCCTCGCGCGATCGATTTGTTGAACGACATGTTGGCGCACTCCAAGTTTGATGGAGAAGAGCTTGATCGTGAACGTGGAGTAATCGTCGAAGAGATCAACATGTATGACGATAATCCAGCATCAAAGATGGAAGATTTACTCGAAGAAATCACCTTTAAAGGCAATTCGCTGGGCCGCGTGATTACCGGCCCACGTGAAATTATCAAAACCATTCCGCGTGAAGCGCTGATGGAATATCACGCGGCGCATTACACCCCAGCGCGCACGGCGATCGCTATTGCGGGAAATATTTCCAAAGGAGCCGAGGCGAAAATCAATGCTACGTTTGGCAAGTGGAAAAAGCCCAAGAAGGATCGCGCACGTTCTATTCAGCCGTTCACCCCAGTGGTGCTTAAGAAAAACGAATGGTTGGCCTTCTATTCCAAGAAAACAGAACAGGTTCAGCTAGGTCTCGCGTTCCACGGACTCGACTCGAAGGCGGAGGAGTTGCCTGCGCTTAAACTCCTGGCGCATATCTTGGGTGGCTCGATGTCTTCTCGTCTCTTTGTGGAGGTTCGTGAAAAACGTGGTCTTTGCTACAACGTGAGCGCTGGACACGTTGCCTTTGAAGATACGGGTGCCTTCATTATCTCGGCTGGTCTCGATACGAAGCGTATTCAGGACGCGGTACATGTCGTCTGGAAAGAGCTACAATCTATCGCAAAAGACGGAGTCACGAGCCAGGAGCTCCGTCATGCCAAAGACCACATCCGTGGGAAAATGATGTTGTACTTTGAAGACACGTCGAATCAAGCTTCTTGGTATTTACGTCAGTGGCAGACCTTTGGGGCTCCTCGTGACCCGGAAGTCGCTCTAAAAGAGCTTGAATCAGTCACGGCTGCACAGGTGAAAGCTATTGCAAAGCGCTTATTTCAGCCAAATAATCTGCACGCCTCGCTCGTCGGACCCTTTCAGACCTCTCCCATTGCCCTTTTTGCCGGAATACGGTAAGCATGGGTGGTCTATGCGAAAATG
>CAZENZ010000051.1:0-8538 GCA_964513705.1 uncultured Gammaproteobacteria bacterium
ATATTGAACTTGACCCATAGAGCGTAGTGAGAAATGAGAGAATAAGGAGAGACGAATGAAAAGCGCGAGGTACAAACCTCACGCCTCTAGCAAAACTAGGATAAAAGCGTGCGCATAAGCTGTCAAACTCTCTTTTACGGAAACCTCTCGCCTAGAACCTGCCGGCCCGTTCCTTTTTTAGCCGATCCCATGCCAACAAAACCTGACGCGCAACCGTGACTGCATAACTCGAACCTTCCCCACCCTCTTCGAGCAATACCGTCACGACAACCTCTGGCTGATCGTATGGGGCAAAACTCGTGAACCAGGCATGCGTCTTGGCTTGACTGCTCCATTGAGCGGTTCCCGTCTTTCCCGCGACAGCAAATGGGAGATTCGACAAGGCACGACCTGACCCGTAGACCACTCCGTCGCGCATCCCCTCCCGCACGACCGCATAGACCGTATCTGGAGCTCCCACATTCGTCGTAGTAGCAACGTTCACCGTCCAAGGTTGGCTCGAACTCACGGAAGCTAAGAGATGTGGCACGACTCTTCTTCCACCATTCGCAATCTCGGCGGTGTACACCGCTACCTGAAGTGGAGTCACCAGCAAATCCCCTTGACCAATCGAAAGGTTATAGGTATCACCCACGTACCATTGTTCTTTACGCTCTCTCAACTTCCAGGCGGGATCTGGAACATGACCGCTCGCTTCTGCTGGGAGATCGATTCCCGTTTTTGCGCCAAGACCAAATTGACGCATCCATTTCGTAATTCGGTCGACCCCCAAACCATGAAAACCACCATATCCACCTCCAATGTAGTAGTAGAAGGTATTCACTGACCAAGCGATCGCCCGCCGGACATTCGTCACGCCGTGACCATCTGCCTTCCAATCCGGAAAAAACCACTGGCCGACACGAATACCCCCACTTGAAACGACCGTCGTTTGAGGGGTGATCACCGATTCAGCTAAGGCAGCAACTGACATCACAATCTTTACCGTTGAACCAGATGGATAGGCCCCGGAGATCGCTCGAGCAAACAGTGGCTGGGCCTTATCAGCCGTGAGACGCTGATAGACCGTTGAAGATACACTGCCCGAAAAATCATTGTTATTAAATGTTGGCAAGGACACAAGTGACAACAGAGAACCATCCCTTGCATCCATAACGACAACCGCTCCTCGATTGGTTTGAGCAGCTTCCATACCAATCCTTAAGGCCTTCTCACTCTCTTCTTGCAGCGCCACATCAATTGATAAATGAAGATCTTCCCCATTTTGGGCCGGACGCTCACCGACGAATGCACTCGTCCTTCCGCGCACATCCACTTCGTCTAGGCGCTCGCCTAAACTTCCGCGTAGCAGTTCTTCGTACCAACGCTCTACCCCTGTTTTCCCAATATCATCGGTACGACGATATCCGTTCTCTCGATTCTTCTCGTAATCCTCAGGCGATAATCGTCCGACATAACCCAAAATATGAGACAGGCTCGGTACTCGCACAGACTCTGGGTAGCGACGAATCGGATGAACCTCGAGCCGAAAGCCGGGCAATCGTGGCAATTCCGTCGCAAAACGCATGGCTTGGGCGTAAGGAACCTTGTCGGTTACAATCACGGTTTCATCCTGAGCTGTGCCCGTAGCCGAAGCATACCCAACCAGTGTTCCGTACGGCACGTTTAAAATGCGGCCAGCGATCCCAAGGGCATTCTCTCGATCCGTCCCTTCTCGAAGGCCTTCACGAGGAAGAAATGTTACCTGAAAACGTGGGGCATTCTCGGCGAGGATCACTCCCTGACGATCACGGATCACTCCGCGCAGTGGCCACAACGGGGTCGAACGAAGACGATTGCGCTCAGCGAGTGAAGCATAGTTTTCTGCCTGCCCAACCTGCATCCAAAGCGCTCGCCCCAAGAGTGCGCAAACGGCAACGAACACAAGACTGAGGGCAATAAAAAAACGTTTTCTTGAAAACGATGAGGTCAGATAGAGCGGACGTCGCTTCACCTGGTTCCAATCACGTTCGAATAAGAGCTCATGCCGAACATCCTCTTCGGTGTGATTCTGCATGCGGAGACGGTCATCATCCACGAAGTCAGAAAAATAACGACGTGTGTCCATAGCTTTAACGAGCTATTTGTACGCGCTTGAGACCAAGTAACGGCCGCGAAACCAAGCGAAACCCAATCAACAAAAACAACGCATCGATGAGCGTCGTCACCAGAAGAAAGATGGGGCTTGCAATAAATGCACGATCAGCGGGCCACGCAGCAAATCCTGGACCCACAAGCAACAAACAACCCGCGATCAATACACGAGATACAACCACGAGAATCAGCGCACTATAGTAGGAACGGTTTGCTAGAATAAAACGCACACTCAGCCCTACCAACAGGGCAACTCCAAACAAAGCAAAGAACGCCACCGGCTGAGGAAACGGTTGGAAGGCATCTAAGAGAATGCCGCTCAACAAGAACATTGGGATCACTAAACGAAGTGGCCCTAGCATCAAAGACGCGACCAAAAGCGGGATACATGGCTCTAGGGGGAAAACGATGGGAAGAAACGGACGGATACCCACACACCAAGCGATAGCGAGGATCCAAGCGATGACCCAAGGAACGTAACGTGACATACGCTAGCGCGTCAGAGCGCTCGGACGGAGCACGGATAGTAAAGATAATCGTTCAATGCGAATACTGGGATCAACCGAGGCCTGATAGAACGGGTCTTTCGAGGTACGGGTGACGGCGTTCACAATTCCAAGAGGTAAGCGTGGAGGGATCTTTTCTTCTGTCCCCGCCGTGAGCAACAAGTCATCAGCCGCCACGTCCACTGAAGACGGAATATAGGTCAGAAGGGTCGCGCCATTACCACGACCTTCTAACACGCCAATCAATTGACCGTCTTTAGCAGCCGCCACAGCGACACGGCTATCGACGTCTGTCAGCAGCTGAACGGTCGACACACGCGAACCAGCCTGAATAATCTTTCCAACGACAAGTCCATTTTCAGTAATCACGGCTTGGCCCTCCTCGATTAAGTCGACCGTCCCTCGATCGATCAAGAGACGTGCATGAATGTGATCAATGCGACGACCAATGACACGCGCTCCTACATGGTCATACCCTGATTCAGCCAAAAACGAGGCCTGAGCACGAAGCAAGCGATTTTCCTGCTCAAGGGCAGATAATTGAGCGGCATCGATAATACGTGCCTGTAAACGCTCTTCGCAGCGCTGGAGTGACCCATCATTCGGTGCAGCGAGTGTACGTCCATCTCGGTCGACTCGCTCCGCCCATTCTGACAGGGAGCGCACAAAAGGCAGCGTGAGACGCTGCAGGAGGTTTTGAATAGGGCTTCGTAACAAAAAGATTGCCACAAGACCGGCAAGAATGACCAACCCATTGATCATCCAAGACTTCATAGCGTTTTAACGAATACCAGCGTCGGTTGCAGGGAAGGCCACATCCGCCATCAGATCAGGGCGTTCCAAGAGTAAACCGGTACCACGAACAGCGCTGGTCATGGGGTCCTCCGCCACACGCACCGGAAGACCGGTCCATTTTGCGATCGCCGAATCAAGACCACGTAACAACGCACCACCACCGGTTAAGACGATTCCCTTTTGTTGAATGTCGGCGACGAGCTCGGGAGGTGTAATTTCAAGAATCGATTTGATCTGCTCAATAATCGCCTTCACGGATCGACCGAGCGCTTCGCGAATCTGACTATCATTCACGACAATCTCACGCGGCAGACCGCTTAACAGATCGCGACCACGCATGGCCATTTCGAGTGGGTCTTCGAGCTCAATGGCGGAACCGATCCCGATCTTCAATTCTTCCGCGATTCGTTCACCCAACATGATACTAAAAACATCACGAGCATATTGAACAATATTTTTATTCAACTCATCACCGGCGATCGGAATGCTCTTTGATGTGACAACACCACGCAGGGAAATGACCGCAATCTCCGTATTTCCCCCTCCAATATTCACGATCATGTTGCCGGTTGGCTCCGAAATATCGATCCCCGCTCCCACCGCTGCCGCAATCGGCTCTTCGACAAGACGCACCGAACGAGCTCCAGCGGTAAGAGAGGCGTCTCCTACCGCTTTACGCTCCACTTCCGTTACCTCAAGTGGCACACAAACCAAAACATTCGGTCGTGGAATGATGAAGGAACCTTCCGCATGTACACGATCAAAGAAATAACGCAGCATTTTCTCAGCGACCTCGAAATCAGCGATAATCCCACGCTGCAAGGGCCGGGTCACGGAAATATGGGGTGGAGTCTTCCCAATCATGGAACGCGCCTGCTCACCGACGGCGATCACCTGCCCCGTACGACGGTTGATGGCAACGACGGATGACTCCTGGATCACGATCCCCTTCCCACGCTGAAAAAGCAGCGTGTTAGAAGTACCGAGATCGATCCCTAGATCTTTCGTAAAGGGGGCAAAAAAACCAGGAAGACGCATACGCTCGGGACCAGCATGCCATCCGAGCGAAGCCAACGTCAAAGGCTAGACACGACGCCCTCGGTGGACAAACACAAATACGCCCTCTACAACCAGCAAAACAGCTAAACAAGCTAAAAACGTCAAGAAGGAAAATACATCAAGCGATGCCAAAATCAACGGCACGATGGTACCAATCGTAAGGAGAATCGAGCGACGAAACCAATTACGGACATGACGAGGCAAAACAGGCGTCTCATGAGCCATCAAACGATGACCTAAAGCACCCAGCAAAAAATATCCCCCGATACAAACCACGCTGAGGGAAACATAGAACGACACGGGACCAATCCAACCACTCGTAAACGGATCAATACGTACTAATACCGTGATCCAGCCAATCAGACCAAGAATGGTCGCCGCCACCATGAAAAGAAGGAACCGCGCGTAAGGCATGCCGGCATAATACCCCATTCAAACCGCATCGACGAGACGAATGACTTTTTTTCTCCCAATGATCCGATTGAGCTCATTAATAAACCGGACTTCCCAGGCACGAAGTTCTTGGCGTGCAGCAGGCGCATGTGAGTGCAGACGGATTACGCCGTCTTTATAAGAAACCCATTCGATGTACTGCGCCTTCTCTTGCCCCCAGAATTTTTCGAGCGTGTCTTTGGCGAGCGTCAGCACCTGAACACTCGACACTTGCTCATCAATACCAGCTTGGCGAATAGCTTCTGGAAGAATGCGGCGAATCGGTTGGAAGGCCATACTGTACGTTTATACCGTCAGTTTACGACAATTGACGAAACGAACACACCTGACGAAAATCACAATATTTACAAACAAACGGCTCAGGCGTCGCTTCAAACTTCGACGTCAGGATCGCATCCATACGCTCAGCCATCTTGGTCAGGAACTGCTCTTTCTTACTCTCTTCGAGGACTTCAACATCCCGTTCTGCGCCGCTCAGCACATAGACATAACACAAACGCGTAACCTGAAAGCCACGACCTTCAAGGGCAAGCTGATAGAGATACAGCTGCTCCTTATCTTCGGCTTCGAGCTTGTCTTTTGCCTCCCCCGTCTTGTAGTCATAAATCGTCACGCTGCCATCTGAGTTTTGGTCGACACGGTCAATCTTGCCCTTAATCGAGTGTGTTGCTACTTGAAGTATGAACTCTTTCTCGAGCTCGATTGGTTTTGGAGGCTGAGCCGCCCAGAATCCCATGTAACGCTCAACCGCGAGCTTCCCATTCGCGAGATATGTGCCGTGTAGATCACGATCGGGGTACCACTCATCAATCCAGGTGTCTTCGTAGATTTGAAGCGCCTCTTCGAGTGTTACCGCCCACCCACCTGGAGTCACGCCCTCTGGCAGGGCTTCAAACAACGAGCCCTGCGTCGCAGCTGTGCGGGCCTGGTGGAGCTGGAAGATCTTTTGGAAAGTCAGGTGGATGGATTGTCCAAAACTTCGCTGATAGGAACCGAGCGTTGGGATACGGTATACGTGGGAGAACTTGTACTGGAGGGGACATTTTCGAAAGGCGGCGAGTTGAGTAAAACTAAACCGACGTTTCAAGGGATAGAGCGGCACATCTTGATTCGATACCTCTCGTTCACGACCACTTGTCCCTATCTGATCAGCAGACAGGAGCTCCACCAGCTCACGTTCTGCCAACGCCTCCTTTGGAGGCGGCGTAAGATCGATCTCCGCCAGAAAGGCCGATGGCTTCTTGTCTCTGCTCCCACCATATTCATAAGACCCCGTTAAAAACAATCGCTCCTTCGCTCGAGTAAGCGCTACATAGAACAACCGGCGCTCTTCTTCGAGATGTGGGTTGCCTTCTGGAAGTCGTTCTTGGACTAATCCATCGGGAAGTGGGATCGCTTCGCTGCGCGCACGCGTTGGAAAGCGCTGATCCACCAATGAAACGACGAACACAAAACGATACTCCAGCCCTTTGGCGGCATGGATCGTGAGAATCTTCACCATATCCGGACCCTCCGCCTCTGGATCGCTATCGAGTGCCCCCTCCTCACCACTCTCTATCTCCATCTTGTACTCCTCGAGGAACCCGTGAAGCGTTGGCGCGTGGGTGATTTGTTCATAACGACGGAGACGATCTGCGAATCCCGCCACATGCCGTAGCGACTCTTGGCGATCTCGTTCATGTTGCTTGAGAAGATAGGCGAGATACCCCGTCTTCTCCAAAACCGCCTGGAAAACCTGGAACGGCAAGGCACGTAGCGAGAGCTCAGATAAACCTTCGATGTCTTGAACGATCGCACGCAGTTTTGATCGACTCTCAGATGAAAGAAACACCTGACCCTCTGATTGTGAGATCTCTCGAACAACGCTCCACAGGGAATAGCCTTTTCGATTGGCGTACCCCAAGAGCTCGGCCACGTCAGACGCGCTGAGCCCATAGCAGTCCATCGTCAGGATGCGCCAAACAATCGTTGAATCGTAGCGGGTGTCCAGAAGCGTTAGGAACGCCACAATATCGATCACGGTAGGTTTCGCGTACAACCCTCGCAGAGCCATGAACTGAAAAGGAATACGTGAGCGCTCCATCGCCCGCACGAAAGCTTCGGCTCCATCATTGGAGCGCACTAACACGGCGAAATCATTCCAGGCGGCTGTCGGATCGGTACGCTTAATACGCTCGATCTGCTCAACGACTTTGTCGGCCTCTTGCTCAAGCGAACGTGACCAGAGGAGTTCCACTGTGCCTGACCCGCCATCCCCCATCTCCGCCTCAAGCCGCTTACTCAACCCCGTATCCGCCAGCCTCACCTCAAGGCGGTTCGGGTTGTTTTTTGAAATAGAGCCATACGCCACATCGAGGATCTCCCGCTTGGAGCGATAGTTCTTGGTGAGGGCCACGGTCTTCGCCTCAGGAAAATCGTCGCGGAACTGAAGTATGTTCGCCAAGGAGGCGCCACGAAACTTGTAGATCGCCTGATCATCGTCACCTACCACGGTGAGATTCTTTTGCCTACCAGCCAGTAACTTCACAAGCTCATACTGAGCCCAGTTGGTGTCTTGGAATTCGTCGACCAAAACGTACTGAAACTGCTTCTGGTATTTCTCGAGGAGGAGTGGTCGTTCACGGAACAAACGAAGCGTTTCAAGAATGAGATCCCCAAAATCCAGCGAACCCTCCTCACGAAGCATACGTTCGTAAGCCGCATAAAGGGCTGCCAGCTCTTCAAGACGAGCTCGTTCTTCTGTTTCGTTTTCTAGCTGAACGGTGAATGACGTGGTTTTCGCAAACTCCGCGTAACGTTCGACGGTCACGCCTTCATCTTTAGCGCGCGAAATATGCTGAACGAGGGCTCGCAAAAACTTCGTTGGGTTACCGAGCGGTCGATAAGCGTTCAGAGGGAGTTCAGCCAGACGTCGACGAAGCAGTAACCACCCGTCCGTTGGGGTCAGCAAACGAAAAGGCGTCGCAAGACCAATTTCTAGCGCATGATCCTGAAGGATACGCTGACAAAAGCCATGAAAGGTCGAGATCCAAAAATCGTATGCGCCAACCGGGAGAAGTTTCAATACACGGTCCTCCATCTCCCCAGCTGCTTTTTCGGTAAACGTCAGTGCCAAGATAGATTCGGTTTTGATACCAGGCGACTGAAGCAAATGCTGATAGCGACGCGTCAGCACTGTCGTTTTACCTGTTCCAGCACCCGCCACGATTAAAAGCGGACCATCACCATGTTGTACTGCCTCTTTTTGAGCTTGATTGAGGCCTTCAAGAAGGTCCGGGGTTGATGACATAGCGTCCAGTGTGCCGAGGAATGACCTGCTCTGCAAGCAGCAAAAACATTGCAGAAATCCTCATAATCTGTTATTTACGTGGCGCTTCTCGGTCTACCCATCGCCACTCCAGGCGAGGCTAAGGAGCAATTTCGGAAGGCTACGTCATGAACAGCTCAACAAAACTCGATCAGCGCGCCTGGGCGAAGTGGCTGCGCTCCGGCGCGGTCGTGCTGCGCCCACCCTCACAGAGGGTAGACACCTCCTGGACCAACTGTTTCGCGTGCGGGCTCACCGCACGCGTTCTGGAGGGCGACACCAAGG
>CAZENZ010000052.1:0-8522 GCA_964513705.1 uncultured Gammaproteobacteria bacterium
CGCGGGACATAGACTAAGAGAATGATTTGGGCTGAAGAATATCTTCGAGAGTCGTGGTGTGCAGGGTGTGCGTGATACGTGTTTGCAGCAATGACCACAGCGATTTACTTGAACAGTCTCCTTCCACCGGACAGGTGCCAGGACGCTGCTGACACTCAACAAGTTGAATGGGCCCTTCGATTGCGCTGAGGATTTGCTCCGCCGTGATGTCCTTCGCGGTGCGCGTGAGGCGATAACCACCGCCAGGACCCTGACGACCTTCGATGAGCCCTGCCTGCTTGAGCAAGCGTGCAATCTCTTCGAGATACCCCTGTGACAAACGATGTTGAGCGGCAACCTCTTGTAGAGAAAGGTGTGCTTCGCGACCTTCAAGCGCGGTGAGCGCAGACATGAGAATCATGCCTGTATGCGACCGTTCAGAGATATGAAACAGAGAAGCCATAATTCCTAGTCAATAGCTAGGAATATACGCGGGGTGCTGATACGGGGTCAAGCAACGCAAAGAACCAGGATCTGCGAAAAATGAATAAAATGAACCGCCGGCGCATCCCCTTCCTCTGGGACGCGCCGGCTCTGTTCCTCCGTCTTCTCCTGCCTTCTGGTCACGCGGTTTGTTGCACGATGTCTCGCGCGTCCCCGCTGTCGCTCAGCCCTCGAGAGGGACGAAGCGGAGCGAGTAGGTGTAGCCCTGCAGGTGCTCGTGACCCTCGGGAGCATGGAGCTTCGGCTTCGCCGCCACGTAGGCGCGGTAGCCCGCTTCGGTCACAGCGCGGAAGCGCGGCCCCTCGAGCGAGAACTCGCCCTCCTTGTCGAAGATCTTGCTGGCGGTGAACAGCGTCCAGACCAGCCACATGTACGGCGTGAACGTGAATCCGAGGTCCGCCTCCCTGCCACCCTGGTCGACCGCACCATGTCCGTCCCACTCGCGACGGACGAGGAGGTCCGTCGCAGGCCTGGGAACGGCAGACCTGAGCGGGCGCCCGCCACCGGGTAGGGGCGGCGCCTCGCGAAGAGCCTCGTCGACCAGGCGGAGGAGCTGGCCGAGCGTGGTGTTGTCATGGATCGGAGCACAGATACCTTCATGCGGAGAAACCATGATGACCTCTCTGGTTCGAGACGGGTGTACACCACCCGTATTCGTGGCCAGAACAGTCCCATATTATTTTATTTCTGTCTAGGACTATGTCACAAATAAAAACCACTCAGACGCCCAGATACGAAGCACCGGCGCCGCTCTCCCCTTGAGCGTACGCCGGGTTCGCTGCCACCCCTACAGGACGAGGGGTGGGCGTAGTGTTCAGTTCTTCTCGCCGGAGGCGACACGCCGAAACTCGTCGTCGGGCGTCGCGTTCAGCGCGAACGCGGTCATGATTGCGTCGCGCGGCGCGGCACCGTCGCGCAGCATGGCGTCGATGTTGACGGCGCGGGACACGGCACCGCTGCGACGCGGGTAGATCGCGACGCCAACCGTCGGAAAGGTGCAGCGAGTGAGCCGCACCTCGTAGCCCTGGCGCGTGAGCGCCGACACACGCAGCACAACCTGGTCGTCGCCCTGGCCCGCTGCCATCAGCGCCATGTGGCGCAAGATGACCGCGAAGTCCGGCACGTAGAGCGCCATCGCCCCCTGGGTGCTGTTCGCCGCTTGAGCCATCGAGACCCAGATGGCGTAGGCGCTGTCGAGCGCAGCCGCTTCCGGCACGTCAGCCACCTCATGCGGGGTCGAAACCCCGGGCAGCACGCAGACGCTCGCGCGTCGCAGTTCGGCCACGAGGGCCGCCACGTGCTCTTCACGCGGCGCGACGTCATTCGCTACGCACTCCGGGTCGTATTCGACCCGGATGCGGCGCTCGTCGTCATCTCGGTCCCAGTCAGGCATGTGTCTTGTCCTCGTCATACTGCGCCCCCTCCAAGGGCATCGGATGTGAACTGCCTAGCAAGCCTGCCAATAAAATAATAAAATGTCCAGCTCGTGATACAAATTCATAGAGAACACGGACGTATACGACTGAACCAGCAGCTACAATTCATTTCATGAAAACAACAAACAGCGCCCCTGACGGGCGCTGTTTGTTGTTTTGTGTGTCTGGCAAGCGTTATTTCTTCGCCACGAAGTCGAGCTTCAGCGTTACTTCCTCATCCACGTTCGCGAGAAATGGAAGGTTTGGCACACTCAGACCGAAGTCGGCGTAATGAACTTTTGTCTGGGCGGTACCGGACATTTCGTTCACGCTATTGAAGAGGACGGTTCCATCAAAAGTCACTTCACGTGTCACGCCCGAGATCTTGAGATCTCCCACTGCTTTGAACGGAAACGATTGTGACAATGTAGAAGAAGCCGGAGCACCGATCACATTTTTCACCGTGAACTCAATGAATTCATTAGCATCATTTTCTGTTTTCAAGATCATGCGGCGAATCGCGTTATTGCGCTGTTCGCTGTCCGTCACAAACGTGCGAGCATTGATACGAACCGGATCAAACTCCACCTTAGCCAAGTTAGCAGGATCAGCTTTCACCGCACCTGTCACTTGGTTCGTCGTGCCAAGAACAGTGATGTGCTTACCGCGAAGGTCTTCTTCCATCGAAAAGGTTGCCGTTGTTCGTTCTGGAACGAAACGATATTTCCCATCCGCCACAGGCGCCGTCATAGCCGTGCCGGACGCCACCATCGCCGTCTCAGATGCCGTCACGACAGTCCCGGAGGCCATCATGACATTATTCGCCGCTGTCCTTTGATTCGCCGTATCAGTCGGGGTCACAGACACAGAAGGTGCTTTAGTTGGAGCCGTCGTATAAACATAAACACCGACCGCTGCGAGAATGACTACAGCGACGAGACCAACTGCATAAGATGCGCCTTTAGACATAGAAGGAAGAAAAATGGAACAAAATAAGTAACTCTATCGGAACGCACGTCCACTATACGATCACGAGGGCACATTTGGTGCAACTCAGTCCCTTATTCGTAGCTATTGCGTAAGCCGTGAGATGGGCGAACAGCTGTCTCCCACCCGATCAAGCGTTCGCTCCAGATCACCCTGCAACGGTTGTAGCGAAATCCACACCCGATCATTTCCCCAGAAAAAGAGTTCGACCGTGTTATCAAGATGCGTCATCACAGACTTCACATCACATGATTCAAACGCCGAGACCACTTGCGGCCAATCGACATAAAAGAGTCCAATGCGTGGAATTGTGATGGGTTCACCCGGTTCATACGCCCGAAGCCTGCGAATAGTGACGCCCTTTTCGTCTTGCACACCTTCAATCACAAGCTGACGAGATCCAAACGCCAGGTCATACGTCGCGCTCATTGCCATGCATGGCAAGGTTCCGTTACTCGCCGAGCACAAACTCTGTACATCGAAGATCAAAGGTTGTGTCGTGGTCGCTTTTCCAGCGGGCGCATAAATAAATTCGAAGCTGTATGCCCGTTCGGTGGAAGTTGCGAGACGAAGTCGTCCAGATTCTGCAAAGTTGGTTGGAGCGATTTCTTCTGTTGGCGAAACGTCCGCAATCGCCACGAGCTGAGCGAAATACAGCGCGCTGGTTACCATACCGAAGATGAACAATGTACCGAGCACAAGAAACATATAGACGACCGCAGGAACTTTCTGAGAAGGAGTGTCCATATACTTTCAGTATAGCAAGCAAGAACATCTATAAATATGACGATGCCCGGAAGGAGCGAGCGATCGCCATCCCTTCCGGGCGGTGTGTAGCGCGGCGTTGAATGGCAAGCGAGTGCCACCTTGTCTATAAGTTCACCCGCTCGCCGTCTGATTACCCATCCTCGAAGCCACCGACAGGATGTCGGTCCGAACTCGGCGTTTGATCAATGCGCCAGCGACCCCGCTGATTGACCCGAAATGCACGTTCGTCAAGGGGTTCGCGCTGAGCCAACAGCTCATCATCAGCCGACGCGCGAGTGCCGGAGTGGTCGATGTTCTCCCCCTCGATGCAACCCTCCCCCTCCAGCTCCAGCAGGAAGCTATAGAAGACTTCGTGGTCGATCCAGGCTCGGAACACTCCACCACAGGAGTCGTAGATCTCCCTCCCAGAGAAAAACCGCTCACCACTCCCCTGAAGACGCTCGAGCAGGATGAGGATCAGCCTCATCTTCGCCGGCTTGGCAGCGCTGTACGAATACCCCCAGGCGATCGCCACCAGCAGACCGCCCAACAGAAACGAAAAGATCAGACTCATTCGGAACGCTCCTTTTCTTGCCTCACTGGGTCGACCCCAAGAGGAAGCGGAATATTAGCTTATTCCTTTTGAAAACACAAAACGCGCTAAAAAATCGCTCCCTATTGTCTAGCTTAGACCCCCGACTCGTAGACGCAACTTTTGATCAACGCTAAACTTGCAGAGTCTATGCCCGCAACGAAAGGTGAATTTTCTTGGATGTTTTTTGTCCCAACCGTCGTCTTGTTGGGATTGGCCATTTTTTTCTTCGTCAAGAACGTACGGATCATGACGACATTTGAACGAGCAACGGGAAAGATTGTGCGCTTTGATTCAAAAACCGTTCCGGGTCGGAGTCAGACCGTCTATCAAACAATCGTGGAATACACGTCACCTGACGGGGTGACGCATGAGGCAAAATCTCTCACGAGTTCCAGCTCCGTTTCATCGAAAACCGGCGACCAGGTAACAATCTACTACAATCGTTCCAATCCCGAACAAGCGCACGTGCACACCTTTCGAGACTCGTGGCTGCACATTCTCTTACTCGGTGGCATCGGCTTTATTCTATTTGTCTGCTGGTTTGGGATTTTGAAAGGTGGTGTCGCGGTTGGTGCGATGGAGCCGTAGTTTTTCTTGTCGCGTAAAACCTTTGATTTCTGCTTCTCGTTTTCGAGCGGTTGATTCTGATTTCACCGCCTCACTCCAAACAAGCTTCACCGGCAAACGACTACGGGTATACTTTGCCCCTTTGCCAGCGCGGTGTTGAGACAAGCGCCTCTCTACATCGACGGATATTCCAGTATACAAGCTACCGTCGACGCACTCCAGCATATAGACCCACCATTGCGGTGTCTTCACACAAGTTTCTGCAGCGCTGCAACAAGCTCAGGGAACGTCTCATCGGTGATGTGGCCGCGGCCATACAAAGTCACGTAATTCGCGTTGGGCAAACATCGTCGATAGTCTTCCAGATTTGAATACGGTACCACTTCGTCATCCTTGCTATGATAGAAAACAATGTCGCCACCTTGTTGGGCAAGTCGATCCAAATTAGGAGACACATTAAAATCCACCAACGGATGAATCTCTGCCGTGTTGAATGGTGCTCCAACCAAAAACGTAGCTTTGATCGACTTTGGAAATACTTCTTCCGAAAGATACTTCGCGAGAAAGATTGCTCCCAAAGAATGTCCGATGAGAATCACATTCGGCTCCATCAATGAGATCAACTTCTCGAAGTAGATCTTCCACTCGAGATACCGTGCGTTCTGCGCGTTCGGCATGCGTGGATTGAAGACCTCGAAATCCTTTCCTAAGACATCTCCCAAGCGCGCTTTCCAGCCCACCTCGCGTAGCTGTTCGAGTGTTACGATTTTTGCCAGCAGACTCGCCACATAGTCGTCGTAGTGATCGAAGGCATTTCCACCATGAATGACAAAGATTTGTTGGGGCATAGTTAGGCTTTAATACATGCACCGACGAACGATGCGTTCGTATCGAATACAACGAAGGGAGATCCAGTCTTCGCCAACTCTTCTTCAAGTGATCTCACACTGTAACGCAACGACTGGAGCATGAGCAACTTGTCACCCGCATGGACACCGAGCGCTTCTAGTTTGGGATTCGTGTGTTTCAACGTATACCAAAGACGAACCCCTTCGTCCGCTGAACGTTCGCTCACATCTGTTTTAGGGTCTACGTCCAAGAACGCAAGCTTTGGATCCACTACCGGATAAAGATCCTCTCTATACATCCGGAGTACATCTTCCATCACGACACGATCACGTATTTGAGCGTCAATGAAGATCTCTCCTCCGATACCGGCAATCCGCTTCAGAAGCCGAAGAATATACTCTGGTTGATAATTCGAGAACGTAAGCCCTAAAGAAACAAAGCGGGGAATTTTGGGCAACCCTAATCTCTCCGGCAATTCTTCGAATGATGACTTGAGCGGGTCTATCTGAATTCCTTGCGTCTTGGCATGTCCCGCAGCTAATTTAAGATAATGTTCGCTAATATCAACTGGCCGATAGACAAAGTTTTTTCCAGTGCGCTTTGCTTCATCAAATACAGACTGCTCTTTATGCGCCGTCCCTGGGCCCAGGTCTATGTATTCAAATTCAGAAGGCAGCTGTGCAACGATCGCTGGCGCAATGCTATCTAAATAGGCTCTTTCAGGCCGAGTAATAAGCTGTACGTAAGGATCATCGCCTACCTGAATTGTTTCATACTCACCTTCTGAATCTGGAACATACAAAAGTAACGAGTCTGAGTAATCCCAGACGTTCTCTTCGATTCTCTTGAGTGACGTTACAGCACGTTCACAAAACCACTCGAGAGAATATTCTTCCATATTGAGCGTCGATCTATTTCCCATTCACCATCCACCGCAAACCGTACTTGTCTGTGCAGGAGCCAAAGTAGCCACCCCAGAACATGTCTTGTACCGCCATCTCGACTTTCCCTCCTGCCGACAACGCAGCGAACAGCTTGTCAGCTTCGGCGCGCGTGTCTGGCTCCAAGTTGATGTATACATTGTTCCCAAAGTTCATCGTGAAGCCCATCGATTCTGGCGCATCCGTTCCCATGAGCACATGACCACCAAGAATCGGCAGCTCAACATGCATGACGAGCTGCTTGTCCGCCTCGGCCATCGCTGGCTGGCCTGGTTGCATCGGCACATCCCCAAGGCGTTTGATGTCCCCGATGAACTCCGTACCGAACACCGACTTGTAAAAGTTGAAGGCTTCTTCCGTCTGACGAGCAAAGTTGAGGTAGGTACTGACACGAGACATATGAGGCGATATTACGTGGATGAAGATGAAGCGGCCCTAACTAATTCAAAGAATGGCACAACCGACCCAAGAAGGCGATGTCCTGTACCTTGAAGCTGACGCGTTCGTGCAACGTAGTCGGCAAAGCCAGACTCAGACGCATGGCCTTCTTTCACCAAGGTCTCTTTATGGAGTTCCGCTAAGCCCGCAATGATTTCCGCATTAAACTCTGGATGGAACTGGAGCAAGCGCACATGCGATCCATAGCCGATGGCATCAAACGGACACTTTTCCGATTGCGAGAGGAGCTGACAGTTCGTCGGAAGATCTGCCGCACGATAGGAATGACTCACAAATACCTGAGCACTGTCTTCGTACGTCGAAAGTAGTGGGTCTTTCTTACCGTCATCGGTGAGCTTGGTATGCGAGAGACCGAAGTTCCGACCTGACGTGTTGCGAATCACTTCTCCACCGAGACTGCGCACTGTGAATTGTAAACCACCACACACACCAAACACCGGAATATTCGCCTGTATCACATCACGAATAAAATCGTAGGTGCGATGCATCCAAGGTTTTTCCTGGTCCTTGATGGCGTTTTCCATCGAACCGCTAATGACGAGCGCATCAAAGGAAAGAAGGCTTGGCAGCACATCTCGCGACGCGTCCACCACCGTCCAAAGATCATCCGCATGACCAAACCCTTTTCGAAAAAGTTCGCTATAAGACATCTTCATGATGTCCTGCTCTGCAATGGCGCGTAGCCGCGGGTCGTCCGTAAGAATGTCGAGAAAGAGGATGCGCATAGATAAGTTCAGAAACGCCTAGGATTTGCATCATAGCCACATGAGCACAGAAAGAAAACCCGACGAGAGAAGCTCCATCACGTTCTTGGCAAAACGGGAGGAGGGCCAAGCCACGTACCTAACAGCAAAACAAGGAAGATGAGAGAAAGGAAACCTAATGCAAGAGAAGGAAACCAGAGCTCAGAAAACGTCCCTAAAATAGCGCGAGATGGGTTTTTCTCAGGGTAGTAGATTCGAACGGTATCTCCAATCT
The DNA here is from genome assembly GCA_964513705.1 of uncultured Gammaproteobacteria bacterium. Taxonomy (GTDB): domain Bacteria; phylum Patescibacteriota; class Patescibacteriia; order 2-12-FULL-60-25; family 2-12-FULL-60-25; genus JAGOTP01. The sequence continues at coordinate 8,022 of CAZENZ010000052.1, forward strand.
GAAAAGGAGGTGGATTTGATCGTACCCGGGTAAACGTTTGATACGATTCACCTCGTTCTGTTTTAAAGATGGCGGAATGAGTATAGGTTCCGATCCTGGCAGAACGTTGTTGAGCGATCGCCGTTGGATTCGCATCGGGTGTGACGTATGATTCGTTCTGAATTGTGCCGGTTGTTTTTTTATAAGTAAGCACGGCTCGTATACTCCTGCCGGTATACCAACACCATGGGAGAAAGAACGTCAGGAATAAAACAAGAAATATGACAATACCTGTTACGGACGAGCCGCTACCTTGGGAAGTGCTGTACATACATACACTGTATCAAAAACCAAAGTGATCGATGAATCATAAAACCACCCTTTCGGGTGGTTTTACTGGTCACATGCCATCGAACGTGTCCCGCGAGTTTTTGAGGCGCGCGAGACTACTCCGACGATGGCATATCATGGCGGAGAGGGAGGGATTCGAACCCTCGATACCCTTGTGGGGTATACCGGATT
>CAZENZ010000053.1:0-8456 GCA_964513705.1 uncultured Gammaproteobacteria bacterium
AAAGTGGAAGGCCTCGCTCCGAAACACATCGGAGAACGATTTGATTTTGGCTATGCACTCACGGTTCATAAGGCGCAAGGCAGCCAAGCGGATACCGTTTTGCTTTTCGAAGAACGCTTTCAAAAAATGAGCGATGATGATTGGAAGCGTTGGCTCTACACCGCCGTCACGCGCGCCAAAAAACGGTTGTACATTGTTGGGGAATAATCGCGATGGGTGGATGCCGTCGGTAACAAGTTTGGTTTTAGGCGATGTTACATGTATAACATCGCCGTTGTTGCTTACGAAAGGCATTCCTTCACTCGATCCCGTATCACATGGATCTGTTCTTCGCTAAGCGTGCCTGGCTCGTTTTGGTAAAAGCTCGCCTTTGGATCAAACCCGAGTCGCTCTTTATCGCCTGAAACACGCGGTAACAGATGAATGTGTATGTGTGGGACGCTTTGATCTGCTACAACCCCCTCGTTCCAAGCGTAGTTAAAACCCTCCGCTCCGTAGGCTTTACGCAAGGCCGGTTTCACGCGAGTCATGAGCTCGAACATCGCTTCCGACTCTTCTCGCAAAAGTCCCTCATAGGTCGCGACACAGCGCCTGGGGAGGACTAAAAGGTGTGCCGGCGAGATGGGGTAAAACGAAGGGAAAAGCAGGGCGTATTCATTTTCGATGATCACGCGAGCCTCCATCTCAGGGAGTTCACAAAAAGCACAATACATAGAAATAGAGCCAAAATATCGCTTGACCAAGCCTACTCTATTCGATATTATCTGGCCACAATTGAACCCATTCCGAGATCGTCTAATGGTAGGACTACTGCCTCTGGAGCAGTGTATCTTGGTTCGAATCCAAGTCTCGGAGCCAACAAAAACCACCTTTCATCGAGGTGGTTTTTGCGCTCTAAAAGATTGACTCTGCACCAGTAGCTCATTCGCGTTCAGACATGTAACCTTGCTGGTATGCAAAATCTTCTGAATTTTTATATCGGCGCAGAAAAACTTAAAGCAACGCTTCGCTCCTCTTGGACAAGCGATTCCAGCCGACATGAGAGTGTAGCGGACCACACTTGGATGTTCTGTCTTTTAGCGATGACTTTATTTGAAAAAGTAACGGTTCCCTTAAATCGTGAACGAGTGCTAAAAATGATCGTACTTCATGATCTCGCAGAGGCGATCACAGGAGACATTCCCCTGATGAACCAACTCGGATCATTCAGTCACCAGGACAAATACCTTGCTGAACGGAATGCGATGCAGCAACTCCTTGAACCACTGGATCAGTCCACGAAACAAGAATTCTTTGAACTCTGGGAAGAGAACGAAAAACGAGAAACACTTGAAGCCAAGTTCGTAAGCGCAGTTGATTACCTCGAGGCCTGCTTACAATACTGGGTGATGGATATTGAGAAATGGACAAACGATGACTATAAGGTTGCCGTCTATTACCGCGATGAACGCTATCAATTTGACGCTTTTATGAGAGAATTCAAAGCGTTTGTTGACGAGAAGACGATGGAGAAGTTCATCGCATCAGGTAAAGAGGCTTTCTTATCACCAGATATTCTCGTACGGTATAGACAAAGCCAAATCACGTGATTAGGATCGCTCACGAATCAGATGCTCAAAAAATGGTTGTCTATTGGGGCTGTACTACTCCACGTTTTACGTACCTCGAAGAAGCAAACTAAGGCGTCTTCAACGAAATATAAAATCGACCACACCATGGTCGATTTTATACCCCCTCTTTCCTCCTCGTACAGATCGAGAAGAGCACAGGGATGTCAGCGTGTCAGCTCGCTGCTGAAGTTTTCTCACTCACACCCCACCCACGTCTGACAGCTCCATTAGATCGGAGTACGTGGGGTTTCAGGCAGACTCTTGGTCTCGTCCGATGGATCAGGCGGTGACGGACTGATCACGAACGGCGTGTGCGGCGAGCACAGATGCGACACAGCAGGTCAGCCGCATGGCGTAGTCGAGATCGAGCATCTCGTTGGGCCCGTGGGCATTCGAGCCCGGACCGAGGACGCCCGTGATGCAGAACTGCGCCTCGGGAAAGAGCATGCCGAGCAAGTGCATGAACGGGATCGACCCGCCCTGCCCCTGCATGCAGACACCCTTCCCGAAGAAGTCATTCGAGGCGACGTCGAGGGCTCGTTCGAGCCAGGGAGCGAGCGCGGGACTGTTCCAACCCGACGAACTCTTGTTGCCGTCGACGGTCACATGGATCCCGTAGGGCGGGTCCCGGGTGAGTTCGCGCCGCACGGCCTCGATGGCCCCTGCTGGCGAGAGCGTCGGCGGAATGCGGAGCGAGCCGCGCAGGGTGAGCCTGGCCGGCAGAACGTTGCCCGCGCTCGCGATGGCGGGCAATCCGTCGGCCCCGGTGATGGTGAGAGCCGGCATCCAGGTACCGGCGGCCAGTCGTGCCTCGTTGTCGACACCCATAGGCTCGACACCGGGGAGGAACCTGAACTCCTCGAAGACCGTATCGCCGAGCACCGCAGCCGTCTGCGTGATCTGCACCCGACGATCCCTGGGGATCTTGACGAAGAGCTCGCCCAGCAGGATGCGCCCCGTTACGAGGTCCTGGAGGCGCGCGATGAGGAGGTTCGCGAGCCGGAAGAGGTCCGGCACGATGCCGCTACCCCCCGAGTGCACACCGTCCTGCATAAGCTTCAGGGTCAGGTCGAACCCGACCAGCCCGCGAAGCGAGGTCGTGAGCCAGAGGCGCTCGTAGTTGCCCGCGCCGGAATCGAGACACACCACGAGCGACGGCGTGCCGATGCGCGCCTGGAGGTGGCGAACGTACGCCGGGAGGTCCCGGCTCCCACTCTCCTCGCACGCCTCGATGAGGATCACCTGGCGCGCCCGATGCGACCCGAGGTTGTAGTTCAGCCTGATGGCGCTGATGGCCGCGAACATCGCGTACCCATCGTCCGCGCCGCCGCGGCCGTAGAGCTTGTCGCCGTCACGGACCGGCGTCCAGGGGTCGAGCCCCTCGCGCCAGCCCTCAAACTCCGGCTGTTTGTCGAGGTGCCCGTAGAGGAGCACCGCGTCCTCCGCCGCGTCACCCACGCCCGGGACCTCGATGAAGATCAGGGGCGTGCGACGCGAACCGTCGTCGTTCTTGAGCTGTACGACCTCGACGGTCGCGCCCTCGATGCCCGCGAGCTCCTCGCGCGCGAAGCGCTCGAAGAGGGCGACGGCGCGGTCCATGTGACCGGCATCGGCCCACCCCGCGTCGAAGCTCGGCGACTTGTTGGGGATGCAGATGTACTCCCGGAGCGCCGGGATCACCCGTCGCTCCCAGTAGGTCCGCACGTGCGCGAGACTCGCCTCCGCTACACACTGTCTCGTCATCGAATCCATCGGTCCTCTCGTTCTTCCGCCCAGACATTGGGCTACCCATCCATTGGGCGCCGGGACAATAACAAAATAGGCAAAAATATGCCATTTTTCTATACTCCTTGTATGGCTCTTGATATCTACCAAATTCTGGACGATCTCGCACTCCCCTATACCCGCTACGACCACCCAGCTGTTTTTACCTACGAGGAGGCCACGATTCACTGCGCCCATATTCCGGGTGGCGTATGTAAGAACTTATTCCTTCGCAATCGAAAAGGCGACAAACACTTTTTAGTCGTCGTTTCGAACAATAAAAAAGCTGATCTAAAGAAACTGGAATCTCGTATTGGGGAACGCCTCTCCTTCGCTTCCCCGGAACGCTTGTTCGAACACTTAGGCGTTACACCAGGCTCTGTGACAATACTTGGCTTAGTTCATGATACAGACAGAGCGGTCACCGTTCTGATTGATAAAGGCCTCTGGGATCACGAAGAACTCCAGATGCATCCGCTTGTAAATACAGCGAGCGTTGTCATGAAACGCGATGATGTGAAGCAGTTTTTAGACTGGCGAGGCAACACATTGCGCATCGAATATCTCTAGTGGAACCTGTACGGATTGAAGTTCGTATCGCGATCGTAGTAATCAATACCTTCAACTTTTTTCAGGGATGAAATCTCTCGCATATTATTTTATAAAAAAAGTTTGCCTTGCCCCATCAAACCGACTAAGGTACGTCTATTCTCCTATGCAAGATATCCTTGATGTCCTCGTGATGACTGAAAAGCTGAAAACTACGCTGCGCCACTCCTGGACCAATGACCCAAAACGCCAAGAAAGCGTAGCAGAGCATTCGTGGATGATCTGCTTGCTTGCAATGCTCCTGAAAGACAAGATCTCGATCCAAATCGATCTTCCAAAGGTCCTCAAAATGCTCGTGATCCACGATCTCGCTGAAGCCATTACCGGAGACATTCCGCTCGGCCAACAAACCGGGAATTTCGATCGCGCGGCTAAAGTTGCGGCTGAACGAGAGGCTATTCACAAGATGTTTGCGCCGCTTGATGAAGCCACCCGAACCGAACTTCTTGCGCTCTGGGAAGAAGAAGCGGCTCGCGAGACGATCGACGCTAAGTTCGCCAAGGCCGTCGATTTTATCGAAGCCTGCGTTCAGCATTGGATCTCTGACCAAGAAACCTGGGACAACCAAGACTACGCAGTAGGCATCTACCAAAAAGACGAACCCTTTGAGATCGATCCATTCTTGAAAGAGTTCAAAAAACTCATTGACGAAAAGACGATACAAAAGATTATCGCCGCTGGACGTATCGGACGTGTCGCACCGGAGAAGCTCGCACGTTATCAGGCTACATGCTCCCCAACGCTCTAAAAGAATTCTTTGTTTTTGGCCTTAAACAAGCTCGAGCCTGTGTATTCGCTGGGAGTTTTTTGCTGTTGCTCTTCCTATCCTACGTAATCCCTCTTGGACCATTCCACCGATACGATGTGCTTTTTGTTGGTGCCATTCTCATTCAAGTCGTGCTCTACATCACCAAGATTGAAACAAAAGACGAGATCAAAACGATCGCATTATTTCACGTAATTGGCCTATGCCTCGAACTCTTTAAAACACATCCAAAGATCGGCGGCTGGTCGTACCCTGAACCTGCTTTCTTCAAAATTGCGACCGTACCCTTGTACAGTGGCTTCATGTACGCCGCTGTGGGGAGCTACATCAGCCAAGCTTGGCGACTATTACGTGTTCAGCTCGTTGGACCCGTGCGTTATAGAGTGAGCGTTATTCTCGCCACAGCCATCTACTTCAATTTTTTCTCCAACGAATTCACCTACGATATTCGTTGGATCTTACTCGCTCTTGTATTCGTCGTCTTTCGTGGGGTGTATGCAGAGTTTATTGTTACAAATCGCACTCGACGCATGCCCGTCATCCTGTCGTTTTTGCTGATTGCATTTTTCATCTGGCTCGCAGAAAACATGGCAACCTATCTTGGAGCATGGAAATATCCCCATCAACTAGGGGCATGGGACATGGTCTCATTAAAAATCATGAGTTCCTGGTACCTACTTGTGATCATCAGCTTCATTTTGATCGCGAATTTGAAACAACTAAAATACACAAAGACCGCTCAAGGCGGCCTTTGTGAATCCAGAAACTAACTTAGCGACCGTTTACGGCTGGCGGGGTGCTTGGTAATTGATTTTGACCACCACCCGCACACGCCGTCCTCACATCACGTAACTGAACTTCGAGAGTATTAAGACGTTCAACGAGGCGATCCACCTGTGACTGGACAACGACTGCTGTTTCACCCGTGGAAGACACAGCGCTCGCCTCAACGGAGCTATAGGCAACCGCACCGGTCAACACAACAGCTAAACCGCTGATAATAGCGGCCGCCCAGACGTGATTCGCGCCACGAGCCGCATGACCAGCATGATGATCAGCAATCGAAGTGGTTGGACCAACATAATGCACAGCGCAGCTGGAACCACAATTTGAGTGGCCACAGACAGCAGCGGCCTGTTCCGGGGTCGCAGAAAGACTATCGTCCATCGCGACAGCAGGGCGGCGACGACCAGAGGTACGACGCTTGAGGGCTTTGACTTCGTCCATAGAGAAAGAGCTGAGAGAAGGTGAGATAAGGTTTGAACCGAGTATAGCATACGCTCCAAAGAGCGATCAAAACCCCTTCTGTTTGCGAGGGATTTCCCGGTTGACGTAGACTCAAGCCTTCGCTATGATCTCGACACATTTACAACTTGCGCGTATAGCTCAGTTGGTTAGAGCGCCACATTGACATTGTGGAGGTCTCTGGTTCGAATCCAGATACGCGCACCATGCAAAACCCCGCCAAAACGGCGGGGTTTTGATGTATTTAGGGTTTTACAAACAATTTCGCCATCCCCTTCTGTTCGACCAGTTTCCAACCAGGCATATCAAAGGCGAAACTCACGACACGTGCCCCCGGCTTTGCTTGCCGATTTAACTGCTCTTCCAAGCGAGGCATGAGCCGAATCAGGGCGAAGATACACAACACATCAAACTTAGAAAGATCTTCGTAAAAGAAGTTTTTACGAAGGACCGTTGCACGATCTTTGAAACGACGGACACGAAACCGAGAAATCCAAGCAAGTACCGGACTAATCTCATACCCAACCACATTCGCGCCGTGCGAGAGACCACCCAGCAAGACACGTCCATCACCACACCCAAGATCCGTCAGCCACTCGCCCGGCTTAAGCTTCGCGAGACTCATGGCATCATCGATATCTTTTTTACGCACAGGCACATATGGCGCCCCAGCGAACAAACCGCCAAACGAACGAGCGAAGAAATATGTCCCCGCCAAGATTAGCACCAATGAAATAAAAGAGACTAGCAATTCACGAGGATTATTCATACCGCAGGGCTTCAATTGGAGAGAGTGTAGCCGCTTTGCGTGCTGGATAATAGCCAAAGATCAATCCGATTGCCGTGGATACGCCTGTACCCAAGATAATCCCGTTCACCGGAAAGACAAACGACCAACCATCTTGGAACTGGGAAATCACCGTAATTGCTCCAAATGATAAACCCAAGCCCGCAATGATCCCAATGACGCCACCAACCACCGTAAGACACACTGCCTCAAGGATAAACTGACCAAGAATATCACTCCGTTTGGCGCCAATCGATTTACGTAACCCAATTTCACGCGTGCGTTCAGTCACCGTCACAAGCATGATATTCATGATACCGATACCACCCACGACCAGCGAGATCGCCGCAACAGAAGCAAGCAGGATCTGGAGCACTTGGCCGATCATCCCCGCACTCTTCACCGCATCCTCCTGAGAAGCGACCCGGAAATCATCTTTCGAAAGGAGCCCTTGCGGATTATCAATGCGATGCGTATCACGCAACAAGACACGCGTTCGATCCATTGCCTCACGAACATTCACGCCGGAAATCGGTTTCAACGATAGAAAATTCAAATGCGTACGATTGTACTGCTCAAGTGCCGTAGTGAACGGAATGTAGATCTGATCATCCAAGTTATCAAAGAAACGCGTGCCACCAGGCTCCATGATACCAATGACACGATAGGAGCGCTTCCCGAGACGTACCGACTGACCCAACGCATCCGGGGCACGCCCAAACAACCGCTTTGCAATCGCTGGACCCATAACCATGACCGTGCGACGAGAATTCACGTCGTCTTCGTCGATAAAACGACCAAGCTCCACACGACTCGAATAAATCTTTGTCTCGTCCGGCGAGCTACCACTCACTTGAACCAGTGCATTCACCGAATCAACGGTAGCGAGGTCTTGGACAATGACGGACGCCGCCACCCCCTTAACCCACGAAGTACGCCGCACCTCACGGTAGTCGTCGAGCGTCAGACTTTCCTTGATCGAGTTGGTGGGTGGACCATTTTCTTCGGCATCTCCCTGACCATTCGCGACGAAAATCATATCTGAACCAAAGGCAGCGATCTGGGAAAGAAGGTATCCTTCCGCCGCCTGCCCAATCGAGAGCATCAAGATAACCGACGCAATCCCAATCACAATCCCAAGCATGGTAAGAACAGCTCGACCGCGCGTGCGACGAATACTTTCTCGCGCAATCGCAAAGAGATCTCGGATCTTCATATTATTCGTGACGAAGTGCCTCTATAGGACTGAGTGAAGAGGCTCTCCGGGCGGGGGCAAATCCAAAGATAATTCCTATAGCCGTTGAGACGACCAGTCCAAGCACAACTCCCGTTCCAGACACACCGAAGGTCCAACCTGTTTGAAAGGAAGAAATCACCTGAATCGCGAGCCAAGTCAACCCGATTCCCAGCACAATGCCGATACATCCACCAGCCGCCGTAAGCATGACTGACTCAACCAAAAACTGACCCAAAATATCTCCACGCTGCGCACCCAATGATTTACGTAACCCAATTTCACGAATACGCTCGGTCACTGTGACGTACATGATGTTCATGATACCGATCCCGCCCACGACCAGCGAGATAGCCGCAATCGATGCCAGTAAGATCTGGAGGATCGTCGTAATCTGCTGCGTATTTCGAATCGCATCATCTTGTGTCTGTATGTGAAAAT
>CAZENZ010000054.1:0-8423 GCA_964513705.1 uncultured Gammaproteobacteria bacterium
CGTGAAGGCTGCCCGCTCAATGCTTCGTGAAAAGCCCTTGAGTTTTGTTATGGCTCGACGGGCGGGTTGAGGACTCGGCTTTGCAAGGGGTTGTAGGAGCTTTCAGGAGGGGTTTTGACACATGTGGGTCATGCTGGAAATCGGACAAATCGTACACCATTTGACATAACTACTTTATTCAAGTAAAGTGCTCGTTGTGAAGTCTAATTCTCCCCTTTCAGAAGAGCTGTATACAGCCATTTTGAGCCTAAAAACCTTGGATGAGTCCAAGCGGTTTTTTCGCGATCTTCTGACGGAGGAGGAAATCGAAGAGTTTTCGAAGCGCTGGCAAGTCGCACGGATGTTGGACGAGGGCATTCCTTATACGACGATTCAAGAGAAAACAGGCCTTAGCTCTACAACCGTAGCGCGTATTTCCCGTTGGTTGAAAAAAGGCACGGAAGGATACCGCCTCGTGCTTGATCGTCAGCATCATACGTCCCCCTCTTGAGAGAAGCGGCCCGCTTAAGGATTTGATGATCCCAAGAAACGCCCTTCTCCAAGAGGGGCGTTTCTTTATTCCGATTATTCCTATCCTTACTTATGAAAAACACTCTTATCCCCGCCCTTAGAGGCACGCGTGACTTTTATCCAGAAGACATGCGCAAACGACGCTCTTTGTTGAATAGCCTCCGCAAAACCATCGAACTCTACGGCTATGACGAATACGACGCTCCCCTGCTTGAATCACTTGATCTCTACGCGGCCAAATCAAGTCCTGAAATCATCGAACGACAATCTTACGTCTTCGAAGATCGTGGCGGTGATCGAATCGTCGTACGTCCCGAGATGACCCCGTCGATTGCGCGCATGATCGCCGCAAAACAACGCGAGTTACCTTCCGTTCTCCGTTGGTATTCCTTTCCTGAATGTTGGCGCTACGAACGGCCTCAGAAAGGCCGCCTTCGGAACTTCCTTCAGGCGAACGTCGATCTTATCGGGTCAGACAGCATCGAAGCAGACGTCGAAGTCATCGATCTCGCGCTTTCGATGGTTCGTGATCTCGGCGTCGATATGTCCAAAATCGAAGTACGCATCAATGACCGTCGTCTATTAGAGGGATGGCTAGCTGATGCTGGGGTCACTCGGAAGAATCAAGCGAACGTTCTATCCCTATTAGATGAGAAAGACAAGCTAGAACCAGACGTATTCCGTACTCGGCTGCTTGAATGGAGCTCGCCTGAATCCGCCGATGCTCTCATTCAGAAACTCAATCTGTCGCCGGAAGCATTAAGCACGGATGAGAAAGCGGTTCGTCTGTGCGAGACACAAAAACAACTCGCGAAGCTCAGTTGGCAAGAGAATGTAAAAATCGATGCGAGTGTCATCCGTGGATTTGTCTATTACACAGGCATCGTGTTTGAGGTCTACGAAATATCCGGTCAATTTCGACGAGCGATCTTTGGTGGTGGCCGCTATGACGGACTCGTGGAAGCGTTGGGTGGATCACCGGTCTCGGCGATTGGGTTTGGGGTAAGTGATGTCTCTTTGGAAGAACTACTGATTACTCAAAATAAAACGCTAGAGAACACAGAGGATCAAGCCGTTATGCTCATCCCCTTTTCGACTACGGAGGCTCAAGCACAATCCGACATTGCAAGATTGTTACGGGCGAATGGAATCGTTACGGCAACGAGCTTTCCGCCCTATGGATTCTCACCACAATTAAAACTGGCACAAAAGAAGAACATCGAGACAGTTATTCTCCTCGCTCCAGAAGAACTCAACGCTAATAACGTGATCGTACGCAATCTTAAGACCGGATCACAAGAAGTTATCGCCGTAGATAATCTTGTCGATTACTGCAAACAGCTTACTAGCATCAATTAATTCCTACTCCATCTAGTTATTCGGGGATTCCTTCAAGCCCTCTTATGTTTTGTGTTGCCGAAAAAGGATTTGAAGGAGTTCCAGAATCGACTGGACTCCACACGAAGGACATCCGTATGAAAGCCAAGCTCTCTCGCTACATCATCACGGCTGCCGGTGGAAATCCGACTGCCATTCGTATCCTGGATCACACCCGGTCTTCGGACTGGTACGCGGAACAGGGCACGATCCTCATGAAGGATACTGCTATGCTCGGAGTCGAACAGGCGGGGTTCCTCATCCCCGAACGGCGTCGCTTCGAGATGAGCGGTGGCGAGTTCTGTGGGAATGCGGCTCGATCGGCTGCGCTTCTTCTCTCGCGTTTCTCGAGCGATGAGATGGGCACGTTCCAGATGTCTGGATACGAAGGAGACGTGCACTTCTTCGTGCGTTGGGAGCGCGAGACGGCGGCAACGGTCACCTGCGACTTTGATCGCCTGCCGATCGATATCCGTCGCGAGAAAACGGCGAACGGAAACATCCAGATCGTCGATCTCGGCGGCATCATCCACATCGTGATCGAAGGAGCCCTTCCTTCTGACTACGAAACTCAACACCGCACGCTGACCCGTCGCTTCGGTCTCTCGGATCGAGGAGCGGTCGGTGTGTGCTGGGCCGAACGGTCTGTCGGCCGCATCACGCTTCACCCCGTCGTTTGGGTGAAGGCGATCGACTCGTTCTTCTACGAGACGTCGTGCGGTTCGGGCAGCATCGCCGCTAGCGTCGTTACGTGCACAAGCAAGATCACGCAACCCTCGGGAGAAACGATCGAGGTAAAGCGTGAAGGAACCAAAGTTTCGCTTCAGAGCCGCATGGAGGTGATCGATGAGGAATGACATCACGTTTCGTCGCATCGAACGGGAAGACGACGCGGCGTTCACTGGTTTCGCCGCCGTCTACAAGGGAGCCTTCGGCGGTCCGCCCTATTTCGAGACGTATACCGACGAACAGATTCGGGAAGACGTCTGGAATCCACACATCCCCGAATGTGTGATCGTAGCCGAAAAGTCGGAAGTGGTCGGCCTCGCCTGCTGCCACGCGATCCTCGCGCCGACGGAACCCGGCATCCGCTCCTTCCTGCTCATGCAGGAACTCCCCTTCGATCCGCGTGAAGGCATCTACATGTCTGAACTCGCGGTACGGACGGAAGAACGTCAGCAGGGTCTAGGTAAGTCGCTCATCCACGCCCGCTTCCGCTGGGCAAAGGGGCAGGGTTTCCGCTTCTACCTTCTTCGGACGGCAGCAAGCGGATCGAACTCACAACGTCTGTATGAACGTCTCGGCGCAAGGCGTGCCGCGTTCATGCAAAACGTGGCGCATGACGGAATCGCGACGGCGAGTACGGAACGCATCTTTCTTTGGGGAGAAATCCCCTGAACTTATCGGGATGGCGGAGCTATAAACAACTTCGCCATCCCAGCCTTCTTCTATCAATCATATGAATAAACCGATTTTACAATACAAAGACCTAATTACGGTTCCTGTCCAAGACAATGGTGAGCCGTTATTGGAAGTGAACGGTCTTTTACCAGACGTTCTCTGTGAGTATCAGAAACAAGACATGATTCCCTATGTAGGAAAGGATTTTTTCTTGCGTAGAGGCGTCATTGAACGGCTGCGACTTGCGTCCGTTGCCCTAAAAGAAAGACTGCCCGGTTGGCGATTCAAACTCGTTTACGCGTACCGACATCCGGAAGTACAAGCGAAGTACTTTGAAGCGCGTCAGAACGAGATTCGTTCCAAGAATTCAGATCTGACAGAAGACGAGGTACGAGACCGAGCTCACTTACTGAGCGCATCACCAGATGTTGCCGGGCACCCAACTGGTGGAGCGATCGATATTACCATCATCAGCGGAACAGGAGCTGAACTGGACATGGGGACAGGCATCGCTGACTTCTCCCAAGGAGAGAAGGTACAAACATTCTTCCCTTCTCTTTCTGAAAAACAAAAAGAATATAGACTACTGTTACGTGAACTACTTATGAAGCAGGAATTCGCTCCCTTTGACGGCGAGTGGTGGCATTTTTCGTATGGAGATCGCGAATGGGCGAAGTATTACGAAAAAGAAAAAACCATTTATGATCACATTGATTATCAAACCATATGAGGTAAAATTTAATCACTCCTTTTGCATTCTTACTTATTAATTCTTATTAATATGTGAAGGTGCGTCGCCGATGAGAGGCTGGGTAAAGGAGTCGTCCAACGTCGCTTTCGGGCGGCGTTTGGCGTTTTAAGAGTTGAGTATAAAATAGCGGTAGACCTATCTAATTCCTCAGAAGAACGTCTATGGCCTTTCGTTCTACAAACGTAGACTCAAATAAACCAGGGTCGATGAATAAGCCGACTTCTCAAAACGCGCCAAAGCCAGACCTTCGCCTCATGACCGTCAAAGAAGTAGCCAAGCTTTTAAGGATGTCCACGATCAGCGTCTACCGCCTTGCCGATACAGGCCAGCTCGCCAGTTATCGGGTACTCCGGAAGCGTCTCTTTAAATACGATGAGGTGATCGCTTTAGTCGAACGTGGAGCATCTCCCCGCTGGAACCAATAATATGCCTCTATTCAAACCGAATACTCCTGACGCGTTCGGGATAAATCCTGAAGTCTTCAAGAAGCCCGGGTCATTACTCTTGAGAGAGGATATCGAATTCATGGATACCCCTGAACTGGCTCAGATGTTAGAAGTGGAAGAAAAGGTCGTGAGACGCATGATCGAACGCCATGCCGTTAATGTGTATCGAGTGGCGGGTAAACTCCTATTCCGCCGGACCGACATTCTGGCTTACCTCAACCACAAAGAAGAACCGAGAGATCTGGAGCCTTCAATCCCTTCTCACGCCACAGTCAGTAAAGGCTTTGCGAGGGATTGGTGGCAACAACACGACAACTTCGACGAACTTGCTCAGCTCATCGGATATACGCGAGAGAAGTCTGCAAAGAACTCGGAACTACGATGGATGATCGTGGAAGGAACGATGGGAATGGTTTTTCTTGTACAACGTGAGTATAGGGATGGAATTGGTTTTATTATGAACCCTTCGGAGGAGAACTTACTTCGTTATCGCGAGAGCCCTTGGATGGCGTGGAATGAAGCGAAGATCTTGAGGATTTAAAGAAGTTTTGTTCATTCCAATCGATATAGATGACGGCATTACATTTTCATTAATAACGTCGTAGTATGCTTATAAGTGGGTCCATATTGGATCTAACGAGTTTTTAAGAATGGAATTATGCCCGATGCGAAACATGAAGGATACCAGTATCAGGATCTACTAACAGCCTTCTCTTTTGCTGAGCTTTTAGTAAATGGAAACGGCCATGTTACCGTCGATCAGAAACAGGTAGACGGCGATATTTTTGATGACCTAACAATTCAAGACGGAAATGGCTTAGTCCGGAGGCAGATAAAATGGAGCTCAGCTGAAAATCGTCCATTTAAGCTTTCTGACTTTACAGGCGGAGAAACGAGTATCGAACTCTTAATAAAGAGCTACACCGCCGTACTAATGGTCGGACAACCTCATGTCGTACGTCTCGCTGTTGCTAGAACACAACCTGAAGATAAATTGATTCCTTTTCTTGAAGAGGTGTATGCATCCCCCTCTGTTCCTGGTAGTGAATCAACGAGTCATCGTTATAAGTTAAAAAAGGAAATAATCTGGCCAGAAGGAAGCGAACCGATTTGGGAGAAGTTGAAAACATCAACTAAGCCTAATTTCGATTTATTTTGTGAAAATTTTGTCCTGGAGACTGATGTACCCCGAATGTCAGGTAGCTTACGTGAAAAAGGATTGCTCGAGACACTCCTAACGGAATACTTAAGAGAGAAAATTGGGATCGGAATTTATCCAAACGATAAAAGGAGCGCTGAAGATTTTGCAGCCCAACTTATTCATGCAGCCACTACCGCGCGATCAAAAGGGGCGAATGTAGCATTCGACGAGTTAGCGCACGAGGTCGGACTACGCACAGACTTTGGCCATATCTCACAGCAGTTTCCAATAAAAACAGAATTCCAGATATCACGCCTTGAATTTCAGGAGGTAGCATTTCAAGCTGCAATCAAAAATCCTCTCGTAAGGCTGATTGGATCTCCTGGATCCGGAAAGTCATGGTTACTCACGTCGCTTGCTGAAAAGCTTAGGGAGGACGGTCATTTAGTAGCGCGACATTATTGCTATTTAGAGCCTACTGATCACAGTATAGAGGGACGAATAACCACGAACGTACTATTTGGGAACTTGATTCAGACCCTCTTAGATCAAGACCCCTCTCTATTGGAGAACAAAGAAGTAAAACATGCGTCGACCGCAGATGAACTATTGCTCATGCTGGAAGCCGCAGTTATCAAAGGCGCAGGCAAGAGGGTTGTTTTGATTATTGATGGCCTGGACCATATTCAACGCGTTCTTTCTCATGCAAAGACCATTGCTGAAGATGATACACATATCATCGACTCGCTCGCATCATTAAAACTTCCAAAAGGCGTTTCATTAATTTTAGGATCACAGCCAGGATCTCACTTAGACGTATTCCGAGAAGAATCCTTAGAAATACAAATCCCACCTTGGAAAGATGAGGAAATTCATTCTCTGGCAGAAAAAATGGGTCTTTTAGAAATGCTTAATGAAATCGGTGAACAACCTGACGATATATTAAACGACATATGCAAACGGGCTGATGGAAATCCTTTGTATGCCACTTTCTTAATCAGAGGACTTGTATTCGAACTGCAACAAGAGCCCATCGCTCCTAATGAGTGGCTTAGAGACGTGCCTGAGTTTGATGGTGATCTTTCAAACTATTACGATTTTTTGTATGGTCCTGATGAGTCAGACCATAAGATAGCTCAAGTACTGGGATTGCTTGATTTTGGAGTTAATAAGAGTGAACTATCAGAAATCCTCGGTGCGACTTCAGCTGATGCTGAATTTATAACACGAGGCATAAAGCGCTTCCAGCCCATATTACAAGATATCGCTGCGCAAGGTGGTATCAGAATATTTCACGAGAGTTTTCGTCGATACATAGTAGATCGGTTAAAAAAAGATGGTGTGTCAATGTCATATGCATATGCGCCAATCATTGCCTGGCTCACGAAAGAAGATTTTTTTCAAAATGCACGAGCATACCGCTACCTAATTTCTATTCTGAGTAATGCAGGACGGACTGAAGATGCAACAAAAATAATTAGTCACGATTTCATCACGAAATCATTAATCGCTGCACAACCTCAAGATGCCATCGAGCGCAATCTTGGCATAGCAGCTCAAGTTGCCGCACAAGAGAAAGACTGGTCTTCTCTTGCTAGATTCGCAGAGATTTGCCGCTGTCTGTACACGGCTTTTGAAGAGCACCTTTCTGACAAGCTTTCCTACTTGAAGACCTACTTGTCCGTATTCGGAGCTAAAAAACTTGTAGAACGTCTTACATATGAAGGGAAACCTGTATATTCAAAACCTTTGGGTTTGATTCTCTGTGCTTTAGCTGAGGACACTGGCGTTACTCCACCTTGGCGCGAATATATTGAAGATAAAACAGATATCAACCCTGATTCATCATCAATCTGTGAAATAGTTGACGCTCTTGCCTTAGGACGCCTGCGGCTCTATGGAACTGGCGGACTTTACAGATGGGTTAAGAAAATACTACAGAGCAATGGGGATGACCTAGATCCAAAAATTTTACGCACCATCGGTCGCAGACTAGCAAAGGAAGGCATAGACGCAAAGAGAGTATTGAAGAAGTCTAAGGCTTCGCCAGTTCAGAGAAGCTGGGTATTGATTGGTGTTGCAGATTTTATCTTAGCAATGGGTGATCGACTAGGCGCTATTACGACCGCGCAAGAAGCATCCTCATTAAACCAAGACCAAGATCTCTTAGTGATTGCCGCAGAGATTGGGTCCCCTCCTCCTGCCCACCTTCCAATCGCGGATCCTTCTTCGATCGACATAGGACTATCAGGAAGACGCAGTCACGTTGAGGAGGCGGATCTAGCATCTTGGGTTAAGTTAATTACGCTAGTTTCGCACACTGACACTACCCGCTTGGCATCAATAGGCGCCTCCATCCCTGGATGCAACTGGTACCAGAACTGGCTTAAATACGTTGTTCAAGTTTCATCAGCGGAAAGAATGCTCATTACAGATCCAAATGCAGCATCAAGCATAACTGCATCTGCATTTGATGATTTAGCAAAAGATACGAGACCACTTGTTGGACCAATCAAAGCCGTCGATCTTGTACTAGTCCGAAATATTATAAATGATACCTTAAGACGCGGACTAAGACTTCTGAATAGTGACGCTCACTGGATTCAGGCGACTGGTGCGATGCTAAAGATCTGCGATGGAACAGCTGCGACCATACAAAAGAGTCCATCAGGCCCGATACCGCATGGAACCGCCGTTGATTTACTAAACGAATATGCTCACACCAGCGGCGTAGCCAAGATCATCCAAGATGCCTGCGAAAAATTGATGCTCGATGCCGATAAGCGTAACAGCTTAT
>CAZENZ010000055.1:0-8268 GCA_964513705.1 uncultured Gammaproteobacteria bacterium
TATGTCGTTATCGGAGCCGTCTCGCGCGCCTCAAAACGTGCGAGATTTGTTCGATGGCATATGACCAGTAAAACCGCCTGAAAGGGCGGTTTTACGCTTTAATTCACTTTTCTAATTAAGCGCTTCCTCCAGTCTCTTCACACAAGACGCCCTGATTCGTTTTGAATTATCCGTCTTTGTTTAACGCACTTTCCTAAACTTCTTTAAACGCGTTCTTGGCCAGGTAAGAAACCATCCGAATGCTATGAAGCTAAACCCGATCAACTCACTGACGAACAGTTCGTGTTTTAATGAAGTAAGCGGAGGAAGACCTTCAATCCAGCCATAAACAGCCCCTAAGGCGACTATGGCACCGATACCCATCGATGAGAATCCAATATTCTCTCTCCAGGAAGAAGGTCGTTGAGAGGCGGGCATAGGAGAAATGAATGATCGTCTGGATAAGACGGTAACACAAGAGGCTTCGATGAGGCTAACTGTTAAAATCATTTTTTAAAAATGAGACATCCGTCTGAAAGGGCGGTTTGTCGCACCTGAAATCCTCTTTCTTTGGTCGCTACCTTCTCAACGATCATCACTTTCTCTAAACTTTCTAAGACGGCGGCCATATTGCTTTTACCGTGTATCCTTTGGGTGAGTTTCGCCGTCTACTTAAACTACATGATCTATGTCCTTAATTAGCCTGCTTGACGGACTAGGACTCTTTCTCTTTCTTGCCGGATTTGTAATTGGTCTCGGAGCAGTAACGGTGATTGATATTCATGGATTTCTCGGACGTACATCTTCCTACTGGACAGAAGCGACAATCAGAACACATAAGGTGACGAAACTGATGATCTGGGCAGGGATCGCGCTTACTATCATTGGCGGTCTTCTTTTCTATCGAGAAGAGAGGTTCGTAGGCATCCCATTCGTACACACAATGATCGCCATTCTTCTTATCCTAAACGGATATTTTCTCTCATTTAAAGTGAGCCCATTTCTGTTAAAACGTGAAAAGGAAGGAAGATCTGGAGAGCTTCTTCCGGCCTCGTGGCAAAAGAAGATCATGACAAGCTTGATTATTTCAGATCTTGGTTGGTGGGGAGGATTGCTATTGCTTGTCGCCTATCTCATCAGTCGCTTTCGTGTATGAGAAAAAAGACGGTAATAGTTCATGACAAAATGCAAACAGACTACAGATATGAACTCGTAGAGCCGATGGGGAAGAATTTTCATCCGGATTTCAAGCCGGACCTCACGCCGAAACAAATGCTGGCACTCGGTGTCTTTGGAGGGAAGTACATGACGGATTGCAGAAAAGAGTTTCCAAAAGATTGGTTTACAAGTGCAAAACTTTCTCCTAACTATCGCGATGATAAACTAAACTATTTTCATGTGCCAGCCAGTCAATCGCTGAAGGTCTGGCAGAAAAAAGGCTGGATTAACCAGATACATGATCCAAGGGGATGGTTCCAATGGTATTGCCGCTATTACATGGGAAGACGTATCCTTGACGAAGATGAACGGCAGATCAAGCGCTGGAAAGCCATCCGTCGACATATCGCTCAAATTAAGAAGCATTGTCGTGCAGACGATGTCTTATGCCGTCCAGTTCAGCGACAAGCCGTATTACATTGGGCGTATGATAGTCGCCGATATTAGAAAGGCAATTTCTCCAAAAATAGACAATTTTTTCCTCTAACGTCCGATTAAAACAATCGGCTTCCCAGCGGTACTTCCTGTTCTGGTTGAGCCAATACAATATTCCCCTCTTGGTCAGCGAATCCAAGTGTCAGGACTTCCGACACAAATGGGCCAATCTGTTTCGGTGGGAAATTCACCACCGCCATCACAAATCGTCCCAAGAGCTGCTCCTTTGTATAGCGTTTCGTGATTTGCGCCGATGATCGCCTGGTTCCGATTTCTCCTCCAAAATCAATGACCAGTTTGTACGCTGGTTTACGCGCTTCTGGAAAATTCTCAACTTGAATGATTTTACCGATGCGAATCTCCACCTTTTCGAAATCTTGATAGGTAATTTCCATATAGTAAGGGTATTCCCGTGCCATTCTACCAGGCATTCTTATGCTTCGCGCCACTCTCGTTATTGCAGAATGTTCAAGCGCTCGAAGAGTTACACATGCCTACTGACAGAATACGCTGACAAGAAATGTAAACGTTGACCATCACTTCTCAGCCTGGTTATACTCGTGTCTATTGTTCTTAAACGTTTTTTATGAGTCAACCAACAGGATCTTGCACCGTCTGCGACGCTGCCATTAGTATCGGACCAGGCACTCAAGTCACTGAAATCTTGAGCTGTACAGACTGCCGGACCCGGCTCGTCGTTGAAAAAATTGAAGGAGAACAAGTGACCCTCGCTCAAGCCCCTGCCGTCGAAGAAGACTGGGGCCAATAAATCGCTCTCTTAACCACCTATGTTTACGCTCGGTCTGCTCCACACGACGATTCGTGCTGATGAAAAGCTCATCATGGCCGCAGCCGAAGCACGCGGTATCACGGTAAATTTGGTCGACGTTCGTACAGAAGTTTTCCATCCAAACACCTACAAACGCGAGTTCGATATCGCTCTCGAACGTTGCATTTCAACATCAAAAGGCACATACGCGACTCATTTCCTCGAGTCCATGGGGGTGCGCGTCATCAACTCGTCGTCCATTGCCAGTGTCTGCGAAGATAAATTCCTCACCTCACTCACCCTTCAGCGTGCGGGCGTTCCAACGCCTGACTTCGCCCTCGTATTTGGTGTTGAGGAAGCTAAGGTCGCCATCGAACGTCTAGGTGGCTTCCCTTGCGTCATCAAACCAAACGTTGGCTCATGGGGTCGTCTCCTCGCCAAAATCAACGACCTCGATGCGCTCGAGGCGATCATCGAACACAAAGATGTCCTTGGCTCCCCTCAACAGAAAGCCATTTATATTCAGCAATACGTGAAGAAACCTGGTCGCGACATTCGTCTCTTCGTGATCGGAGGTGAAGCCCTGTGCGCGATTTACCGAACCTCCCCTCACTGGATCACCAACACCGCCCGCGGCGGACAAGCCACGCTTTGCCCACTCACCGATGACCTCCGGAAGATCGCTAAGGCAGCCTCTGATGCCGTCGGTGGGGGGATTCTTGCCCTCGACGTCTTTGAAACCGACCAGGGCTTCTCGATCAACGAAATCAACCACACCATGGAGTTCAAAAACTCTGAACTTCCCACAGGCGTCAGTATTTCGGGTGCGATCGTCGACTACTGCGTAAAAATCCAACAATCCCTCACATGACCGTTTCTATATTTGGCGGCTCTGGTTACGCCGGAGGTGAGCTGATCCGTATCTTACTACAGCACCCGCAGGTCGAACTCAAACAAATCACCTCGCGTCAGTTCGTAGGCCAACCCCTGTCCGCTGCCCATCCCAACCTGCGAAAAGTCACCAACCTAAACTTCAGCCACCCGGATGCACTCGAAGCATGCGATGTCTTGATTATCGCATTGCCAAATGGCGTATCGATGAGTCAGATGGCCCGTTTCATGGAACTTGCTCCAAAAATCATCGATCTTGGCGCGGATTTTCGTCTGCACGATCAGAAGGTTTTTCAAGACTGGTATAAAAAAGAACACGCGGCTCCTGAGCTGCTCCCACGCTTCGTCTACGGTATTGCGGAATTGCATCGTGAGGAGATTCGTCACGCTTCGTATGTCGCCTGCGCTGGCTGTGAAGCGACCGTTTCAACGCTTGCGCTCTATCCCCTGCACAAACACAAACTCATCGAGAGTCCCGTCACGATCGATGCCAAAATGAGTAGTTCGCAGGCGGGTATGTCAGCGTCACTCTCGTCGCATCATCCAGAGCGCTCTGGTGCGGTACGTTCTTACATGCCCACCGGCCACCGTCACACAGCAGAGATCGAACAAGAACTCCCCGGTCTCAAAGTCGCGATCTCAGCGACTGCCATCGACATGGTGCGCGGCCTCCTCGTCACGATCCATACGACACCTGTTGCAGGCGTGACCGATAAAGATCTCTGGAAAGCCTATCGCAGCTGCTACGGCACCGAGCCATTCATTCGTATCGTAAAGGAACAAACTGGAATCTACCGGTATCCAGAACCAAAGATTCTCCAAGGAACAAACTTTTGCGATATCGGGTTTGAACTCGATCAACGCACGAATCGTCTCGTGGTGATTGCCGCTATTGATAACCTTGTCAAAGGGACTGCCGGACAAGCGGTTCAAGCCATGAACCTGATGTGTGGCTTTGAAGAATCGACCGCGCTTGGCTTTCCGGGACTTCACCCCATCTAACGTATGTATTTACTCAAAATCGGTGGCGGCAAAGAGGTCAACGTGGACTTCGTGGCACAAGACATCGCAACACTCATCACTAAAGGCGAACAGATCGTTGTCGTTCACGGTGCCAGCGCCACTCGCGACGAAATCGCCGCTAAGCTTGGTACCCCAACTAAGACCATCACTTCCCCGTCGGGAGTGAGTAGCGTTTACACCGACCAAGCTGCCATGGATGTGTTTTTGATGGTGTATGCAGGACTTTTGAACAAAAAGATCGTCGCTATCCTTCAAGCCCATGGCGTAAACGCGGTTGGGCTGTCTGGTGTAGACGGTCGCTTATGGGAAGCCAAGCGCAAAGAAGCCGTGTACTCAGTGGAAAATGGCAAAACACTCCTCATCACCAACAACCTCACGGGAAAAGTACAAACAGTGAACGCCGGACTCATTACTCTCCTTACGAATGCAGGGTACGTGCCCGTCATCTGCCCACCAGCCATCAGCACTGACAACCTGATGGTGAATACTGACAATGATTTCGCTACTTCTGTCATGGCACAAGCACTTGGCATCAAAGACATGATCGTCTTGTTTGAAGCGCCAGGCCTCCTTCGAGACTTCAAAGATAAGACCAGCTTGATTCACAACATCAAGAAAGAGGAACTGGATGATTACCTACAATACACTGAAGGCCGCATGAAAAAGAAACTTCTCGGTACCAAAGACGCTTTCGCCAGAGGCATTGAACGCGTCTACTGGGGAGATGGTCGCATTGAACATCCAATCGAGAGCGCACTCGCGGGCAACGGGACTGTCATACAATAATATATTCCTATGGACTCGATCGCTCTCCAACAAGCACGCACCGCCAACACCTACGTGAACCGAGGCTTGTGTCTTACGCACGGCGCAGGGGCCTATCTCGTCAGCGAAAATGGTGATCGCTACCTCGATCTCATGAGCAACTACGGGGTAAGTGTCTTTGGCTATGGTCACCCGACGCTCACCGCCACACTGTCCCATCAAATCAGTACACTCACGACACTTCACAACAGTTTTTCCAACACCACACGCGCCGAAGCCTCAGACGCGCTCGTGAAGCGATGTGGCGCAGACTACCACCAGGTCTATTGGTCTAACTCCGGCGCTGAAGCCATCGAGGCCGCGCTCAAGTTTGCCGTTCTTACAACGAAGAAAAAGCGCTTCATTGTCTGCGATCACGGATATCATGGAAAAACGCTTGGCGCTTTGTCCGCCACCGCCGGAGAAAAATACAAAGCCCCGTTTCAACCTTTGCTGTGGGACTTCGTGCAGATTCCATTTAATAACCTTGCCGCCCTTGAACAAGCACTAAACGACCAAACAGCTGCGTTCATCGTCGAACCTATTCAAGGCGAGGGCGGCATTCACCCGCCAACAACCGGTTATCTCACACGCGTCAAAGAGCTCTGTGCTGCTAAAGGCGCTCTCCTCATTCTCGACGAAATTCAAACGGGCATCGGTCGCACCGGAACCTTCCTTGCGAGCCACAAAGAGCAGGTCATCGGTGACATCGTGTGTTTGGGCAAAGGCTTAGCCGGCGGCATCCCTGTAGGTGCAACCGTCTTCAATCAACGCATCGCTGATACAATCACTAAACACATTCACACCTCGACCTTTGGTGGGAATCCCCTCGCCTGCGCAGGCGTACTAGTCACACTCTCACTCCTCACAGACAGCCAACTTGAACGAGTAAAAACACTTGAAGCTGAGTTTAAAACATGGCAAGCCCGTCTCGCATCTCCCCTCCTGAGCGACACGCGTGGTGAGGGACTCATGTTAGGTTTCGTCGTGAAAGACAAACGAAACGAGCTCCTTAAAGCACTCCAAAACGAACACGTACTCGCGATTCCAGCTGGTGAGGATGTAATCCGCTTGCTCCCTCCGTTCATTCTGACGGATGAAGACATGGCATTCGGCTTCAACGCGTTCCAAAACGCTCTAAAAACCTTCAGCTGAAGCTATGTGCCGTATTTTGGTTGCACGGTTTTCGCAAGTGACAGATCCACACCCGGCGCTTGAAGCCTTCGCTAACATGTCGCAAGCCAGCAAATCACTGGATGGAGACTGGCAAGGCGATGGGTGGGGCGTGGCATGGCTAGATGAAACAAACCAATGGCAGTACTATCGATCGCTTTCGCCTATTTGGGAAGATCGCAGCGCCTTTGGACAGGTTCCCCCTACACGCTCGCTCGTTACGCATGCACGAAGCGCTTCCTTCCCCCATCAAAAAGGCGTTCTTGAATACAATCAACCGTATGTCACTGGTCCATATGCATTCGTATTCAATGGATTGATTCGAGGAGTGAATCTCCCGCCCATTCCGGGTCAAATTGGCGCCCAAAAAATTTGGCACCTCCTGCAACAAGAACTCGTACTCCATGACCCTGATACGGCGCTGCGGCATCTCGCAGATTATTTACAAACACACTGCAAAGAAATTGCCGCCCTCATTATAGGACTCGCCACACCGACCGGCATCTACGGCCTAAATGAGTTCTCGCGTCATCCGGAATACTACACACTTCACCATTGGCAAAGCGATCAAGGAGAGTTTATTTGCTCGGAACCGCTTACGCTATAACAGCTCTATGCCGGTTCTGGCAGGTATCCCAGTGCATCCCTAAAGGAATCAAAACCGACACGTCGAGCCATACGATTCATAGATCCAACATTTTTCAACAAGAGTGTGAGTTTGAAAGGCACCGGTACACCCGCTCCACGCAAACGCGCCATCACCGCACGGATTCCCCGCTCGCCTTGCTCATTCAACAACGTTCTCACCGAAGTACACAGCTCATCTGGAAGATCCGTAGACGTTTCTGTTTTTACATACTCACGAATCGCTGATACACGTTCGTCTGTGGTCACGCCTTCCTGCGTCAGACCGAGTACAAGCTTCTGATCATTGGCGTTTAGCTCTAAATAATAAGCCCGATCAATCATCGCTACCCAGTCTTTTCCGCCCTTTGTACACAACATGTAGTTCCCCGGATGAACATCCGAATGCATCACGCCACGAACAAGTTGCTGCGCAAAGGCTTTGGCGATCAACGAAGTTGCATCACGCAGATCATGACCTTGGGGATCTGTAAATGCGCGGTTTACTGTCATGCCGTTCACGAGCTCTTCACGCTTCACACGACGATTGCTCGGAGCTTTTGGATCTCCATCAACCGGTCGGGATACTGGAATATATAATCCGTAACGCATACCCGGCACCCGGAATCCGCTATGCGCCATACGAAAGTCCGGATCAACATCAAAGAAACGTTCGTCACGGATATCTCCGCGGATCCAGCGAGAGATATCCTCTAGTGCTTGTCGCGCCGGACGGTAGCGGTCTGGATTTTTGGCGATGAGTCCATCAATGACCTTGAACAAGTTCACTTCTACCGTATCAGAGATAAACTCTACATTTGGAGCTAGCACCTTTAAAGCTTCTCGCGCCACACCGCCCTCCACAGTTGGATCTGCCACATCTGCATCATAGGGGGACATAAGCGATCCCCCACCCAGACGCTTTCCCATACGCACCACACGCAAATTTGGAGCAAATCGTGTCAGCGTTTCACGTGCTGTAAGCTTCGGCTGACCTCGCACATTATCATTCGCATCTTGAAAAGCCTTCTCTAACTCAGGTGAAAGGTTCTCCACGTATTGATCAAGCACCTGAAGAAACCGTACCCCATCAGCCCCAATCGACTCCGCCACACGCACAACCATTTTTTCCAGCGTCGGACGCTCTTGCGCTGTTGCCTCGGACTCTAAATTCACCCCGAGTGTTTTAATATGCGCTTGAATACGCTGATCCATGGGGAAATTTTTTCGCGCGTCCGGATCGTCTTCATCAAAAATGGATTCTCGAAGCTCATTTACAGCGGCAAGTGTTTGTCGAGCTTTTTGCCCGGAATTGTAGATATCCCTCAGAATAGGGATCCAATCGGCTTTTT
>CAZENZ010000056.1:0-8154 GCA_964513705.1 uncultured Gammaproteobacteria bacterium
GCGAAGGACTGAAAATCCTTGCGTCGCCAGTTCGATCCTGGCTCTCGGCACCACAGAAAAAGACCCGTACGGGTCTTTTTCTTTTGTTCTTACGCTCGACGTCTATGTCTGTATTAGGGAGCACTTCCTTCCCATAACTTAAAGAACATCGCTTTCATCATGGCGATGATGTACTGATCTTCAATGAGAACGGCTAATGCTGCTTTAGGCTGCCAGATCACCATTTTGTTTGCGTATAATTGGAACATGGTTTGAAACGGGGAGATGCCTTTCAAAAGGCGAGTTTCGCGTAATGGGTCACCGTCACCAGCGATGCGCTTGATCTCTTCGCTTGGTAAGAAGAGCGCCTTGATGCGTAGCCCTTTGCGTTGGCGGCGGTCCATCCAGGTTTTGTGTTGTTCCCACGGGACAAGTTCGCGAAAATCCTTAGCGGATCCAAAGAACTGCATTTCTTCACGGGCTTCATCGAGCGTTTGAAAAAACAGTTTTTGAAACTGATCTGCACCTTCGAAAATGCGAATCGAAGTTGGGAGCTCGCCTTGCTGATACAGTGCGAGCAAATCCGGCATGGTTTCGGTGAGCTTTGTATCGAATGTTTGTACAGTCTGTTTTTTTACACGTAAGAGTTCTACGACTTTTGTAGGCGATTCCACCATGAAATTTTTATTGATCCCTTTCTTGTCAGAGAAGTTCGCAAGGCCATGTTTCTCAAGACCAGCGATAACTTTATAGATATTCGGGCGCGTAATCTTAAGTTCTTCGGCAAGCGTTGCGGCAGGGGTGGGGCCGAGGCGTAACGACAGAATATACAAGTTCACTTCGTGAGCCGTGAGGCCAAGTTCTTCGAGAGATTGTGTGAGGAATTCTTGTGTTTGTTTCGTTGGCATATCTCGCTATGAGTATATTATGTATATACACTATATACTAAAAATTGACAATTTAGTCAAATTTATGTATATTAAATAACGAAGATGAGCCTTGTCTCGTCCTCGATTCTCAACCCAGATAGAAAGACGCAAGAGGGAAACCATCATGGATCAGATCATCACGGTGGTTGTTGGTAGCGAGATCGTGAAGGCTAGTTTGGAGGGGGTGATAAAGCTCATGCTGGTGCAGGGGGTATCTGAGGTGACGGGATATATGTGGAACGTATTCGAGTTCGTGAAGGTCACTATCGTTCTTTCTTAGTAGGAGGCATGCACGGCCTCAGCGCACGCCCGTTTCGAGTTCTGTACACACTCGGAACGGGACGGCCACCGAGTTCATCAGGGAATGCTGGTGAGATCAGTGGTCGTTACTAAGTCTTGTCTCTTGTTTCCTATGTCACGCAAGGCTCTTCTAGGAGTCATCTTTGTCGTGCTCGTCGCTATTGGCGGAGTGATACTCGTTACCCTTAAAACAATCCGTACCGAGCCAGAGCGCGTAGTGAAGATTGGTTATTTTAACCAACATCTAGGTTCTGTACCGTTGTTTTTGGCGCAAGACAAGGGGCAGTTCACAAAGCAGGGAGTGAAGGTTGAGCTCGTGCCTATGGCTTCATCAAACTTAGCAACCGAGGCGCTGGTGCGTGGCGATATCGATCTTGGATTGATCTCCATGATCCCTGTCTTGAATGCTGAGACGAAAGATCCAGGGAAGATCAAGTTAGTGAGCGCCTCCGTGATCTCACGCGATGGATCATTTGATCGTGTGTTGGTGAAAGCGGATTCAGGGATCGAATCGCTCTCAGATCCAAAAATTCAAAAAGTTGCTGTGTTTCCAGGGACAACCGCCACGAACTTCTTGAAAGACGTCATGAAGCGCCAGGGGATAGATGTCTCGAAGATTGAGTTCGTACAGATGCCGCCTTCAAATCAACTTCCTGCCTTACAGTCAGGAACGGTTCAAGCAGCGCATATGCTTGAGCCAACGGTTTCGCTTACGCTATCTCAAGGTGGCTATAAAGCGATTACGCAAAGCATTTATGGCGGTGTCTTCGATAAGTCACCGATTGGGGGGATTGGAATATCTGCTAAGTTTGCAGCCGATCATCCAGCGCTCGCTAAACAAGTGGTGCTCGCCATTCATGAATCGAGTGCCTACGAACTCGTTCATCCAGATGAAGCGCGTGCCATCATCACGACTAAATTTAACGTAGCACCTGAGGTTGCCGCTAAGATGGACCTGCTCCCATTTGCGCGATTTGAAGACCTGGCGCCGAACTTCCTCGAGTCATTCGTTGATACACTGGTAAACATGGGGGAGCTGCAGGCGCGACCGAATGTGAGAGTCTTGATCTACAAGGCATCCTAAATCATTGTAAGTTGTATCTAGATCGATACACTCGTTCGTATGGGCGAGTGTGTTGGTTTTTGTTAGTCTGATGGGTATGAAACCGCTTCTGTGCGATGTGGCGCTTCACGATCAGCAAAATAAACAGGTATTAGAGTTGGTACAAAGTCGTTGTCTCGTAACGATTACAGATGTTATTGACTTGATGGATAAACTCCATGACTTGTTGCACGAAGATGATGGACTCTGGTGGTTTAACTCCTTATATCGTCGTGTGACGATGGCGATTGAGCGAGATTGGAAAGAAGGGAAGTGGGCGCACCAAGATTGGTTGGTCTATCTCGATGTGCAGTTTGCGGAGCTGTATTTTCAGGCGATTGAATGTTGGCTCACGCGATCAAAAAACATGCCACGAGCGTGGAAGCCGCTCCTTGAGCTTCGCTATCATCCGAAGATTGCCCCCGTGCAATTTGCGCTAGCTGGTGTGAACGCACACATCAATCGTGATTTGGCGTTAGCGGTGGTAAAAGCTTGTGAGAAAACACACACGGTGCCACAGCGTGGGACGCCTGAAGAAGCGGACTACGTTCGTGTTAACGAGATTCTCGAAGAGGTGGAAGTACAAGCAATGCAGGAAATGGCGCGGGGCATGTTGAAGGCGGTTTCACATCGCGTGAATCCGTTGGACTCGAAACTCGCCATCACGCTTATCGGTTGGGCGCGCGATGTGGCGTGGACTAATGCCGAGACGTATTGGCAGTGGACTCATGTAACGCCTAATCCCGTTCAAGCGGCCAAAGTCATCAATAATATGGATCGCTTAGCTGAACGGATGGGTCAGGGTATTTTATTACCGCCCGCTACCGTAAGGGGCCGTGCGCTGCTTTAATTGTGCCCACGGAACGTTTGGTGAACTAAACGACGCGCTGATAGCCACCACGTACACCATTTTTACTGAGCACCACTTGCCAGAGTTGGTTATAGCGAGCGCGGAAGCCAGCGGCGCAGATCAGTAAATAGAAGCGCCACATGCGGTGGAAGCGATCGTCGTAGTTCTTTGAGAGCTCTGGCCAACGCGCCTCGACATTTTTGTACCAGGCCATGAGGGTTTTATCGTAGTCGGCACTGAAGTTGTGCCAGTCCTCCATGACGAACAAGCCTTCGATGGCGGAACCGATTTGTGCCACGGAGGGCAACATAGAGTTCGGGAAGATGTATTTACTGATCCAGGGATCGGTGTGTGTGACAGACTTGAGTCCGCCAATCGTGTGGAGCAAGAATAGACCACCCTCCTTTAAACAGCGGGCGGCAACTTCGAAGTAGGTGCGATAGTTTTTGTAGCCGACGTGCTCAAACATGCCGAGCGAAATAATATGATCGAACTGTTCGTTGACGTCGCGGTAGTCTTGGAGACGAAACTCGACGTCGAGGCCCGCGCAGCGCTTTTTGGCGAGTTCAACTTGTTCTTTTGAAACGGTTACGCCTACTACTTTGGCGCCGTATTTCTGTGCGGCGAACTTGGCAAAGCTGCCCCAGCCACAACCGATGTCGAGCACGCGTTGACCGGGCTTCAATCCAATCTTGCGGCACACGAGATCGAGCTTAGCTTCCTGAGCTTCATCCAAGTTTTGAGCGTCTTTCCAGTAGCCACAGGTGTAGACCATGCGTTTGTCGAGCATGGCTTCGTACAGGTCATTGCCAAGATCGTAATGCGCTTCACCGATGTGGAAGGCGCGGCGCTGGTTTTGACGGTTACTGATGCGTGAGGCGAGTGCATCGAAAATAAGTTGGGGCGAAGGGCGGATCTTGTCTTTAATCCGATGCTGCAAGATGCGGTCGATAAATTCATCGATCGCGTCACAATCCCACCAGCCATCCATATAGCTTTCGCCGAGACCAAGAGTGCCCTGGGCCAGAACGCGGGCATAAAATCGCGAGTCGTGGACCTGCACGTCCCAAGGGCGAGTCCCATTGAGTTGAATGTCCGTTCCCTCTAAGAGTGTTTGGATCTGGTGTTGAAATCGGTCAGCCATGGCCATACAGGGAAAATAAGAAAAGAATATGGCAAAACTGTGCCATATACGGCTTTTTTTGCAAATAAATTCTAGAAGTTCCGGCGAGTGGAGTATACTCCTTCATATGCCTATGTTTCGTGGAGAGGCGTTTGTACCAGATGCGGATGCTCAACATCTTCCATTCGCCAAAGCCCCACAGGAAAGTGGAATCACTCGAATTGACCATGCTGAGCGGCGTAAACTGAGGCGTGAGGAATTATTAGCGGAATGTGATGGAATGCGGAATTTTCTCGAAGAGATCCCTGCTTTGGAGCGTGAGTTGAGCGGAAGTCCATTTGCGCATATAGAGAGCGAGCAGACGAGTGTAGAGGGACGACCACCGGTTCTTCCGAGCGAACTATTCGATCCAAAGAAAAATCCGGTTTCAAGCATGGCGGAGATCGAAAAAAAGATGCTAGATGAGTATCCTTCTGAACTAGCTTCGCTCCTTGTACTGATTCATCAAAAAATCTACCAAAGTCGTGTACTAGAGGCATTTGGTATTCGAGTGCCTGCCGAGGTGCACGCTCTTCCCGATAGAAAGGACTGGACTTGGAAGGCTTTGAAGGATTATCTGGAACGTGCTGAGCGCTTTTTGGTGCTCCAACTTCCAGAATTTTTCGCGTATGCACGTATGCTACGAGGCGAGGTCGAAAGATCGGGATATAAACTGTCGGTTGGGCACACGCGGGACCTGGAAGCGATGCTACAGAATTATGTTGGTCTAGCACGGGATGCAGTAGTCTACGAAGGGCTTGTGAAAAGTCGTCAGTCGGTAGACCAGACGGCGCTGCAGCATCTAGAAGAGGGGCGTGCCAGGTTGTTCCAACAAAAAGGCTACGCGTTTACGACGCTCGCGAGCTATCTTGAGGAGCTCGGAGCTCCGATGCGACGAGAGGAAGAACGTGAGGCGGAAACTGCAACGGCGGAAGCAGAGCGTCTTGCAAAGTAGAGCCATTCGGCGTAATACCTCCTTTATGCTGCTGAATAAAATGCATACAACATGGTCGAGTTTTGTGCAGATCGTGAGATAAGATCCGGAGAGCGAATAAAAAACGCCACTCCGGAGGTGTTTTTTATTTTCTCTTCTGTATGAATTCTCACTTTTCCTATCAAAAAGCGATTCGTTATCTAGAAGGCTTAGCCAATCTTCCTACTCAACAATCCTATCTCGCTGGTGGTTCTGGTGATCGTTCGGTGCATCTTCGGCGCATGAGATATTTTTTGGATCTTCTCGGAAATCCTGATCGTGGCATGAAGTTCGTGCATATTACGGGCACGTCCGGAAAGGGGAGTGTTACGAATCTCGTGCATGAAATGGCTGTCGCGGCTGGCGTGCATGTTGGTTCGTTTACGTCGCCATTTGTGACTACATCGATTGAGAAGATTCGCGTAGGGACACGGTTTATTGAGCCGCAGCGTTTTGCGGACCTATTGCAACAGATCAAGCCGATCATTGATCGGGCATATTTCAGCGGTCCGTACGGACGTCCGACGTACTTCGAACTGTTTCTCGCGATCGCGCTTCTCTATTTCAAGGACCAAAAGTGCGAGCTGGTATTACTCGAGGTGGGCTTAGGCGGAAGATATGATTCAACCAATGTGATTGAAAAGCCCCTGATCACAGCGATCACGAACATCGATTACGATCACATGGAAATATTGGGGAATACATTGCGGAAGATCGCTCAGGATAAGATGGGGATTATCAAGCATGGATCCGTATTTTTCACGACAGAAAAACGACCCGCTTTGTTGAAGCTATTTCGTGCTGCGTGCAATGAAGTTGGAGCTATCTGCTCACCGCTGTGCGTAAAGGATGGGTATCAGGCAGAAAATGCGGCGTTGGCGAGCGCAATCGCGAAACGCTTGGGTATTGGATCACAGGCAATTCAGCAAGGGATCGACGCAGCTCGTTTACCCTGCCGTTTTGAAGTCATGCAAACCGGTCCGTGTGTCGTTTTGGATGGGGCACATAATCGAGCAAAGATTCGAACAACCGTCGAAAATATCAAGCAGCTTCGGTATCGAAAACTTCATCTTGTACTTGGATTTGCGAAGAACAAAGATCCGAAAGCAATTTTGGAACAAGTTATTCCTTTGGCGGACGCAGTGTATATTACGCGTTTTCAGATGAAGGACCGTTTATGCGCGCCACCAGACGAGCTCTCTCACATGTCCAAGAAGTACTTGAAGCAAGGCGTTTCGTCTAAGGTTTTTCTCGATCCAAACGATGCGTTGAAACAGGCGTTGGCTAAAGCGCAGCCAAAAGATCTGATCGTGGCCACAGGTTCTTTTTTCTTGGCAGGTGAACTGCGTGAGTGGTGGATACAGGAAGAGACGATTTTGAAGCGACGCAGAGCCTTTGGTCTAAAGCCGGCAAAGTATGAATGAGCGGACTATCATGGAAGGGCTCTATGCGCTGCCACGTACGGGTTGGGTGAAGCGTGGGGTCGAGAATCCAGAAAGTGTTGGAGCGCATATTGATTCCCTCGTGACGTTGGTTGATGTTGTCTCGCCGCATATTCCAGGTCTGGATACCTTGAAGCTACAGAACATGTTGAAGGTGCACGATTGGCCGGAATACGAAGTGGGGGACATCGTGACGGCGCTTCTCTCTGGTGATGAGTTGGTGAAGGTTCGGGCGTCTAAGTATGAGCAGGAGTTGGCCGCGATGAAAAAGATATGCGCTGGACTAGGTGCGGTGGGAGAGGAGTGTCTCGGTCTATGGCTTGAATTTGAGCACGGAGATTCGCTTGAGGCGAATATTGGAAGGCAGATGGATAAGCTTCAAGCAGTATTGAAAGCTGCCGAATATGCACGTGCTGGTCAGCCGGTACAGAAACAAGAATTTGTGGACCATGCGAAAAAGTATATTACGCATCCCGTGCTCGTAAAAATGATGGAAGAGGCCTAAGAACGCAGTACGCCCGTCGGCGCAAGCGTAGCTGCCGACGGGCGTTTCACCGATCGCGCATGTCCTCCTTCCTCTCCTCCTGCGCGCGTCGGTAGTAGATGCCGACGATGATGGCGGTGGTGGTAGCGGCTGCCACCGCTCCTGACACGGGGACGAACACATCCCCCAGACCGAGCCCGTGAATGCCGAAGCTGATCTGAACGACGAGGAGCATCCAGTAGCTCTCGATGGACAGTCCAGCTGTTTGGCGTTCGGCCCAGACCTTCCGGGTCTGTGGGATGTTGAAGCCCGCGTTCAGCAGGCTCACCACGGTAATGAATACCTGCCAGCCAGGCGTATGGATAAAATCTGCCAGCGTCACGCTAGCCTCGCTTTCTTGCTTCCGTCTGAGATCTCCGACAGGAGTTCAGAGGATGGTAGTTTGTACTATTGTAATCGCCTGATTGTCAAAATGTATCGGGTAAAAAACGCTGAAAAATAATCAAATACTTGACGCTCGAGGGTTCTTTTTGATGCCAAATACCGACTCTTCGTATCTTCAACCCTGCTGCTCGTCCAACTGAGCGGCGTTGCCTGAGCTCGGACCCTCCTTCGGCGGTGGGCCCTTCCCGGTTGCGCGTCGGATCCAGATCCGCGGCCGGCGACGTGATCGTCTCCATGTCTACAGCGTCGATGTCGCGAGGCTCCTCTCGGACAAGAACTACGGCCCGCCCCTGCCTCTGGGGTGGTGACCTTCTCACGCACCCGCGTGGGCACATGCGCAACGACTCGTTGAGCTGGCCCTCCGGGTGCGTTGCGCGTTTATGGTATTTGGCGCTGATAAAACGAAACATCATCGCGGTAGAGCGATGATGTTTCATGGAGCGGGTAAGGGGAATCGAACCCCTCTCTCCAACTTGGAAGGCTGGAGTA
>CAZENZ010000057.1:0-8120 GCA_964513705.1 uncultured Gammaproteobacteria bacterium
GATAGCCTGAAAACGAAAAGCCCCGCATGATGCGGGGCTACTGTGTTTGGAGGCGAACTAGAATTACGGCTGTTGTGGCGGAGGCGTCGTGCCGCGTCCGCGGAACATCATGGTGTCTCCTGGCGCTCCTGCGGGGCGAATCTGGATATTCGTGGCGGTAATGCTGCCATCTTGATTAGCCGTTCCGTTGACCATCACGTTCGTTCCGGTTGAAAGGTCATCGAGCGTTCCATCGGACATTTTTCCAACACGGGTTGATGACGAGAAGAGAACGATTTTCGATCCACCATCCATGAGTTTGAGCGTGAGGCTTGTCGCGTCTTTGCTGACAACTTCGCCCCCAGAGAACCCTCCGTTGCCTTGCCCTCCGGCACCACCGCGCATGAACCCTTCACTGCCAGTTCCGCGTGGTCCGTTATTCATCCCGCGTCCTGCAAACGCGGTACGTGTGGCTTCCGGAGGATTCTTTTTGGTGTAGACCGTGCCACCGTAAAATCCCAAACCACCAGCGGCGATAATGCAAACCACCAACGAAAGGATGAATTTATTATTCATAACGTAATGCTTCTATAGGATTAAGTTTCGAGGCCCGCGAAGCGGGGTAGAAGCCAAAGACAAGACCGATCCCAACTGATACGCCAACCGCTAGTCCGACCGAGCTCCAGGAAACAACTGTAGGCATCTGCATAAGCGAGCTGATGATGCGCGAGATTCCATAGCCCAGAAGAATACCGATTGCGCCACCCATGAGCGTCAGAAGAATCGCTTCACCCAAGAATTGCAACACGATTTCTTGTTTCTCGGCCCCGATGGCCTGACGGAGACCGATTTCTCGCGTACGTTCTGTCACGGTAGTCAGCATCATGTTCATGATCCCAATTCCACCGACAAGTAACGAAATACCAGCAATGGAGGCGAGGAGTGCGGTAAAAGTGTCTGTGATGCTCGAGGCGGCGCTCACGAGATCGGATTGATTCAGGATACTGAAGTCGGCACGATCGGGCGAGGGGATTTTATGTCGCCCGAGAAGTGCTTCTGTGATCTCCGCTTGGGCTTGCGCCATGGAACTCGCGTCTTTTGCTTGGACGCTGATCGTACTGATTGAGTCATTCCCTGTGAGAAAGGCACCCATCGTCGTAACCGGAACGAAGACCATATCGTCTTGGTTTGAGAATCCAGAGCCGCCTTTCGCGGCTGTGACACCGATGACGCTAAAATCAATCCCATTCACGCGTATGCGCTGGCCGATGGCGGAAGCGCCTTCACCAAACAGGTCTGTTTGGGTAGTTGGGCCAAGGATGGCGACTTTGGCCCGAGAGGTGAGCTGTCCCTCCGTGAAAAAGGCACCTGTTTGCATGGTTAAGTTGCGAACGGAGAGATATCCCGGGGCCGTTCCCATTACTTGGGTATTCGTGTTCTTGCCACGCGCAGTTACTTGGTAGCGACGGGACGATTCTGGGGCGACTGCCTGCACGCTGGGGAGATTTTTCAGGGCGGTTGCATCGTCTTGTGTCAGCGTTTGGGCTGAGCCACGGCCTGCGCTCACGGACGCTCCTACGCCGCGTTGTGCGCCCGGCATAACGAGAAGCAGGTTGGAGCCAATCGATTGAATATTACTTTCGATCTGTGACTTGGCACCTTGCCCGATCGACAACATTGCGATGACTGAAGCGATGCCGATGATAATACCGAGCATGGTTAACCCGGAGCGTACCTTGTTGGAAGATACGCCAAGATAGATTTCCTCGAGCTGATCTAAGGCCTTCATACAACAAGTTCACCGTCACGAATTACAAGTGTTCGGTCGGCATGCTCGGCGACAGAGGCCTCGTGCGTAATGAGGACAATCGTACGCCCTTGGGCGTTCAGCTCTTCAAACGTTTTTAGCACGAGCTCTCCGGTTTTTGAGTCCAGGTTCCCGGTGGGTTCGTCGGCTAAAATAATTGCTGGATCATTCACGAGAGCGCGAGCGATGGCGACACGCTGCATCTGTCCACCGGACAGCTGATTCGAGAGATTGAGATGTTTTTCTTCACTCAGTCCAGCGGCAAGAAGTGCTTGTTTGGCTCGTTCGGCGCGCTCTTCAGCGTTCACATTCGCGTAGATGAGGGGCAGTTCGACGTTTCGTAGGGCCGTTGTGCGAGGTAGAAGGTGAAATGCTTGAAATACAAACCCGATTTTCGTTTTGCGAATCCGTGCGAGTTCGTTGGTGCTGAGTTGTGAGACGTCTTCACCATCGAGGAGATAGGTTCCAGACGTTGGTGTATCGAGCGCGCCAATGATATGCATGAGGGTGGATTTTCCAGAGCCTGAAGGTCCCATGATTGCGACAAACTCACCTTTTTTGATCGAAAAAGACACTCCCTTCAGGATACGGGTCGTTTCTTTTCCAGTCGTATATTCTTTAACAAGATTACGTGCCTCAATCATATACGGATTAGCGAACTTGGCGCACAAAGTTTCCGCCTCCGCCACCTGTGAAGCCGCCGGCGCCGCCTCCGCCAAGACCGGGGATACGAAGCCCGCCAGCTGCGCCTGCCGCTTGTCCTGTACCTGTACGCGTAGCGCCGGCCGCTTGTGTGTTTGGATCAATCACTCGCGTCACGATGAATTGACCTTCTGTGAGTCCTGAAACGATCTCTGTTTGCTGGTCATTCGCAAGACCGCCTTGTACAGACACGCGTTGTGGTCCGGTGGGTGATAGAACGCCTTGAGGATCGAGTGCTTGCTCAGCGGATATTCCTGAGATCACTTGTACGAAGCTCCCGTTCAAAGCTGCATTTGGAATGACGAGTGCATCCACACGGGTGTCTGTGATGACGGAAGCAGACACGCTCATGCCAGGCTTAATTCGATCATCTTGAGTGACGAACAGTATCTTCACAGCGTAGTTCACCACACCTTGGGTCACCGTTCCGATGGAATCTACTTCGCTGACAGTTCCTGCGATGGTTAGGTCGGGCAGAGCGTCGAAGGTGAGTGTTGCCTTTTGTCCTACGTGCACTTTTGATACGTCGACTTCATTCAGTGTGATTTGAGCGACTTTGGCGTGCGTCAGGAGCGTTGCAAGAGCTGTCGAGGCGGATACTTGATCCATTTCTTTAGCGGTGATCTTCGCAATGATGCCATCAAACGGAGCGCGTACTGTGTAATCTTCCAGCGCTTCCTGTGCATCATGAAGCTTATTTTGTGCATCGCTGACGGCAGCACGACGCTGAATGATGGTGTTCTGTGCGCTCGAAATATCCAAAGGATCCGCCCCTCGTTTTAGTTTAGCGAGCGAGGCATGTGCTTCTGCTAAGCGCTCTTCAGCGGCGGCAATGTCACGCGGTTCAGCCCCTTTCTTAAGTTTTTCCAAGTTTAAGGTTGCTTTTTCGAGGGCGCGTACATTGACACTGTGTGCATCGCGTGCACTGTCAAGTGACTGGCTCACGCTGGTGAGCGATGTGAGTCGGCTAATGATCGTCGAGTGATCACTTTGAGCGGTGGACTTGAGTCCGCTGAGCGTACTTTCGCTCAGCGCAACCGAAGACACCGTTGCCTGAAGGACGTCGTACACCGACTGTGTGAGCGGTCCCATGATCTGAAGAACGCTTTGCGCTTTGCGTACGGCAGCATCGATATTCTCCGTCGGTTCATCTTGCTGCTGTAGGGCCTCGGTGAGCGTTTTTAGTTCACGTACCGGTGTTCGTGCTTGCTGGTAAAGCGTGCGAGCTTGTTCAAGCTTCATCGAATCTTGTGCCGATAGGAACCGTTCATAGGAATCGTTTGGGGTTGTTCGATCTACGCCCAGGACATCATCCGCGCTGTAGAGTGCTTGGGTGATGCTTTGCGAGATGGTCTTCAGTGTCGGTACAACATCGTCATACGTGTCACGAATTGATTGTGGCGTTACGCCGTCGGATGAGATTTTCACCTGTGCCTGTTGTGTTTCAATATCGGCTTCGGCCTGACGAATATCAAAGGCGTCTGGCGGTTCACGAAGCTGCTCTAAACTCCGCTCCGCCTGTTTCACAGAGTTTTCTGCTTGAATGAGCGAAACGGTATCAGGTGGCTGCTGGAGTTTACGTAAAGATAGTTCTGCTGATGCGAGAGAAATTTGTGCGTCTCTGACCGTCCGTGTGGCGTCACGCACGGCTTTTTGTCCAGCCTTTGTATCAAGTTGAATAAGGATTTGGCTGGTCGAGACGGATTGTCCAGATGTAACCAAGATCTTCGTCACCTCGGCAGAAACGAGGGGCTTGAGGTCAATTTGATTTTGACCAGAGACCTGACCGCTACCAGATACGGACGTGATGAGCGTCCCTTTGCTGACGGCGGCTAAAACGTAGCGTAGTGGTTCTTGCCTGGTACGGGTCTTGGCATAGGCAACCCCTCCGCCAACGGCCACTACCAGAATGATCGCGAGCCAAATCTTTTTCTGCAGCAACCGTTTAAGATGTCGGATCATAGGAAGGATTAGCGCTGAGCTCCGTTGCTTGCGTTTTGCTCAGGAAATAGTCGAATTAATTGTGCTTCGATCTGTCCCAGGGAATTCGGTACCCCAAACACACCAACTTCCATATTTGGCTGAACATCGCTGCTTGTAGCTGCTCCCCACGGATTGCGGAGGATGGTTCTGCCACCGACGATCACGTTCTGTTCAAAATGATCACGACCTTCGATGATCATGCTGGTACCTGTCACGGATAACACGCGACCGAATACACCGTGCGGCATAGGTTGCGGAATGGGTTTACGATTCCCACGATGGGAACGCATCATTTCGGGATAGTGGTTCGACCAGTTATCGAAGTGACGGGCTCGACGTTCGGTGGTCTTTGCTCCTGCCAAAAAAGAAAGACACATGAGAATACAGACCGCCAGCAAGCCAAGAACAACTAATACACGCTTCGAGGGAATTGAAGAGATCATAAAATATTATGAAAGAAGAGGCGACTGATGATGTACTTCTCGTAGACGTAGAACGAAGCCGGCGAGACAGGTCGCACACAACACAAGGAAAAGCCCGGCGAGGATCAGCTCCATCGGCAGCATTTCTGCAATACTCCAGAGCGTCTCACCTATGTTCGAAAAAATCACATCTGGGTCAGACCAGGCGAGACGACCAAACTCGATGAGTGACGATTCGCGTAGTTCGATCCAAATGGTTGACCAGACGGAAATGAGATATCCAATAAAGCCAAGCGTAATCGCGGTGACGGCTCCAATCTCCATACAAAGACGGCGCACGATGGATCGTTCAATCCGTTGTATGATTCGGGAGGGGAGTCCGCTTGGTGCGTCAGGTCGTTGGAGGAGCGCGTGAAGCGCGTCGTGTTGAGGCATACCTACGCCTATTACGACGGTGCACCTGCTTTTGGTGCAGAGGTCCAGTAAGAATAGCTTAATCGAGCAAATCCTTGAGGCTTGAGCGGAGCTTGATAAGGGCTCTCCGATAACGGCTTTTTACCGTATCCAAGGGCTCTTCCAGAATCTTGGCGATCTCTTGAAAAGTCAGGTCCTCTCCCTCGTGAAGAAGGAGGGTTGTACGACTGGTAAGCGGAATGGTCTGAAGCGCTTGTTCGAGAAGGGCTTTCTCGTCTTGGCGTTCCAGGAGTTCTAGGGGGAGGGGCCGAAGATCTTCGATCCGTTCCTCAAAACCCTCATCCGCGTCCGAGGGTGCATCTAGATCTGAAAATGCGACGGCACGTTTTTTCTTTAGGTAATCAAGGGTTGTGTTTCGGGCGATCGCGAATAACCAAGGTTTAAAGTTACGATCATCTTGAAAACTCGCCAGCTTTTGCCAGGCTTTGACACAGCTGTCTTGGACAATGTCTTCAGCAGCGGTCGCCTCATGACACATGCGTAACACAAAACGATACAATCCGTCCGTGTACCTAGAGAAAAGCTCGTCGAGAGCTCGATAGTCTCCTTTGCGTGAAGCTCGGACCAAATCCTGATCTGATCGCACAGACATGGCCACGTTGTATCACTGGATTGCCTGTTTGTTGAGGTCTTTCATGACATCCTTATAGGTTGTGCACTTCACGTTAGGTTTACTGCAGACCTCGCGTGCGAAGGTTTTCATGGCTTCCCAATAGACACCATCGTTCCAAAGCGAGAAGTGATGACCAATAAAAATTGGTGCACGATTGCCTTGATAGCTCTGATTAAAGTAGTCACGATAGGACGTGAGAACTTGAGTATAATATTCGTCCCAGAGTGGTGTGCCGCGTGTAGCTGCCTCGATCGCTTTCGACTGTTTGAAATAAAAATTGTAATCCATGGAAAGCAGGGAGCTCGTACTTGATCCAGCGAACTTGATACGCGTCAACGGGAATTCCCACATGCCTTGCGCGCGTCGGCTTGGCCAAACCCCCGGTTTATCAGTCAGGCTTGTGTCGTATTGAAACTTGTAGTCTTTTAATACTGGCCAGAGATGTTTATTTACGCCAAGTTCGGGTGCGCGAAAACCAGTAAACCCTTCTTTCCCCATGTTCAGACCGCGACGCTCAACAGGTTCTGTTTCAAGATGATTCAATTCGCTCACACGTCCAATGATATCGAAAAAACTTTTGAATTCTTGTCGCCATTCCGCCTCGCTCCAAGTGGAGCCGTTGAAGTGTCCCGTCAGATGGCAGCCAATTTCGTGGCCATTATCCAGGGCAGCATTCATCTGCTCGAGCCGATTGGCCACATCTTTTTCTGACGACGCAAAACCAATCGGAGAGCTGCCGGTTGCGTGTTGTGGCGGGTGATAGAAATCACGATGCTGCCACGCTAAGAGATACACGGCATTAATAAAATACGTGAAGTGAACAGGTGCTCCTTGCTCGGTCATTTCCTTGGCAAAGCGCTGCGTTTCTTTCCACATGTCGATCGAGCGTGAACCATCAAATGCGAGCACAACGTACTGCGTCGCTGTATTTGTGGTAGTTGCAAGTTCACCACTCGTGATCTGACTTGAAGTAACCAAAGGAGGCGGAGCTTGTTCGCTCGTTGCTAGATCAACTGCAGAATCGGTACGTTCAATTGGCTCAAGCGGTTCACTTGGGTTCAATGCGTTTACAGATGTTGTTGTGACTCCGCTCATTGGACGAGGAGAGTTCGGTGTCTGTACCTGTATTGATACGAAGTAAGCGACGAGGACTCCAAGAAAAATCCCGCCGAGAACAAGTGTGACAAAACGAGGAATCTGCATGCTACTTATTTCCAACGACATTGATGAATGGAAGGCTTGAGCCAGGCACCATCGTCTGAGGGAGTTGGCCATCCCACTTCTTTACGGCTTCCACTTGAACCTCAAGAGCTTTCAACGCGACGTACTTGTCGTTATTGGCGGCTTCTGATTGCAGCTTAATGGCGGTTGCTTCCGCTTGTGCCTGAGCGATCCGTTGTTCCGCTTGGATTTTTGCCGTCTTCAATTCGTTTTCCGCGCGCTTGGAATCTTGTTCTGCAATTTGCTTACGCTCGATCGCATCTTCGAACGCTGGAGAAAAACTTTCGTTCACCATAGAGTACTGCGTCACGATCATGTGACGTGGAGCAATAGACGTGCGCACAGCATCCTCGATCTCCTGCTGTACGCGCGCACGTTGTGCAAGAATTTCTTCCGCAGTGTATTTCGCAACGGTTTGTTTGATGGCGGCCTCGAGTGATGGAAGGATCACTTTTTCTTCAAGAGCGGTCCCAATTTCTTGATAGATGTTTCCAACTTGTGCAGGGTCAATCTGGTATAAGAGTGCGCTTTCGATCTTCACTACTTGAAGATCTTTAGAGTAGGCTTCCGATGACTCAAGCGAGAACTTGTTGCTTCGGACATCCATCTTAACCACGTTTTCCGCAATCGGGACGACGATATGAAGCCCAGGTTCGAAGACGCGCCCTTCGAAGGCGCCCCAGCGTAATACAACTCCGCGTTCACCGGCATCGACGGTGGTGAATGGATTAATGATGGCCAAAACGATAATACCGATGAATACGAGCGCAACAATAAGGAATTTTTTCATAGATATCGGTATTTTGCCTTGCGGTCATTCGCCTGAAAAGAGGACAGATCGTCCAATTGACGGAAGGGGGAGTTCAACCGTATGATCGCCCCATAAGTTGCTTATTCGGGGATCGTCTAATGGTAGGAC
>CAZENZ010000058.1:0-7982 GCA_964513705.1 uncultured Gammaproteobacteria bacterium
GCGGGAAGTTGTTTCAGCGCATCGCATCGGAACGGTCTACGATAATCCAGATTTCGCAGCCGCTCCTTTTACGGCTCGTCTGACGGGAAATCCTCCAGGTGAGCGCCCAAATCACATTACCGCGTCTCATGTCGGGGCCACGGCAGATGAGGCGGTTTTTCTTGCGGTGGCTGATCTTATGCGGGCGAACGCCCCTCTTGTTAGAGATCGCGTAAACTATCTCTCTGGTCATCAAGTGCGCGGCGCTCTCACGCTGACCATCCAGCGTACGCAGGGTGACGCTATTTTGGAACATATCGATATCCAAGTTGTTCAGCAGGGACGGGCGTTTCGTGCAACGGTTTCAGCGGATGCCTATTCTGCTGTCGTGATTGAACATACACAGCCGTAATTATAAGGGCGAAGAATGGTGAGAACTCAACACACGCTCCCTTGTGGGGAGCGTGTGTTGTTGGTGGGCGAGGAGGGACTTGAACCCTCATGACCTTGCGATCGCTGGTACCTGAAACCAGTGCGTCTGCCAGTTCCGCCACTCGCCCACAGTTGTCTGTCGTGTGCGCCAAAATTTCTGAACGACGTGACAAGAATGACGGAGAACGGAGGAAGGGTCAAGCGATTCTCGCGTTGACCAGATTAGATCGCTAAAACTTGGTAAGCCAGCGTAGATATGACTTAGGTTCGGTTCGGCGCTTGGCGACAAACTCGCTTATCTGTTGCTCTTCTCCAAGATTTTCCCAAGCTTGCCTCTCTTCCGGTTTAAGCTCTGAAACGAATCGATCCCATTCTTCTTGTAGTCGCTCAGCTGTTCCAAAACCGGAATTAAAACCAGCAGAGTTTTGTCCACGCGCCTTATCTAGGCGATCGAGTTTGGTTCGCATGGCCTCAGACGGAGTGATCGTTAGTACAACAACGGCATCAGGATCTGCTGACTTGATGAGTGCTTCAGCCTCTCGTTTTCTATCTTCAAAGGCGAACGCATCTTTGTGTTCAGCATAGGATCGGCGAATCATTCCTAGTAACCGACAGAGTGTTGCGTCTGGAACTTCAGCGAATGACTTAGGCTCATTTGGTATAGCGGATTCTCGAAATGGGCTCATAGAAGTTGAAAGAGTAATTCTAAGAATAGAATACTGTGCAGCGGAGGATTCTGGCAGTATACCCCTGTGGAGAAGCTGCTTGACGAAGGTCTTGTGCTGTTCTATTTTTGTTCTATATGGGTGTGCAGACGATTGAACGAGAGGCGATTGAAGTGTTGGCTGTTTTTTCGAAAGGGATCATTCGGCCGCTGCGCTTTCGTTGGCAGACTCATGCCTATGCGGTGAAGGCGGTGCACTTGATGCATGAGCGCCGAGAAGGGCGAGAGTATGTGCGTTTCTTCTCGGTGACGGATGTGATGGGAAACCCTTTTCGGTTGGTATTTTTCTGTTTGCGTGGAACGTGGTTTCTGGAGCAGGTGCCATTACTTTAGCTCGTATGAATCTAAAGCCATCCTCGTCGATCATTGCGCATATCGACATGAACTCGTTCTTTGCGACGGTTGAGCAGCAGGCAAATCCACGTTTACGTGGGCGGCCGTTGGGTGTGTGCGCGTATTTGCATGAGCGTGGCTGTATTATTGCCGCCTCAGTTGAGGCGAAACAGCGTGGTATGAAGGTCGGTATGCGTGTCGAGGAAGCGCGAGAGAAGGTTCCAGAGGCCGCGTTTATTCAGAATGAGCCAGCAAAATATCGATCGGTAATTGGCCGTGTTTTTGCAATCCTGCGCCAGTTCACTGACCGCGTTGAATATTATTCGATTGACGAGGCGTTCATGGATCTGACGGGTTTATGCCGCGATACGGCCGAAGCAGCTTGGTTGTGTGCCAAGATCCAGTGGCGTATCCAGCAGGAGGTGGGTGAGTGGTTGAAGTGCTCGGTTGGGATTGCGGCGAATCGACGATTGGCGAAGCTCGCTTCTGATCTCAAAAAGCCGAACGGATTGGTCGTGTTTAATCCTGAGACAATGGATGAAAGATTGGCTGATATGCACGTCGATGCCTTGTGTGGCATCGGCCCTCGTTTGCGAAGGCGGTTGCACAAGATGGGAGTTCGCACGCTCCTTGATGTGAAGCGTTCTGCTCCCCTTGAGTTAATCCGTGCCTTTGGAAAGAGCGGATTTGTCTTGTGGGCGACGCTTTCAGGGCTGGACGTAGATACGCATTTAGCGGATGGCCACGCTGATCCGAAATCCGTTGGTCATTCCTATTGCGTGCCACGACATGTGAACGAACGTGGATTAGTATTCCCAGTATTCTTGCGATTGTTGGAGCGTGCTGCACGTAGGATGCGTTCCATCGGGAAAAGCGCTTCCGGCATGAACGTGACGATTGGTGTTCGGAAGCAGGGTGATGGCGATGAGATCCATGGTTGGGGATTTCCCTTTCGTTTTACGCGTTCACTGGCCCACGCCTTT
Organism: uncultured Gammaproteobacteria bacterium; assembly: GCA_964513705.1. Taxonomy (GTDB): domain Bacteria; phylum Patescibacteriota; class Patescibacteriia; order 2-12-FULL-60-25; family 2-12-FULL-60-25; genus JAGOTP01. Next base: position 2,452 of record CAZENZ010000058.1, read on the forward strand.
CACGAGCCGGCCGATGATTCGTTCACTCTTATCCACCAAGGCACGCAACTTCTCCACAAGTTGTGGGCATTAGATGAGGAGGTGTCATTCCTGGGAGTGACGTTCTGGGGATTGGTGAGTCCTGGCGATCAGCTGCGCTTTGATGGGTCTTCTTTTCTCACGTCTGTTGATACAGGTGTCCCTTGGAAGCGCGTCTCACATGCCATGGATCAGATTCGTAACCGTTATGGAGAGGAGTCGATTCAGTTTGGTTCTATGGTGAACTTGGGCGATGAAGCTCCGGATCGTATTGGATTTCGTAAGACGGTGGGAGTGGATGTGGGAGGGGCTACGGAGTAGCCATACGTTTTTTATATCGTCGCGCGAGTGGAAGCCACTCAGGAAGATTGGCCTTGTAGAGTTTTGCAAGGATTGTATCGCGTGACAATCCAGTTTGCTCAAGAATCTCAATCGCTTGAATGCCGTGTTCGATTCGTTGAGTGTAGCGCTTCTTGAGGAGCTCTATGTAGGCATTCAGATCTTGTTCTGTAAATGGTGGGGGAGCCGGTAGATCGGGGAACTGTTCTGTGTAGGTCGCTTGATACTGTTTTACGTATCGTTGCAGTTCGTTTTTGAGATGAGCAGGCGGCTGGCCGGGTGTTTTTGGATCAATGGATTCAAAGTATCGGTAGAGGGGTGACCAGTTGAGACTGTTGCGTATTTGCTTCGAACCTCTTCCACCACGATAGAAGGCGAGAATCTCATCTCTTCCTCGTATTTCGGCTCGACTCGCAACACTGCCGCTGTTGGTGTCGTGAATACTTCGTTCAATAAAAAAATCGAGCGCTTCCTTGATGCCCCGCATTGGATGTTCGCGGGAACGGAGAACGATCTGTTCCATCCGTTCTTTAGGGGTAGGTGGAAAGGGATGGGTTGGTTTGAATAGACTATTCCATTGATGTTGATCTTCGTGATCAATGGTTCCTTGGACGCTCGCTGTATCGACGATTTCGGTCGCCGAAAACGTATGAGATGTATATTGTAATTCAACGGGTCGTGAATAATGATTTTGAACCATCACCATATCTCGAATGATACGGAAAAAGACAGATCCAGATCCTGTCCCGGGGAATCGAACGTGGACACCGGATTCCCCTTTATTCGTATGTTGAATGGTCTCAATCTGACAACCGAACGGTCTCTGGGACGCGCGTATTTCGAGGGCTTTTAGATGATTGTTTGACCAAACGATTTCAAGTTCTACATCGACCGTTCCTTGGCCGACTCTGATACGCTTTGGATGACTACATCGTTGATGTTCTGTTGCTTTTAAGACGTGCGCGGGATGCGCCTGCTCACCCATGATCTGACGAGCGCTTCGGTCTTCCGCGTTTACAAGCGTAAAGAGATGGTCAGAGCGCGGTATTTGGGTTGCTGGGCAAGCACAGCCGCCTGAAAGAAGGGCTCGGGCGTGTTGTGCCTTCCAGGTTTCTGGATCCATCGGTGCGGGGGTGGGACTTGGACTCGCGATATAGGCATCTGCGTAATCTTCTTCGTCGTAGATAACAAGCGCGACAGAAGCGGAAGCGACTCGAACTTCTACTTTCCCTCGCGGGCTTGATCCAAAGCAGGCACGAAATAGCATGGCTGGGCTTGGGTAGTCGTCGAGAATTTCTCGGATGCGTTCACGCCGTTTTTCATAGTTTTCGATGCCGCGAAGAGCTTGATCTCGTGCTTTGAATGGGAGGCTGCTTTTGCGTACAAGTGCCTTAAGCGCTTCTGTGCTTGAAGGAACGTTTTTTCTGGAAGCCTCCCACAAGTTTTGAACGAGCTGTGTAGCACGTTCATCTTTTTGGTTGAGCAGTTCTTTGTAATCTTCTAATCGTGCACGACGAGTTTCGCGTGGACCGGAATGAATTTCCTGTAAAAGATGGCGCAGTCCTTCCATACGTTATGCGTAGTATGCTACGTTTCCACGCAGTTTGCTATGCATTCAAGTCAGCCTCGTGAGTTTGTTTTTTCGCGTTACGTGCTCGATCGTGAGACGGGGATTGCTGTATTTGAATACAGAATTCGCTTCGCTGAGAGGCCGGAAGAAAGCTATCAAGAAACGCTAACGTTGCCCGAGGAAACGCGTGCCGGTCTCAGTGCTGTGCCGTCCGAGCTTATCGATCGTTGGCTGCAATCACTTCATCTCGCATTCGGGATGAGCTACTGGAAACTCTACTGCCCTGCAAAGATGGTATTGAGTGCTGGATATTCGTTAAGTGAAGAGCAGGCACGTTTTTGGACAACGATTTACACCAAGGGTTTGGGAGAATTTTTCTATCGTAATCAGATCGATTTTCGAGGTCTTGTGAATGTTCCAAGTGATGTGTTGATAGGCCGTGCTCGGCCGATCACTTATCCAAGACGGGATCGTGTCTTACTCCCGATTGGTGGAGGAAAGGACTCGATGGTTTCTGCAGATTTGCTTAAGGCGGCGGGTATCTCTGTGCGACCCTTTTTTAAAGGCTCGTCCAGAGTTCAAGAAGGGGTTCTGAAGTTTTTCTCTGAACCTAAGCTTACGGTCGATGGCAAACTTGATCCACGCATGATCGAGCGTGCTAAATCGGGCGAGGCCTATAACGGTCACGTACCTATTTCGATTATTTGGTCGTTTGTGGCTGGTTTCGTAGCGACGTTGTGCGACTATGCGTGGGTGGCTTTTTCTAATGAAGCAAGCGCGAGTGAAGGGAGTGTGGAATATCTCGGCGTCGAGGTGAATCACCAATGGTCGAAGTCGGTTGAAGCTGAACGGATGGCGCGTGAGTACATCCATCGATACATCACGCCAAATGTGACGACTTTCTCATTGTTGCGGCCATTGCATGAACTTGCGATCGCAAAACTGTTTGCTCGTTCACCACAGTATCTTGGATCGGTTTCGAGCTGTAATCGAAACTTCGTAGTGAGTACCGCTCAGCCTGAGCGCGAAGGGAAAGCCTATTGGTGTGGAACTTGTCCTAAATGCGCTTTCGTCTTTGCTCTTCTTGCACCGTTCATTCCGAAAGATCAGTTGGTTGATGCAATTGGTAAGAATTTGTTTGGTGATGCATCTCTCGCGGATTTGTATCGTGAACTACTTGGCGTGAAGGGCATCAAGCCTTTTGAATGTGTCGGAACGCCCGATGAAACGCGTCTGGCATTTCATCTCGTTCAACAATCGAGGGTGTACGCAGATGAACCGATCATGCGCGTATTTGAGCAGGAAGTTGCGTCCCGTGTGTCTGATTGGTCGGCTCTAGAAGTGCGCGTGATGACGCCGGACGCATCGGCTATCGCTGAATTACCCACGCAATTCCAAAGCATTTATCAAAGTCTATGACCATCGCCGAGCTCCAAACAAAAAAGAAGATCGTCCTGCTTGGATACGGCAAAGAAGGTCAGGCGACGGAGCGTTTCCTCCAGAATCATGCACCTCAAGCAGAGATTGTCATCGCCGATCAAACACGCGATCCGAACTATCTCGCCTTGCAAGCAGCTGGTAATCTCGTGATCAAAACGCCAGGTATCCCTAAACGCTTGGTGACGGTGCCTTATACAACGGCAACGAATATCTTTTTCGCCAACGTCAAACGACCCGTCATCGGTGTCACCGGTTCAAAAGGGAAGAGCACGACGTCATCACTCATTGCGGCGATGTTGCAGGCGGGTGGAAAGCGCGTTCGCCTGGTGGGCAACATTGGTTCGCCTGCGCTTGATGCCTTGGATGAAGATGTGCTGGTTGATCTCTATGTCATGGAGCTCTCGAGCTATCAGCTTGATGATATTGAACGAGCGCCTGAAGTAGCTGTATTCACGAGCTTCTTTCCGGAACACCTCGACTATCATGGGTCGCTCGAAGCATACTTCGATGCTAAGGCGAATATTGTACGCAAAGGGGATAAAAATCAGGTATTTGTTTACAGCCAACACTATCCGGAGTTGCAAGAACTGGTAGCGGAAGCTCCAGGAGAGGCAGTGCCTTTTGTAGAAGACCTTCCGTTTTCAACTGAGGGGATGCGCTTACGAGGTGTACACAATCTTCAGAATATCTGCGGTGCGTGGACGGTGGCACAGCGCTTTGGTGTAACACCACAGCGGGCCGAGGAAGCGCTGAAAAACTTTACGCCGCTCCCACATCGCTTAACGGATATTGGAACATTCAAAGGAATCACCTTTGTTGACGATGCGATTGCCACGGCTCCTGAGGCGACGATCCAAGCGCTCCAATCGTGGCCACATGTTGAGACGTTGTTTTTGGGTGGTACAGATCGTGGCTACGTCTTCGATGAACTCGCAAAGATGATTGATGCATCTGATGTAAAGAATATCGTATTATTTCCAGATACGGGTGCTAAAATCAAAGCGACGCTTGAAAAGGTATCGCGACGTTCGTTTGCGTGGTGTGAAACCGAATCCATGGAAGAGGCGGTCCGTTTTGCATTCAGCCATACTTCTCAGGGGAAAGCCTGTTTATTGTCCACGGCTTCACCAAGCTATCGTTTGTGGAAAAATTTTGAAGAGAAAGGCGATGAGTTTACGAAGTGGGTAAAAAAACTTGGTGGTGAAGGTTAAACGCAGAAGGTGTCAGACAGTGCAGGTCAAAAACAACGAATGCCGTATGTGCAACAAATTTGTTGCACATACGGCATTGCTAACTTTTGAGATGCTCGTTCCCGCATTGAGGGTGCACGCTTTTGAAATGTCTTTTGGCTAGGGGCCGCATCGTCGATTACTTGAATCGATGATCTGGTCCCTGGGCGCGCACGGGTAGGTCCGCCCGCACCGGGGAGTTGAGGGTGTCCGGGGTCAGCCGGGCTTGGACTCGTCGTCGAGTCGGAGGCCGTGCTTCAGCAGTTCGCGGAGGAGTCGGTTCTGCTCACGCGTCTCCACGAGCATGTCGCGCTCCCAGAAGAACTTGCGCCAGCGGTACCGGATGTAGAAGCCCAGACCGATGACGAAGAGGATGCCGACGACGATCGCGATCAGGAGGTTGGCCAGGGCGAGTTGCCACAGACCGCGACCGATGGCCTTGCAGCCGTCGATCACGAGCCGCTCGCTCTCCTGGTGGATCACGCGTCGAACCTCGGCGCCGACCCTACGAGTCTGCTCTTCGTAGAGCGCGGTCATGGCCCGCGCCTTCTCTTCGAAGAACTGGAGCAGCCGCGCGAGAAAGGCGGCGACCATCGGATCTAGATGCGACCCGATCCTCGCGAGGAACTCTCTCAGAATCTCGTCCATTGCTGGATCTTTCGCGTCCGGAGGAACAGGGTTGGTAAGGAACGTGTTCCGGACGTCCAGCTAAAGCCTAGAAATAGGCTCGATCTGGACATCCAGAACCCACCAATATAGCACAAAATAGCCAAAAAGTCAATCAAACGACGCTTCAGGTGTACACGTTGACGCATAGAAGAAAACCCCGTATTTTAGGCCTACTTTTCCCAGAAATGGTCAAAGTATCTGCCGAAGTAGCTCAGTTGGTAGAGCAGCGGTTTTGTAAACCGCAGGTCACCGGTTCAAGCCCGGTC
>CAZENZ010000059.1:0-7886 GCA_964513705.1 uncultured Gammaproteobacteria bacterium
AACCCAGGACCTTGGGCTTAAGAGGCCCCTGCTCTACCAGCTGAGCTACCGTCGCCTATCCCATGGATTTGGCGTCGGAAGTATAGAAAATTGCCATTTTACTGTCAATCATAGAGCATACACCGAATAATCGTCACGAACTAAAACATCCGGCCCAAGGCCGGATGTTTTATACTCCTCTGGATATTCTCTTAGCGGGGCACTGTCACACTCGTTGCTTCGGTGATGAAATTTCCCGCGCCCGCTCCACCAAAACTATATTCGGATTTCACCATCCCAACTCCTTCCACCCACCACTCCGTTCCGCTAATCGGTGAGCCCATTCCTAGATCCGTCGTTGCCGCCACCTTGAGTGCACGGTATTCGCCCGCCGGAACACGCACCGTCTCTTCAGCCGTTGCACGACGATTAATCGAGACCGTCACATCGATCGGACGCGGCAGTGGACTATCTGGACCAGGCCGAACGGCTGCCATACGAATATTGAACGCACCACGCCATTCAGAGCCAACGCGCATATCTGCCGGCAACATCTCACCGCTTGAATCAAGGGTCGTGACCTTAAATTGATTTGCAGCTGATCCACCCGACACACGTGAACCAAAATCGATGTAGGAACGCGCATGCAAACCGCCGCCGCGACATTCAATTATTTGCTCAGAGGTAATCGGCGGCTGATCTGGAACAGAAGAATCAAAGCTCGCCGTCAATGTAGCTGTATTTCCATCGGCCGCCGTTACACGCAGTCCATAGCCACCAGATGACACGCCGGCCACAGCTGGGAAGCTGCTTCGATAACGAATCTCGTAGCCAGCGCGCAACGGATAGTAGGGGTGATCACAGGCTCCACGAGCTACAGGCGCTGCCGATCCTGGTAGCACCGGAGCGCGCCCCGCATCACGACCATCCGTTTCCCCGCGCACGTCCCCTGATGCCTCTGTTGGCGTTACTGATGAGGCCGCAGGCTCTGGCGCGCGCGTCGTGCGACCGCACCCTAATCCAACAAGCGCCAACGAACCAAGTGCAAGCAGTGACGTAGAACGAATGAGCCAGTGTGCAGACATAGATTTGGATGAACGATTTAGGACTGTCGTACCAAGAATACCTCACCCTCCCCCACTTCTGCACGCATCGCTGCCGGCTCTGAGAGTCCCGTCGCCGGAACCAATTCACTCGCTCGTACATCTTTCGCGATCTCGGCCGCCCCCTCTTCAATCAATTGTTTCAGTTCTGTGTTCTGCGTTTCATAGCCAAACTTCACGATATCCGAAGGTGAAAGCTTGAGCTCTTTTCGATAGGCCATGAGCTGACGCACAAGCTCACGTCGCAACCCTTTCTTACGAAGTTCTGGAGTGATCACCGTATCAAGCTCCACTGCATCTTCCGCTGCATCCGCCACAGCTGGAGCTAACACCACAGATTCCACGTTCAATTCATCGCGAATCAATGATAACAGGTCGATTTGCTGTCCAAGACGCTGCACTTCTTCTGCAGAGCGTAGATACAGCGTAACCTTGGCAAGTGCTTGACGCACCGGAATCTTGCTCACATTACGCGCTTCCTGCCCTTTTGACACCATCTGACGGACCCATTCCATATCTTTCATCAGGCGATCGTTGATATAGCGATCCTGAACCTTTGGCCACAACTCCAAGTGCACGGAGCTCTTTTGACCACCGATATCTAGATAGATACGTTCTGCCAAAAACGGAATAAACGGTGCACATACCTTTGCAAATTCCTCGAGGATTTCTTTGAGCGTGCGGAGAGCATCGAGGCGTTCGTATTCATGCTCAGATTTGAAACGTTCTCGTGAGCGACGCAGCCACCACGTAGAGAGATCATCAACGAACGACTTGAGCGGACGAGCTGCCGTTGCTAATTGATAGCCGTCCATTGCGTGCGTAACCTCGGTCAAAAGTTGGTGGAATCGAGAGAATAGCCATCGGTCCAACACATGCGCACTCCGTGGCATAGTGACCTCGATACGCTGATCTTTCGCATACGTTTCGTAGAACGTTTTTACGTTCCAGAAGAGGTTTAAGAAACCTCGAACCACTGACTGTAGATCACGCTCCGAGAAATTGAGCGAATCCGCTTCTACCACGGGTGAAGAGAGTAAGTAGTAGCGCAAAGCATCCGCACCATAATTAGTCAGGACCATCCAAGGATCAGGGTAGTTCTTCAACTTTTTCGACATTTTTTTCCCGTCTTCAGCCAAAATCAGACCGGTCACAATCACATCCTTGAATGCCGGCTTATCAAAGAGCGCCGTCGCAAGCACATGAAGCGTGTAGAACCAACCTCGTGTTTGATCATGCGCTTCACCGATGAAATCGGCTGGAAAATGCTGCTCAAACCACTTCTTATTTTCAAAAGGATAATGAACTGACGCAACCGGCATACTGCCCGATTCAAACCAACAGTCAAAGACTTCTGGAATACGCTTCTGTTCACCACCGCAAGAACACGATAATATAATACTATCGATAAATGGACGATGTGCATCGAATTCCTCTGGCCACGTTTCTGGCTTTGCGAGCTTTTTCAGCTCTTCAATCGAACCAATCACCGTACGTGTTTCGCATGCAGAACACTCCCAAACTGGGATTGGCGACCCCCAATAACGACTGCGCGAAATATTCCAATCAGGTGCCGTCTGTAGGCCGCGGCCAAAACGTCCTTCTTTAAAATGCTCAGGATGCCAATTAATCTTGTCTGCTGTTCTTAACATTCCCGGTTTGAGACGGGTTACATTCACAAACCAAGCCGGCTGTGCCTTATAGAGCAAATGCGTATCGCATCGCCAACAGATTGCGACACTGTGGGTGATTTTTTCCTCGCGCATCAACATCCCACGACGGGCCAGGTCGTCAATGACAAACGTATTTGCTTCTTTTGTTGTTAGACCACCAAGCGGACCACACGCAGAAATGAACACGCCTTCATCGGTGAGGGTCTGTAGAATAGGCAAGTGCTTTGCAACCCCGATCTGCAAGTCTTCCTCTCCAAAGGCAGGCGCCGTATGCACAATGCCCGTTCCATCCGTCGCAGTGACATGTTCACCGGCTACAATACGGAACCCCTCACCTTCGACCGGAAGATACGAATATAAAGCTTCATATGTCTTCCCCTCAAGCTCAGCTCCCGTCCAACGAGCATGTACTGTTACCTCTTCACCAGGAAAGACCTCTTTTACACGTGCTTCAGCCAACACGCATACTTCGTCCGCCCCAACACGTGAAACCGCCACATACGACAATGTGGGATGTACACTCAATCCCGTATTCGAAGGCAATGTCCACGGAGTTGTCGTCCATGCCAAGAAATATGCCTTCTTACCCTCGATCACAGCCAAATCTCCTGTGACTGCAAATTTCACATAGATCGCAGGATCTTCTCGTTCGATATATGAGTTTCCCATCGCCACCTCAAAGTTCGAGATTGGCGTAGAGCAACGAGGGCAATACAAAGACACACGCAAACCTTTGTAGATATGTTCTTTTTTATATAGCTCCGAAAAGACCCACCATACCGATTCGATATAACTATTATCCATCGTCTTATATGAATCCTCGAATTCGACCCAACGACCCAGACGACTAATGTACTTTCCCCATTCTTTTTCGTACGCAAAAATAGCCGTTCGGCAAGCCGCATTAAACTTATCGATGCCGTGCGCTTCTATCTCGCGCTTTGAACCTAGCTTCAACTCTTTTTCAATAATATTTTCGATCGGAAGACCATGACAATCCCATCCCCATTTTCGAGGCACGCGGTACCCCTGCATCGTCCAATAACGAGGAACTGCATCCTTGATCGCGGATTGAAGTAAATGACCATAATGCGGCAACCCCGTCGCAAATGGTGGGCCATCGTAAAAAGCAAATCCTTTCTCCGCAGAGCGCTCGCTCAAGCTCCGCTCAAAGATATGCTCTGCCGACCAATAGGAAGATATTCCCTCTTCGATCGATGGAAAAAGGGGCTGTTTATCAGAGGAAGTGGTGGAAGAAGCAGGCATAAGTATAGATCAGACTAAGGATGCGGCGAACTCGTCACTTGGTCAAGCATTTGTGCTAGCATAAGCCCTATATGTCGCTTCTCCCGCTCCAGGTGATCGTTGGCGCCGATCACGCCGGTTTCGAACTGAAACAAGCCGTCGTGTCCTTTCTGCAAGAACGTGGCTTCGCCGTGGAAGATTTGAGCCCCGCTCTGGTTCCAGGTGATGATTACCCAGTGATCGCTCATCAAGTTGCCGAACGCATCGCAAAAAGCGAAGGGAATCTGTGGGGAGTTCTGCTCTGCGGTAGTGGGATTGGTGTCAGCATCGAGGCGAATCGTCATCCAGGAGTCCGAGCCGCCCTCGTTCGAAGCACCGAGGATGCACGACTTGCTCGCCAAGATGACCACGCGAACGTATTAGAGCTCGGTGGGCGTGTCACACAACCCGCAGAACTCCCTGCCATTCTCGACACCTGGATCAACACGGCTCCATCCATGGACGAGCGACACCTGCGTCGGGTGAATGAACTCGATCACCCGGCCACCTAACAAGCCTCCCATGAAAAACAAACCTCCCTCCTCATACGAATCGCCGTATCTCATTCTGCCCACCATCTTGGAGCAGGATCCGGAAACAGCGAAAGCAAAACTGCGCACCGCTGAGACCGCTTCGAAATGGGTTCAGTGGGACATGATTGATGGAAAATTCGCCCAAAACACTACCTGGTACGACGCAGATGTCGTGAGAACCTGGAATATTCATGCGAAAGTCGAGCTTGATTTAATGGTAGAAGATCCGGCCGCGGTTATCTCTCGTTGGGAGAATATCCATGCCGTGCGTCGTATTATTTGGCATATCGAAGCTGATATCGATCATCAGATGCTCATTCAACGAGTGAAAGACCAGGGACGTGAAACCGGTCTCGCTGTCTCGCCCGGAACTTCCTTCATGGATCTAGCACCGTATCTCGATCTCGTTGATGTGATTCAGGTCATGGGAGTGAAACCCGGTTGGAGCGGACAAGATCTACTCCCCGATACTGCAGACCGCGTGAAAGAAATTCAGCGCATGAATCCCGACGTAATAATTAGCGTCGACGGTGGCGTTAACGAAAAAAATATTCTCTCGCTCGCCAAAGCAGGAGCCACGCACTTTTGTATGAATCATGCTTTCTACGAACACGCCTTTCCACGTGATTTTCTACACGGTCAGCTGGAACGTCTTGCTCACTTAGGCATACACTAATCACATATGTTGAACTTTCGTTTTTTAAACTTACTTGGCATCGGCTTGATAAGCATTGGCCTTGGTCTTTCACACACGTCTGCCGCACATGCAGCCGCTCCGAGCGCAGGGACCCTCGTCAAAGGCTCTGGTCCAGCCGTGTATTTTGTTTCCATCGATGGCAAGCGTTACGGTTTTCCTGATCAGACAACATATCGGAGCTGGTATCCAGATTTTCGCAATGTACAAACCATTGCCGATACTGATCTTGCTTCACTGTTTTTAGGAGGTTCAGTGACGATTCGTCCTGGTTCAGGGCTCGTCAAAATCCAAACTGACCCAAAGGTCTATGCCGTCATGCGCGGCGGTTGGCTGCGCTGGGTCAAAACTGAGGAATTGGCTCGCGGGTTATTCGGCTCTGATTGGAATCGGCGTGTCAGCGATGTTCCTGACGCCTTCTTCACAAACTATCGCATCGGGCTAGACATTGATGAGACGGCGGACTTTCCAGAAGCAACCCAGCACATGATGGCCGCCGATATCGAAACGGACCTGTTTGCCCGTAATCCACCACAGATCGCTCCAACGCCCCCAATGACAACCTCGACCGTCGAGACAATGCCTGCACCCGTAGCCACCTCGACACCTGTCGTTTCTACGCCTGCTGTTTCTGGACGCTTAAGCGTCCTCACAAATGGCACACTTAACTCAGGTGATGTCGTGACGCTACTCGCCACCGTAACACGTGGATTCGCTGATCGCATCACGATTTCATTCGGCACAAGTACCCGTACGAGCGTCTGCACACAAAGCCCATGTCGTGCAGAATTCGTCATGCCAAACATTCAAGCAACTACAACGGCAAACTTTCAAGCTGTTTTCCAAATCGTTGAGGGCAACGCCATCTCATCGAATACATCTACCGCTCAAGCAACGGTCGTTCCAAATCAAATTACGACCAGCATTCTCCTCACTGTCCCTTCTCAATCCATCTATGGCGGCAGTCGTACCATCCGTGCAGAAGCCGACCCATCCCTGAACGTACGCAGCTTACGCATCATGATGGATGACGTCCTTCTCTACGATTGCACTGGCTCACAGCGCTGCGAATACACTGAGCAAGAGAGTGCGCGAGGCGGCACGGTCCACAGCGTGTATGTTGTCGCGACCGATGGGGAATATCGACGCCTATCAAGTAACACTGTCACGATTCCAGTTGTACAATAGATGCGGGCGTGGCTAAATCGAGGGGTATGATGAATTCCCCTCTCCAGAAGACTGATTTCTCCGCGTTCGTTCAGGATACACAGACATTGTTTAACCGCTGCGTAGAACTCATGCGGAACAAGTCTAATGACTATGCCGATGGCGGTGATGCGTTTTTGAACTTCAAAACAGCCGCGCAAATTGCCGGCATCTCCCCCGAACAAACGCTCCTTACGTTGCTCGGAATGAAGATCTCACGCCTCACGCAACTTATCGGTAAAGGTAAGACCGCCAAGAACGAATCTGTCGAAGACACCATGCTCGACATCATCAACTACGTGGTTTTGCTTCGTGGTATGATGAAAGAAGGTGAACACGTTGCGACACCGGCCATAGCGCCTAGCGCCGCAATGGAACAGGTCCTTGGCACATTTAGCCAGTCTGCGCCTAACCTTTTGCAGTAATAATTCAATATTGCTTCGAACAGCTTACTGTTCGCCACCAATATCTATGTTGCTTACTCGCTTCGTGGGTGCCGCATCCACCCTCGCACTCGTTGCAGGAACATTTGCGCCGCTCGCTACTCATGCCGCGACCACGACCGCCTTCAACTCAGGCGACCTGATTAAAGGCTCACTTTCAACGGTGTACTATTTCGCCGCCAACGGCCGACGCTACGTGTTTCCAAACGAACGCACCTACTTCACATGGTATCGTGACTTCTCAACAGTGAAGCAGATCCCAGATGGTCAGCTCTCGACCATCCCGATTGGTGGCAACGTCACCTATCGCCCAGGTCGCAAAATGGTAAAAGTCACCACGGATCCTAAAGTCTACGTCGTTGATCAAGGCGGCTTTTTGCGCCATGTCGGCACAGAGCAGTTAGCACAGACACTCTACGGAATTAGCTGGAAGGGTCAGGTGGACGACCTCCCAGATGCCTTCTTCACCAACTATCGCCAAGGGACGGGCATTCAGACGGCCTCCGACTACCAGCCAGGGAACGTCATGACGCTCACCACCAACATCAACCAAGACAAGCAGTTTGATGAGACGAAAGTCACGGTCTCGATCGGGAGCATGAACAACAGCTTCGTCCCAACCACCATCACGGTGAAACGTGGAACAGAAATCACTTGGACCAACGCCGATACATCAGATCATACGGTGACCGGGCCCGGCTTCGACTCAGGCTTGATCCCCCCCGGCCGTACCTTCTCACGCCGCTTCGACACCGTTGGCGCTTTCGACTATCGCTGTACCATCCATCCAACGATGCAAGGCGTAATCAACGTGGTTCCATAGCGCTCTTTGAAGAAACATAAACACAGCTGCTTGCGCGCCAAGAAAAAACCGAGCCCGACTCGGTTTTTTCGTTCCGCTGCGGTATCATGCGAACAGTCTATGTCCTTTCGTTCCTTAGATAAGCCATCGCTCTCACTCAAAGAATTAG
>CAZENZ010000060.1:0-7836 GCA_964513705.1 uncultured Gammaproteobacteria bacterium
CATCGTCTGAAGAAGCAGCTGTATACGCCTGATGGAATGTTTTATACGGTGAACCAGAGCTCCCATCTCCGGTGGAATCATTCCCCGTCGAACTGTTCGCATAAATCGTTGCTGCAGATACGGACGATGCACCAAAGACTGATAAGACAGCTACTAGAAATACAACTGAAAAGATAGAAGAAAGAACGCGCATACATTTTGCTTAATTATATCATAATCAGTGGCGAGTTATAAAAACTCAATCTTCTACCGTTCATATATTTTTTATACTCACGATCATCATCTATTCTCGTAACACGAGAGACTCTCTATTGGGTGGAAGATTGTGGCTGGTCCGAACTAGTTCGGACGGTACTCCCGGAACAGCTACAACTGTTCTCCGGGCATTGACACCACCCCCATCTCCTACGGGATGCTAAGCATTGCGCTGGTCACCCCGTACAGCACTACCCTGATTTCAGGCACCGCCTGGAACCATACGACGTGGGAGGTCGACTACCCGGGGAGAACATTACGGTCATCACGATCAACGCGGATGACTTGCGGTCAGGAACCACCTATCGCTCGTGGGGCGAGCGGTGGCAGCGTCACTGGCTGGCTCGCAGCGGAGCCACCGAAGTGCGTTCGACCTACGACTCCCACCGGGCGCTCACTGCACAATCTGTTCAGACCACGCCACTGAATACGCCATCATGCGAAATGCAACCACGAGCCGCACCACCGTCTGCGCTCCATCAGCTGAGCTGAGTCAGACAATTTCAATCACCTAATAAGATAGGTAAGAAAAAAATAAAAAGAGCTCCTGCCAAAGGAACTCTTTTTATTTTGGAGATAGGTTTTAAAGATGAAGAATCATTCTGTTGTTTTTCCATCGAACTCATCCGTCGCATCTGCCTCTGCTTCCGCCTTTGTTGTATGAACCACCCCGTCGCGATGATGCGGCGGCATATACAACGTGTACAACTTCATCGCCTCGTCGCTCGTGTTGATAATATTATGCTTGGTTCCCGCTGGAACAAGAATGACACTTCCATCCTGTAGATCGTAAGATACGTCATTCAATACAGCCTTTCCCGTCCCTGACTCCACCCGAAGGAATTGATCAACCTTCTCATGCACCTCTTCGCCAATATCCTCATGGCCGAGTAAGGACATCAGTACGAGCTGGCTTCGCTTGTCCGTATACAGGACCTTACGGAAGTTGTTATTTTCTAATGAAAGCTTTTCAATGTTGGCAGTGTATCCATGTATGTTGTTCATATAAAAACAGTAAGGCTTATTTTAGAAAGATCGTCGCTATCACTCCAGCCTTCACCAACAGACCGCCCAGCACATTTCCTATAGTAGGCTTTTCTCCCAAAAAGACAAACGCCAGTATGACTGTGAGAAGCACGCTCAATTTATCAATCGGCGCGACCCGCGAAGCCTCTCCCAGCTGAAGGGCTTTATAGTAAAAGAGCCAGGACAGGCCTGTGGCAATCGCGGATAAGGGGCGTTGGTTTTTTAGCGACGCACCTGGGTTGCCAGGAACGCCAGCTTAGGCTCGACGGGCGGATGGAGAACTCGTTTGTTAAGGGGTTTGAGGGGCTTTAAAACATCCTTTTGACGCATGTGGGTCAGGCTGAAAATCGGACAAATCGTACAGGATTAAACGATGTATTTAAGGAGGAATTTTAGAGGTTCTTCCGGGCACCTTCTGCAATTAGTAGATACTCATTTTAACCCAAAAACTCGCCCGAGTTTTAAGTGATCTGTTCTCCTTTTTTACAACTTCTCAATACGCCACTGATTCCCTCGCCAATCGAGAAACTTTTTGACATCATGGCGCTTGATAACCAATGACGCTGTGTTTACCAATGGATGCATTTGCAGTTCATCGCAAGCCCACAAACGTTGATCGATGATCACTTCCACCTGCTTATCATGATCATTGATCAAACCAAGCAACGTGGCGGACCCGGGCGTTACTCCCAAAAACTGGAACAAGCGTTCTGGGGAGGCAAAACCAAGTTTTTCGCCAAGCAATGACTCCAGTTGCGCGAAACTTACCTTCTCTTCACTCGGGATGACAACCAAAAAATGTCGATTTCCTTTTCGGTTACGTAAGAACAAGTTCTTACAGACTCCACCTGGAATACCAGCACAGTGGATGGCTACCTCCTGACACGTAAACACAGCCGGATGATCATACCGAGCATATACCACACCCAAGGAATCCAAAATGGAGTAAATATCAGACATAGACCCATCGTACACAATAACTCCGATAAAATCAGATGCGAATACTTAAACTCAACTCAATTTTGTCTCTATCCATAATCCCCTCCTTCTTACGTACTTCTAGCTTCATGGGTAAAAGGTAGGACCGTGACTTTTTATCTGGAAAAATTGAGGTTTCCCAGGATGTTTTTCCCACGGTCACGAGAACCGGAATAGACCCCCAACCCTTTTTCTGGGTTTTATAGCGAACGCTAATCTCATCCGATATGTTATGCGGAAGGGTAACGAAACGCCAAGCCGCCATACCGGGATATGGAACAACGAATGCCGAGAACGAAAAAACGTGTTTCATATACGTATCATTCATTTGCTCCCACCAGAAACTCCCAATTACCCCCTGTCGCTGATCTAATAACCCGAACCCCAACAACCGGCCCATCAAAAGGTTTTGTAGGGGTTAAAAATGGATCAACCCTCCATCCTTGAGACAGTAGGTAGTCTTGAATCTCAGTCGCATATGCTTGCGCTTCTGCGTTATCCACTAAATAGGAGATCTCTATTCCCGTAGCCTTTCTAGACGGTAAAAAAGCATTTAATTTCAGTATATTTTCAGGAGTCAGATGACGGGGTTGTCGGCCATTAACAATAACCTTCCCAGCAGTAATCCCGCCCTGCTGCCCAAATGAAGAAACGGAGTAATTCTCTTTGTTCAGCGAGGATTCTGATCCGCCTGGTAATAAGGACTTTAGATCTGAAAAAACGCTACAGCTGTAACGACGCATGAACCAATCACAACAAGAATCTTCCAGTATCTCTTCGGCGCGTAAGTTACTTTTCTCATATTCTAAGCACATTCTGACACAGGAATTTAGCAAAAAGCAACGTCGTGAATAGCGAAAACGTCAAGATGCGAATGAGCTAGATGGCATGACGTACAAAACCACATTTGAGACAAATGAGACAGTCCTCCGCATTGTTCAAAGAAAGCCAAATCGGGTAAGGTTTTTGCATGAAAACAGCCGCGTCAACGAACGCAAAAAGGAGGAGTCAGGGGCTCAGAATGTCCAAGGACGCTCTGCGTTTTCACCTCTTCATCCTCATTCCCGAAGTTCAGGCAAAAATCTGCGCCATCAGAGAAAAGCTTAGTATACCTAAACAAGGGTTTGCGAGTTTCAGCGATGCCGACGCATGGCTTGAGAAAAATGAGTATGACTTTTTTCGACTTGGTAGCCCAGCCTTTGACGATACCTCTCCAAACAATCTCTTCTTTCAAGAGATGCAGGGGCTTGCAGACACATACCACCTTCCCCCGTCTTTTCTCAGATCGAGCAGACATGGGCTCGCAGGGTACGTGACCCACAATTATCTGAGTGTTTTCGAAAAGAACTGGGAGATTATCTACGATGTCAAAAGACCAGGTCAGCATCATGAATGGCTAGGGATACGCGTTTTCTGCCCGCTCACAAAAAAGGAGGAGAAAGAAGCCATGAAGGAATTAAAGGCTGCTCAAAAGAAGCATCTCCCCAAAGAGCTCTTGCGACCTGTTCGA
This sequence comes from uncultured Gammaproteobacteria bacterium, assembly GCA_964513705.1. Taxonomy (GTDB): domain Bacteria; phylum Patescibacteriota; class Patescibacteriia; order 2-12-FULL-60-25; family 2-12-FULL-60-25; genus JAGOTP01. The sequence continues at coordinate 3,770 of CAZENZ010000060.1, forward strand.
GAGAAGAAAAATATCGGGATGGATATAGAGCTCCTAGAGTTTCTCGCCAACAGAACGGGCGTTCCGAGAAGGAAGAAAAAATACACTTCTGAATACGGCGAGAGACTCGAGAAATCGTTAAAGCTCAGCCCTTCGAAAAAGACGAGAAAAGACCTTAGGGATTTTGAACAACGTAATCCCAGCTTAGTCGATGTCAAGGCGGATCAACCCATCCTGGCAGACTTCGCGAAAGCATACAAAAAGAGTCCGGATGCTGTCATGAAATCCTTTAAAAGACTGGATAAAATGGCGGTCGAGCTATACGGAACATCTATCACCCGACGCTAAGTGGTCCCGTTCGCGTCGGGTCTGAATCAGAACCCATGAGATGGTATATCCATGGGTTTTGTTAATGACCCAATAACCTTTTTTCTATGTCCGAACCATCTCCTTCCGTTCCCTCAGGTATTACCGTCGAATACGTTCCCATCGATTCTCTTCGCCCCGCAAGTTATAACCCCAGAAAATGGACTCCCGAGGAAGCCGCAAAGCTCATGGAGAGCATGAAGCGCTTTGGCATGATCGAGCCACTTATTGTTAATCAGCATCCCGATCGAATGAACGTGATCGTGGGTGGTCACTTCCGCTGGGCGGTTGCAAAAGAGTCGAAATTCGAGACGATTCCCGTTGTATACGTCTACCTACCGCTCGAGAAGGAAAAAGAGCTCAATCTTCGTCTCAACCGAAATACCGGACAGTGGGACTTTGAGATCCTGAAGGATCTCGGGATCGATCTGCTCTTGGACGTCGGGTTCGATAACCAGGACCTATCGGACATCTGGGACAGCTCGCTCGAAACAGATGAAGACGATTTTTCCGTCGAGAAGGAGCTTGCAAAGATCCAAACCCCAACCACAAAACCAGGTGATATCTTTGCACTTGGCACACACCGCCTCCTCTGCGGGGACTCGACCGATCTAAACGTCGTCTCGCGCCTCATGAATGGAGAGCTCGCAGATATGATCTACTGCGACCCTCCATTCAACATCGGACTTTCGTATCATGAAGGAATCTCGACGAGCGGGAAATATGGCGGCAAAAAGACGAACGACCGTCTCAGCTTCGTTGAATACCGCTCCTTCCTCGCAAAGACGATGAAGAACGCTCTCGCCTCGGCGAAACCGGATTGCCACGTCTTCTACTGGTGCGACGAGAATTACGTCGGCCTTCTTCAGGGGCTTTTTGCCGAACACGCACTTACGAACAAACGGACGTGCTTATGGGTGAAGAATAACTTCAACCTGACGCCCGGCGTCGCCTTCAACAAAGCGTATGAGCCGTGCGTCTACGCGATTCGCGGAAAACCCTATCTCGATGAAAAGGTGCGGAATCTGAATGAAGTGATGAATAAAGAAATCGGAATCGGGAATCGTGCCATGGAAGACATTGAAGAACTGTTCGACATCTGGCTTGCGAAACGCCTCGCTGGGCAAGACTACGAGCACCCAACCGAGAAACCTCCGACCCTGCATGAAAAACCGCTCCGACGTTGTACAAAAATCAACGACCTTGTCCTCGATCTCTTCGGCGGCTCGGGATCAACGCTCATCGCCTGCGAACAGATGAAACGCCGATGCTTCACCGTCGAACTTGAACCTATCTTTTGCGATCTTATCATCAAACGCTATGAATCTCTTACCGGCACCAAAGCCAAGCTTCTCAATTAATCCTGGAGACGTCTTCCTCTTAGGCGAGCACCGTCTCGCCTGCGGGGACGCGAAGGACACGGAACTTGTAAAAACACTCATGGGAGGCAACAAGATCGATCTCGTTTTAACCGACCCGCCATATGGAATCGGCTACGTTGAATCTAAGGCAGGCATTGCCGAGATCAAAGCGAACAAGATCATCACGAACGACCACTTACAGAGCGATGAAGAGTACCGCACCTTCACCAAGGATTGGCTTGCGGCTCTTGTCCCCTGTCTTGCGAGCAAAAACAGCGCCTACATCTTCAATTCGGACAAGATGATCTTTCCTCTACGCGAAGGGATGCGTGATGCGGGATTCAAATTCACTCAGCTCCTGATCTGGGTGAAGAATCATTCAATCATCGGACGCATGAACTACCTGCCCCAACACGAACTCATCGCCTATGGCTGGCACGGGACGCACGCCTTTCGTCGCTCCAAGGACAAGAGCGTTCTCATCCACCCGAAGCCTCAGAAAAGCTCACTTCACCCGACGATGAAACCGATCGGACTCTTGCGAAACCTGATTCTGAATAGCTCACGAGTCGGGCAGGTCGTCTTTGATCCATTTGGAGGATCCGGGTCGACTCTTATCGCCTGTGAGCAAACCAAGCGACGCTGCTATTCGATCGAACTCGATCCGGACTATTGCCGAACGATCGTCACACGCTTTGAGCGGCTGACAGGAACATCCGCCGTTCATTACCCCTATGGAGGAAACGCCGATTCACCAACAGGCGAAGCGTAAGCCAAATACTCCTAACGGGGTCAAACGCCGACAGAAGGGCGCGAAACGGCGCTTCTTGGAGGCGCTCGAACAATTTCCGATCATTCAAGGCGCCTGCAAACAGGCGGGAATTTCCCGAGCAACTTTCTATCGCTGGTTTCAAGATGATCCGCAATTCGAACGCGACGTCAGAACCTACATCAAGATCGGAACGGAAAGCGTTAACGATCTAGCCGAATCCCAACTCATTCGGCACCTCAAGGAAGGGAGCCTCCCGGCTATCAAGTACTGGCTTGGCCACCGCCATTCCGGATTCAAGGAAGCAGCGCTCCGTACAAAAGAAGCATCTCATACCATGAAGACCGAGCAAGAACAGGCGGAAGCGACTGGTGAGATCATTCAAGGGGTCGCAAGAAGCATGAATATGGGTCTCCCTGTTCTTATGCAGTACCTCGTAAAGAAAGAGGAACTAAAAAAACTCTCAGGAAAGAAAGCGCCGCCTCTATCGATAGATCCTGACACTCATCCAGACGATGCATCACCCGGAGATGACGCCTAAGAGGATTGGAAGATGCCGGCTATGATCCCCATAAGAAAGATGGCCCCGAACGCGATGCCCGCGACCTTGAGCATCGTCTTTGCGGGTGAAGACTCTGTTCGCTTCCAGTTCGGATCGGGCTTCTGGGTCGTGACATCGAGATAGACGATCGAATCCCGTTTCCACAGGTAGTAGCAAAGATACGGGATGAAACCAGTCACGAATGCGAAGATAAAGCTGAATGACTTTTTTCGAACAAGCTGAGCGGTCTCTTTATCCTGAACAGTCACCGCATATCCGTGTTGCACCAATTCACGGATCTGCGACTTGAGGTCATTCGGATACAGGTTCACGAGCCAAGCAGGATTGTGAGGCATAGCGATGAGTGATTGATTTAGTTCATTTCTTTTGTCCCATCTTCGTACACGATCGTGATCGTGTCCCAGACGTATTTCAGGTCTGCAAGAGGCGTATCTTTAATCTTCACGTCTTTTTCAGAGGATTTACTGTAGTCAATGGAACCTTCCCAAACCTTGGATTCCCCGACAGGAATCGCTTTGTCATAGCTCACGCTAACCGACTTGATCTCGTTGTCAAAAATGTCTTTGAAGATGAGCTTTCCTTCAACGCCTTTCATCCCCTTGTCGCTCTTGTTTGTGAGTTTAAGCTTGAAGGCGATTTCGCTGAAGAAGTCATTCGGAACAAAGGTCTTTTCTTGTAGCTCGACAGCGACCTTCGCATTCAACGGATTGTCTTTCGCTGGTTTTTCACTCGCCTTTACACTTGTGCCACTACCAGATAATCCCTCCCCAAACGCTTTTCCGAGTTCACCGAAGGCATTCGTCACCGCTTTTTGAAAACGGTACTGCTGGTATCGCATACCGCCATAAAAAGAAATGGTAAGAAGAACGAGAACCGACGCAACCAATACTTTATTATTCTTCACACCTGACACGATCGTTTTTGAGTCTACGACCATAGAGAGATAAATGAGAATGAGTAAAACCGAGGAATGCCTAAATACAAAAGGACACCCCTGAGGTGTCTAGGCCCAAGTAACATACCCGGAGGT
>CAZENZ010000061.1:0-7819 GCA_964513705.1 uncultured Gammaproteobacteria bacterium
TTGATAGTCCGGCAACGGGCTACTCTTGTAAAATATTATTATCTTGATCTTGGCTTAACTGAGCCTTTTCGGCTTAGTTGTGACCCATAAACGACTTTCTCAGGTTTCTCACAATTCTCTACAACCAGCACGTTTTGTCCCCTCTCGTTCCGTCGGCGGTCCGCCCGCGACGCTGGGGAACAACCCTTAAAATAAAGGCATCAATAATGCCTAACTTCGAAATGCGCTGACATAAAATCCAAGATTAGAGAGACCTTGAATTGACGGTCCGTTCGATTAAAGAAGGGTTATCCTAAACCAGAGGATCATACTGCTTTAAACCAGCTCTCTGAGCCTCTGCACGATCTTTCTTCGTAATCTCTTCAATTTCTTGTTTCAATTTTTCCATCTCACTTGCAAGCTCATCATCGGTAACAGGCGTAGGTGGATGGAAAATTTTGTTCCATAGAAATATAAAACTAGAGATTTTCGAGTTCGATGTATCAAGTGGTACAGAGTACCCAAGCCTCCAACGGAACATTTTTATTCGCACCAAGCATAGTAGGCGCCTTGTTCTTTTTGCCATCAGAATCAGGAAATTATCCACCTCAAGAAGATTACTCGAAAGATCGTCTAGAGACTCCTTGAAGTAGTTTACATCCTTAGTTGCAATAAAATCTTCACGAATCTTGTCATTCCAGGACTCGATGGCTGCATAATCATGATTCAAGCGCACCGTATCGACATGAAGACCAAAATGCTCCTGAATAAGACCAATATCAATCAGATTCATTGTAGCCTCAAACCTGGAAGGTATTTTCTCGAAAGACAGGATGTAATGCCTTTCTTTGGCAGCAGCCTCTCGAAAGGATCGGATAGTTCTTCTCGCCGTTTGCAAATGGTTTAAGTAAGAGTTGTAAATTCTTTCCAGATACACCATCTCCTTGTAGTGACTATCGCCCTTCTCATAACTCTTACTCACCAGATACGTTACCCCAGCAACTGCTAGGGTGGATGCCATGCTCAAGAAAGTCGCAGCGAGCTGTGATCCGAAGCCTGATGACCTCTCAACCACTTCAAAACAGTGATGATAACACTGTGGTGCCAAGTCGTGTCTGTACATAGTCTACTTACCTTTTAATACAATCTCTAAGGCTTCAATTCGCTTCTCTAGCTGCGATAGCTCCATAGCCTTCATGGCATGGCCTGCAAGGTATCCAAGGCCATTTGAGAGCTTCGTATCGATACGACCGCTCCTGAGCTCGTTAGCGGTCATCTCAAGAAGGGTAAGAACATCCTCTACCTCTCGCAAAGCAACTGGCGGCAAAGCATCACCCAATGCGCTCGCTCTCTTGTTTCCTTGTCCGCCCTTGGATTGCGCCAAACGTTTTTCTTCCTGACTCACGTCTGGATCATGGAAGAAACAGAAACTCGATCCTTCCCGTACGTGAGCAGTGCAAGGCTTGTTTTGGAGCGTCGTTAGTCCTTCACAGAGCATAAGTTAAGTTACCCGGTACTGGGGTACTTGGATCCAATGGAAGGATTGGATAGCCCCCTTCAAAAGGGGTCAATTTTTGAGTCTTCTCATCCTTGTAGCACAAGAAACCATCTTCCTCACGAACATAGATACCTCTCTCCTTCAAATACTCAGGTGGCAGAATGAACGCTCCGATTGGAATGGGCCGCACTTGGCGTTTTACTACCACAGCCTTCTCAAGTTTTGCAATTGAAGTCATGAGCGACATAGACGTACCTCAAATGTACCCGCTCTAAAGCTGAAGGGTAAGAGCATGCCCTCGTAAACGCCTACCTGTCTTCAGAGAATATACCCGGAAGCTCACTCACAAGATCTGCAATTCCAGCGATCTGACCATACACTTCAGATTCGCCACGAATGGCGGTCGGAATACCGATGAAACAGCTCTTGGACGTGTTTAAAGCCGTCCCACCTGAATTTCCATGATCTACTTTGGCCGAAGTCACGAACATACCATCATCGGCGTTTATGCCGCTCACAATGCCATCGGTGATCAACATATTCCCTTTAGCCGCTCGAAAAGGAAAGCCGTAGATGCGTACAGCGTCACCGAGCTTTACCTGCTCGGTGGTACACGGCTTGTAGGAAAGAGCGGGAAAGCTCGTTGCCCCATTTGTTGTGGTGAGCTGAGCAACCCAGATGTCACGCATCTGGTCCTGGAAGATCGTACGGATAATAGGGTAGATCTTATCTGGCTGCATGATGCCCTGATTGTTTACGCCAACCGCAATACACTCTCCGGGCGCAGGAGCCTTCACGTGCAAGTTACTGAGAAGGATTCCATCATCACGAATGATCGTCCCCGAGCCAGATGAGATGACTTCTGAAAAACTATCATCCGAAAAGCACAAAATTTGTACGACTGAAGCCGTGATCTGAGAGTCCTTTGTAAAAGAAGTGGTTCCGTACTCTTTCAAGATCTCAACCGTATTCGTTGAAAGTAACGCGCCGCTATAAATCTTCGGGACTCCGCTCTCCTTTCGGAGAAAGTATTGAAGAACGTACCTCTGTTTACGCAAATTCGTAGAGGTATTTTCTGTAGCAACGAACTCGACAACACATGACCCATCTTCACAGACGGCTGATTTCATCGAATGACTGAGAGTATTTTTATATCCATCGCTCCATTCAAGAAAAGGGTGTGTCGCCTGAAAGGCCATCGAGAGCATTTTGTACGCCTCCTTGTATTCTCGATCGTCGATGTATTGGAAATACTCCCTGAGAACTGCTTGAAACAGCTCCTGATCTTTGGCCGTCTGATTTTCTTCAGACGATGCCTGAACCCGAGTAGGGACAGCCGATGGAGACTGATTAGATACCAAGTCCTGACAACCAGCTCCCATGAGAACGCACAGGAACAGAAGCGCACTGATTTTCCATTTCATATTGCTGAGGAGTGTAACATCATTGCCTCAATTTTCCTTTTCCGACTGCTCGGGAGCTGTCCTTTGCCATGATGGCTTGAAATCTTTTAAATCAATGAAGTCTCTGGTCCACGTTTCCATCCCATGCCTCATTCGTTGGAATCTATCGTTCAGATCATCGCTCGTAATCAGCTTTTGCTTCAACTCATCGACATCATCTGACAAGAAAGAAGTAAACGTCACACACAGAACAACAAATGCTGATTGAAGACTGTCTTTCGACCAATCAAACAACCAACCAAGAAGACCGATCCCAAACATTCCAATGAAAAAAATATGCCTTTCTTCTCATAGGGGGGAGGTGAAGCTGGCTACTTCTTCTTTCTAAATGTCTGAACGGTTTTTACAATACCCAACACAAGGAAGACAACAGAAAGAATATTGTTGATGCTTTCCAAAAACAGACCATTCTCCGTTTCAGTATTGAAAATACCCGACACGAGATAGAAGAGACCCCAGAGCAAAAAACACATCCACCACTTCAACTCAAAACCAGTCTTCTTCACAGGCTCATTAGAATCCATAGGGATCAAGTAGAGAATAAGCGCTGGTGGGGTACAAAAAACCCGTCACCAGTGGCACCTTTCGATGCCCATATCCCTTTCGAGATACGACGCGTAAGTCGCCTGATGACGGGGTCTCAGTGACTTACGCGGTTTGATGCCATGCCAGGCGAAACGCCTGGTTTAGGCAATAAATTGTGCTTCAAGAATGCCTGCGTGCATGCTAAAAGTCAACGTATTATGAACATGAAGCAAGAGCAAAAAGCTGCTCTCAAAACCCAGATTGAGTTGATCAATTTTGGCAACGAAATCAACCAAGCTGCTGAGCTTTGGAAGCTACGTTTGCAAAAACAGATTTTCCCTGATGGCCCAGAGGTATCACGTCAACTTGTGGCTCAGCTTTACGCTGATTACCATCGCTGGGTATCCAAACAAGAAGAGTTCTACCGTCGTTTTCTAGCCGACGAACGGACGCTGGCTCGATTCTTTGAAGCAGACAGCGTCATTGCTCACGGCATGGCCGGACAGAATGTCGGCAAATCAACAAGCGATCCAGAGATGTTGCGTTTAGTGAAACGTATATCCCACGAAGCTCGAAAGAAGCTCCGCCTACTTCAAAACTTTGAATCGACGGCTCGCGTAGACACGAACCGTGAGATTCGGATCGCAAAAAATACGGAGGACAGTCTTGTTGTAGTTTGCCACGGCGTCCGCAGCCAACCCTTCTCCAAGAACAAGCAAAGCGTTGTCGCCTTGGAGTACATCTTGAACCGACTGGATGAAGAAGGAGCTGGTTGCGCGATCTTAAAAGAAGATGTGTGGAACTGGATTTTGCATCAACACCGAGTACGACCATTCAAGTACAAGCCAGAGAAAAAAGAATTGAATAGCGTTCGTTTATCGGTAGACCGACACCTTCAAGAAATCGAGCGATTTCTACGAGAGGAGTTCCCTTCATTGGACAAAGGAAAATTGTTCCCCAAAGCGGATATCCAAAACGCATTCATCCCGCGAATTTAGACTCTATCAAACGCATGCTCTGTGGATGCTCGGTTTGATGGGCATATTTTTGGCTAAATATAAGCACTTTTCCATCTAACCGAGCACGAGCCGACGCAGCCTTAAAGCTGATGAAATACAGAGCAGGAACGCTGTTCCACCATGATCGTTTACTGCCTTCAAGGAAGGCTGGCCAGCCCGATCATGGAACATGATCACTTATGAACCAACTCGGTTCTCAAGTACGTTTGTTTGAAACGTCGGACCTACTTTTAGCTGCCGTGCTCCAATCTCACGGCTTCCCAGTTTTGAGAACAGATTGGAGAGAGCCTAAGCGTTGTACGTTCTTTTTTGAGAGCGTTATTGAGTTAGACGATTTGGTCGATATGTTCTGGAAACAGAAGTTGCGTATCGAACCACATCAACTCTTTGACTCGATTAAAGCGTTAAAAGCTCGAATTTTTTCTTCCTAACTCGGAAATATGGAAGAAATGAGCATGATGAGGTGGGTATTCCCTGCTATTAAAGGCGTTGTCGCACATTACCCGGAGCTTGTTCAGCTCACAGGGTCCGTAAACTCGGCTCTTCTTTTAGAGCAGTTGATCTTCTGGATGAACAAAGGCCGAAAAAAGGATGGATGGATCTACAAGGATTCTCGTCAGCTTCAAGCAGAGACTGGGCTAAGCAAAGAGCAGCAGATGACTGCACGAAGACGGCTCCGTGACTTGGGATTCATAGAAGAGAAAAAAGCGGGTATCCCACCGACCGTTCACTTCCGCGTCAACGTAGCCGCCCTACGAAAAGCATGGGATGAGAATGCCGAGAGTATTATTGGGAAACGCCAATTAAAGGGTGGAAAGAAACCCCTTGTAGAAGGCGGCATTTCCTCTGTTCAAATGAAGGCAAAGCCCACGTATATCTCAGAGACTACCTCAGAGATTACACAAGAGAATACTCAGAAAAGTGGGGATGATTCTCTATCTAGTTACCGGTCATCCGAAGACTCAACCCCTTCGAAGACAGGAATTAACAGCACTGGATGGCAATCCATCGGTGCGGTTCTAAGAAATAAACGGTCTCGATCCGTTTAGCCCCCTCTGATATGGTCGCTCTGAACGAGAGGGCGGATTCCTCCACCCCAGCGTCGCATCTTCACAAATTAACCCCCGACCCAAAGGCATTGACCGCCAACGCGTCTGATCCGCTGCTTACAGTTCAACAGGTCTCTGAATTGCTGAATGTGTCTCTTGCGACCGCTTATCGGCTCACAGAGAGTGCTCAACTACCAAGCTTCCGCATTCGTCGAGCGATTCGTGTTCGACGATCCGATATTGAAACGTATCTAAAGCAGCAGCGCGTGTCTTGGGATCGGAAATGAATATTATATTATGCCTGTCTATAAAACAGGGCCTTCGTGGTACGTTCATCTTTGCTTTCGCGGGAAACGCTACAAACGTCGATGCCCTATCAGTACACGCGCAGCAGCGAAAGAGCATGAGTTTCGACTTCGACATCAGCTCATGATGGGCCTACCCATTGATGAGGGAGACATAAAAGCTATTCCGACTTTCTCTGAGTTCTCCGAGCGCTGGGTGAACTCCTACGTTCGGGCGAACAACAAGCCGTCGGAGGTCGAAAACAAGCTCGGCGTGTTAAAGAATCACCTCATCCCCTTTTTCAGCGAGATGCCAATCAACGGCATCAAGCGAGAGAAAGTCGAAGAGTACAAAGCGCTAAAGATCGGCACGGGTCTCTCGGCAAAAACAGAGAACAATCACTTGGCATTCCTCGCGAAGTGTTTGAGCTGCGCACTCGATTGGGAGGTCATTGAAGCAAAAGATGTGCCGCGCATTAAAAAACTACGTGCCGAGATGAAACAGATCGAGTTCCTCAGTCCGGCTGAAACGGCCCAGTTGATTGCTGACCGTTCAGAGCCAATGTGGAACCTGATGATCTTCGTCGCATTACGCACGGGTCTTCGCTTCGGTGAATTGCTTGGCCTCAAATGGGAAGCGATCAACTTTGAAAAGCGTGTGCTCACCGTCCAGGAGTCGATCGTTCGTGGCATCGTTGGTACACCAAAGAGCGGGAAGATCCGTCACATCCCAATTGCCAACGATCTACACACTGAGCTATCGCGTTGGCGCGAACCACGAGGACGATTGTTCGAGGTAAAAGGTTTCGAGAACATCTCCGCACGAATGGCGACCAATGCCCTTCATCGCATCTTGAAGCGCGTGAAGCTGCAACGTCACACGAACTGGCACATGTTCCGGCACACCTTCGCCTCACACCTAGCCATGAATGGGTCACCCATCCCTCTCATCCAGAAGTACATGGGACATGCCAGCATCGAGATGACGATGCGATACGCCCACCTCTCGCCAGATGCTTACGCTGACTCGGTAAATTGCTTCGAGGCGATGGAAAAAGCGGCGACACAACCCATTCCTGTTCCGCCGGTGTTCCGTCTGCCTGAGTTCATGACACACAATTGAAGATCGTCCTCGCCAATAAAAAGGCTATAGATAAACAAAAACACACCCGTTTAAAGGCGTGTCTTTGATAGTCCGGCAACGGGCTACTCTCCCAGGACCGGGTTGGGTCCAAGTACCATCGCTGCTAGTGAGCTTAACTGCCGTGTTCGGGATGGGAACGGGTGTTTCCTCACTGCTTGAGCCACCGGCCTCGCTTCGCGTTTTCACACGACTCAAAGTCGATGTCTCAACCAGACCAATGTATAACGGTGATCCGTATTTTATATGTGCAAGACATTGTTTGCAAATCGTCATCCAGTGTAAAAACCGGATGATTAAAGCATCGGACTATTAGTATTGCTCTGCTGAAGACCTCACGGTCCTTACACATGCAACCTATCAACCTCCTCGTCTCGGAGGGTCCTATGACGAAAGTTAATCTTGAGAACGGCTTCACGCTTAGATGCTTTCAGCGTTTATCCGTGCCGAACGTAGCTACCCAGCAGTGCCCTTGGTAGAACAGCTGGCACACTAGAGGTTCGTTGTTCCCGGTCCTCTCGTACTAGGGAACAGTTCTCTCAACTTTCCGCGCGCGCAGTAGACAGGAGACCGAACTGTCTCACGACGTTCTGAACCCAGCTCGCGTACCGCTTTAATAGGCGAACAGCCTAACCCTTGGGACCTTCTCCAGCCCCAGGATGCGATGGGCCGACATCGAGGTGCCAAACCTGGTCGTCGATGTGGACTCTTGGACCAGATCAGCCTGTTATCCCCGGAGTAGCTTTTATCCGTTGAGCTTCCGCCGTCCGATATCGTACGGTCGGATCACTATGTCCTGCTTTCGCATCTGCTCGACTTGTTGGTCTTGCAGTGAAGCCAGCTTATCCCATTGCGGAATCG
>CAZENZ010000062.1:0-7719 GCA_964513705.1 uncultured Gammaproteobacteria bacterium
ATCACGCTGCTACCACCGCTCTTGATCCGCGAGTGTTGGAGGCGATGCAACCGTATTTTTCGGATGTCTATGGCAATCCGTCGTCGTTTCATTCTGTTGGTCTTGAAGCGAAGAAGGCGGTGAGTGAAGCGCGTAAAACGATCGCGATGCTGCTCCACGGTCATGAAGAAGAGGTGTTGTTTACGTCTGGTGGCACTGAGTCTGACAACTTGGCGGTCATGGGCGTACCACGCGCCGCCAAGAAAGCGCTTGTCACCAAGTTGGGTGAAGGTGTGAAGCCGCACGTCATCACGAGCGCCATCGAACATCACGCCGTGCTTGAACCGCTCTTGTATGCGCAGAAAATTGGTGAGATTGAGCTTACGGTACTGCCAGTGAATCGCGAAGGTCAGGTATTGGCGGAGGATGTTGAGGCAGCGTTCAATGAACGTACGGTCCTTGTGAGTATTATGTTCGCGAATAACGAAATTGGCACGATTCAGCCGATCGCGGATATCGGGCGCGCGATTCTTGCTTGGCGTAAAGCCCAGGCTACGGCCTACCCATATTTCCACTCAGACGCGTGTCAGGCGGCGGAGTATCTCGACCTAAATGTTGAACTTTTGCACACAGATCTCCTCACGTTGAATGGCTCTAAGATCTACGGCCCCAAGGGGATCGGTATTTTATATGTGAAGCGTGGAGTGAAACTTGAACCGCTGGTACGCGGAGGTGGGCAGGAGCGCAACATTCGTTCTGGGACAGAGAACGTGCCGGCGATTATGGGCGTTGCCAAAGCACTGTCGCTGGCTCAGGCCGAACGCGAAACGGAATCCGTGCGCCTCACGGCCTTACGTGATCGGTTGGTTAAAGGTCTCCTTAATATTCCAAAGGCGCGTTTGAATGGTCATCCTACAGAGCGCCTTCCAAATAGCATCAACGTGTCATTCTTGGATATCGAAGGCGAGGCAGCGGTGCTCTACTTGGATGCTGAAGGGATCATGGCGTCGACGGGTTCTGCCTGCGCTTCAACGTCGCTTGATCCATCACACGTCATTCTTGCGACCGGACTTTCGTATGAAGCAGCGCATGGCTCGATTCGTTTCACGCTTGGTCATGCAACGACCGAAGCGGATGTCGATCGCGTTATCGAAGTCATGCCAGGTGTCGTCGAGCGTTTGCGCAAGATGAGTCCGGTGAATTTGGATATGAAGTACTTTACCAACTAACCTTTCCCTTCAACGTTCTTCCTATGGATACGCAAAACATTTCCGGCGCAACGCCTGTGACCGCCGCGAGTGACGACGCTCGCAAGGGTGATGTCGTCGCGACCACTAAAGATAAAGGCTGGTTCTACACCGACGAGGTGAAGAGTCACTTTTTCCACCCACGCAATTTTCTTGAAGACGAAACAGCCTACCAGGATGCCTATCTAGGCTTGGTTGGTTCACCCGCCTGTGGCGACTCGATGAAGATCTGGTTGCGTATCGAAAAAGATGCGCAAGGCGTTGAACGCATCACCGATCTTAAGTGGAAGACCTTTGGTTGTGGATCCGCTATCGCTTCGACCTCGATGTTGTCGGTCATGGTGACGGAAAACGGAGGGGTAACGATTGAAGAAGCGCTTGCTCTCCGTCCGCAGGACATCATGCAGCGCTTGGGTGGTCTCCCGGCGCGTAAAGTTCACTGTTCAGTGCTGGGTGACAAGGCGCTCCGCAGTGCTATTAACGACTACTTCCGTAAGACCGGCCAACACGGCCGCATTCAGGTGGAAGAAGGTCGCATTATCGACAAAGTCCTCAAGATCACCGACAAAGATATCGAAGAGGCGGTCTTGGAGGGGGCGGATACGTTTGATAAGCTGCAGGCGAAAACGAAGATTGGGACGGGTGACCCCGCCTGTATCCCAGAGGCAGAACAGCTTCTTCGTTTCTACATGGAAAAGTACTACGGGGCGAAATAATCCTATGGACATCACAACCACCATTCAAGATTCCTTGCGAGATATTACGCCGATGTTGGCCTCAGCCGGTCGATCGGTGTGTGTGCTTTCGGCCAACGAAACAGAGTGTGCCATTGAATTGCGCGGCTTTTGTGGCGATTGTGCCTGCGTTGAGTCGTACAAAGAGGGGATTGAGCAGATCATCCGCGACAATGCACCGACAATTCAGACGGTGACGTTTACGACTGCCTAGTCACGAAATGTTTATGGATACTCCTCACGTTCAGCCGTTGCCGGGTTCTGCATTGCCAGCTGCGTCAATACCATCTTCACTTCCAGCGAGTGGTGGCTCAACGCCGGAAAAGAAAACATTGAAAATTTCAAAAGTCGAAGTCGATCGCGATATTTGTATCGGTGCTGCGCCGTGCGTAACGGTTGCTCCAGGGGTATTTCAGCTCGACGAAGAAAATAAGGCGTATATTGTGAGCCAGACGGGAGCAGATCCTGAGACGATTCTCCTAGCCGCTCAGTCCTGCCCGGTCCAAGCGATCTTTGTGTACGACGACGAGGGGAAGCAGATCTATCCATAAGAAGATTCGAATGCGTAACAAAAGAACGCTCGGCCGAGCGTTCTTTTGTTACTAGGTGAAGGATCTTAGGGGGATGCTTGGCGCAAGCCTCCACCGCCCGACCGATGTTTGGTGGAAGGCGGTGTTGTTACTTCTGGTTTAACGAGGGCGAGACGCATGTTTTCTAAGACCACTCGGTCGGCAGCTTGAAGTTCCTGCTTTGTCAGGTCATCATCGCTCACTAAGCCTCTTTTACGCAGCTCGAAACGATCCACCATTTGTCGTGCTGCGTTCATGTCCTCGTCAAACCTGGCCCGTTCTGCTTCGGAGAGACCTTGTCTGTACGCCTCAAGTGCCGCGCGCTGTCGATCCGCTTCTGAAAGAATGAGATCCTCGTGCGTCCGTTTATGTTTTTCTAGCTCTGCTTGGCGCGCTGCACGTGCTTTCTCTGCTAGTCTTTCACGTTCTTTGAGTTCTTTGAGGAGATTGTGCAGACCGCTGGTGAGTGCGGTGGCTAAAGCTTCTTTTGAACTTGTCGCATCCGGACTCTTGGAGCCGGGTGCGCCCCCCGTCATCTGGGCATTGAGTATCTTTAAAATACCGTCACGTAACTGCTTATCAGTCTCACTCATCTCCCACGTTTGGGGTGTCGCCCCCTCCGCCCATACATCTGGTTTCATAGGCGTGTTAACTAGAAGTGAGTAAGCGCTTTGCGAGAGCATGAAGTTCTGCCAGCGCTTCCGGCTTCAACTTCTTGGCTCGAATTGCTTCCTCAAGGCGCATGAGAGCGGCGCTGAGCGTGTCCATATTTCCCTCTTGAGTCTGTGGAGCTGGTGGGAATTCTGTGAGCGTTGATCGCTCGAGATGAGGTGTTTGTTCCATATAGCTCAATTGTAGCCCAGCCCTGTCCAATCAGCCATTACTTCTTGTGTAAAACAACGATTCTCCGTTGGACGAATTGGTCTGGTCGAGCGTAGATCAGGTCGGGTGAGCTTACCAGTGTATAGCCAGCTTGTTCAGCGGCCTTTGTTGCATCGACCACGGCTTTCCCTTGCGACGAGGTGAGAATCGGCCAAATTCCCACGAGAACACCACCCGATGGCTGAAGTTTCGCGAAGGTTGGAAGTGCTTCCGTCCAAATCCGTTCAATGTTGGCCGCTTCTTTTTTCAACATTTCCAAGGATTCTCGTCCTTTCAAAGGGGTGCCGAGATAGCCCTCCGTGACGATCACGTCGATTGGAGTGCTGACTCGTGTATTCACGTACGCCGCGGCAGACACGACATAGCGCATGTGGCCAAGTGCTTCATACGTAATCAATCCACGATCTGCTAACCAGCGCATGTTGCCTTCGGTGTCTTTCACTTGTTTTGGGTCGAGGTCGGAACCGGTGATCGAGGTGTAACCGAGAAGCGCTGCTTCCATCGGAATCGTGCCGCTGCCACAGAATGGATCGAGGAGCGTGCGATCTGTGGTAGCTCCAGCCAGGTTTACAAGTACGCGTGCAAGCTTCGGTGGCAGCATGCCATTCTCTGCGTCACGCCATGGACGTCCCATGTCGCGCAGTGTCCATGCGTCAGGGTCCTGTACGGCTTCTGTGAATCCGATCACCAGTTTCGAACCGTCTACAAAGACACACACGTCGAACCCGTCTTCGATGAGGCCGGCCTTTTTCACGGCAGCGGGGGTGACCTGTCCCGATGGATCAGCAAACCAACGAGCGGGCCCGCCGTCTTCTTGGAGGAGACGCTTCACTTCAAGGGGGAGTTTTTTCTGATCAATACCTGGATGTTTTCCGAACACCGTCAAAGAAAACACGACTTTTCGCGCACGTGGATGGGTACGAATGAGTTCGGCGACCGCTTCTGCCACCTGCACACCCGTTTCTTTTCCGGCGACAGGAATCTCAAGTAATACGCGGCCTGCTTTGACGGTTCCGCCCAAGCGTTCGACGCACGCGCTGGCGGACAGTTCACCCGAACTGATCCCAGCGCTGCCCAGGTTGCGTAACCCGACATCTGGAAAAACCGCTTGTGCCTCGGCAAGCGAAATGGCTGGCTGACTGCCAAAGACGAGAAACGTAGACATGAGGGGATCATAGCCGACCTTTGCTCAGATGCGCTATACTTGGTCTATTCTTGTATGGCGACATCGCGTGCTCTTTCTGCTGAAGTGGACCAGTCCATTCGTGAGCGTAAATCTGGAGTTGAAGGACTACATCGGCCCGCGAGACGGGCAGAGGGTGTGTATCAAGAGGGGATGGTTAAAGGATCTTCGCTTACCGAAGTTGAGCGTGTTGCACAGATCCATGACAAAATTGCTCGTACCACGAGCGAAGACGGAGGGTTGGTGAGCAAGTATCAGGAGAGATACGATCGAATATTGGTTGATCGACATGATCGTTACCTGACCGAGCGGGCAAGGATGCGGGCGGAGATCGACGCTCGCCTTGCAGTGGCGGGAATCGAGCATGCGCAGCGAAGTGTCTATCTTCAGCGACCCGCGTTATTGAAAGAAGCTCAGTCTGCGGGAAAGATGAATTTCGTGGCACTTGTTCGTCGGTATGAAGAGCAGGGCCGCCATATTCAGTCGGAATACGCCTCCTATATAGCGGCCGTGAAACGTCTCGGACTCGTCGAGCACGGTCGGCGAGCTTCGGTCAAACGAGAGGAGCGGTCTTCAAGTCCAGAATTGCAAAAGCTTCAACAAAAACTGGGCCAATTGTTTGAAGGGACCCTGAGAAAAGACACGCTCACCTCTCAAGAGGCGGCCCAAGTGCATCGTGAGGTTGTGAGTGTGTTACACGGAATTCAAGTACCAGAGGAGGGTCATAGTGCTACGCATGAAGAGCGAGACAGCCTGGTTGTGTGTAGATATCTATATCAACAAATAGAGTGTCGTTTGGATGAGGTCCGTGTGAGGGAATTGCGTGACATTGTTTTAATCGCGCAAAAAGCGCGTTTAGCGATGGCTGATGGTGCTTCGGAGAGCGCCTCTCTATTAAAGGAGACGCTCAGATCACGATTAAGTCTTTTGGCGCCACTCTATCTCCTGAAGGTGGACGATGCAGTGGGCCATTTTGTTGATCGAGCGGAACAATTTCAGATGGATCATGCTTGGTGGCGTAGATTGCAAGATTGGGCCGCGACGGCTGACGCCAGCGTCAAATCACAATTTGTAGCGCAAGCAGACGCGCTTCATCCACGGGTTCTGGCAGAACGCAAGGCCGCCTACCCATTTGGTCCTACGCTTGGATCTGTTCCACTGGAGGCGTATCAGAGCGCATCCGCGTAATAAGCTCTAAAATAAGCCAAAAGATTGACAAAGAATATCCAATTGGATAGGCTTCGGACACTTAACATTCTAATCGTGACCGGCCAAATTGGCGTCTTAATGATTCCAATGCCCTGAATAAGGGACGTGTCACACCTCAAGTATGGCTGCTCGCTACGAGTTGCTTTACATCATTCCAGCGACTGTTGTTGAAACGGAAGTTGGGGGCGTTGAGACCAAGATCTCAGCCCTTATCACCAAGTACGGAGCCAATGTCGAGCTCACCAAGCGTCTCGGCAAGCTCCACTTGGCCTATCAAATCAAAAAGCAGCGCTACGGCTACTACGTCGCTGTCGTTTTCACGGCTGAGCAGTCCGCTGTCGCCAAGATCGAAGAGAACTTGCGCATTTCAAACGACATCTTGCGCCACCTCATCACAGCTTCTGAGAAGTCGGTTGAAGAGCAGAAGTTCGATCTCGTACAGTTCACTGAAGTGAACGTCGAAGAAGAGCGTGCTCGCCGTCGTGAGAAGGCCGAAGCCAAAGATGGCGAAAAGGCCGATGGTAAGGATGAGGCCGCCAAAGAAGGTGAATCCAAGGATGGTGATAAGGACGAAAAGACCGCTTCCGAAGATCTCGAGAAGAAGGTCGACGCCGCTCTTGAAGACGATAAGAAAACCGCTTAATCCTAACGCTGTTTGTCTTCCTTCCTATGGACCTTAACCGCGCTCAACTCATTGGGAACGTCACGCGTGATCCGGAAGTGCGCACCACGCCTACCGGGCAGACCGTCGCTTCCTTTGGGATCGCTACCAACGCACAGTGGACGGATACCCAAGGTTCGAAACAGGTACGCACGGAGTTTCATAACATCGTGGCCTGGGGCAAGCTTGCGGACATCTGCCGTCAGTATCTGACGAAGGGAAAGAAAGTCTTTTTGGAAGGACGCATTCAGAGTCGGGAATGGGAAGCACAGGATGGTCAGAAGCGTACGCGTACCGAAATCGTCGCTGAAAACATGATCATGCTTGATCGTGGAGGAAGCGCAGATGGTGCGGCGCCTCGTATGTCTGGTTCTTCCTCGCCTTCGATGGGATCTGGTTCAAGTATGGCCTCTGGGCCAGCGTTGACCCAGTCCGCCGTGAACGATCCGATTGATCGCGCGGTGTCCGATCAAGAAATCCGCATTGAAGACATCCCATTTTAGGTTGACCTGTTCGATTCATTACTCATTCATCCCGCACGCGTATCTGCTGTAACGTCCCGTCGTGCACATCTCTATGAACAACGCCAAGAATTCCAAGTTGCAGAAAGCTCGTACTTGTCACTTCTGCCAGATCAATACCTCAGACATCAACTACAAGGACACCAACACCTTGCGCCGCTACCTTTCCTCCTTCGGAAAGATCGTGCCTCGCAAGCGCTCCGGTGTGTGTGGTTGGCACCAGCGCAAACTCGCGCTTGCCATCAAGCGCTCACGCTTCATGGCCTTGCTCCCATACTTGGTTCGCTAGGATTTGCTGTAGATAAGTAAAGCCCCTCCATTATGGAGGGGCTTTACTTATAGATCTGAGATGGAATAAGGAGAGGGGATAGAAGGATGCCGCATACGAAGCTGCTTGTCTTGAAAAACGGACAAGGCAACTAACACAACGAGACTCGCGAATAAAATGGCGGACAAGAGCCAAAAGCGGCGATCTTGTGAGAAGGAGCGTTTCGATTTGCGCATAGGTACGCAACCAGTATAGTGCACTCGTATGAATTCGTCTCTGCTCATCGCGCGTTCCGAGATCACGAAACTTGTTCGTCGTTATTTTGACGATCAAAACTTTGTAGAATTTCACACACCACGTTTAGTCGGTTTGCCTGGTCAAGAACCGTATCTCGAACCGCTGTGGACGACCATTGAAGAACAGAACCGTACGCAGCATCGCGGCGCCCTCATTACATCGCCAGAGT
>CAZENZ010000063.1:0-7223 GCA_964513705.1 uncultured Gammaproteobacteria bacterium
AATCCCACAACTAGGTCCGCTAAAAGGGCGCAAAAAAAAGCATGTCGGAAACATATGATGACCTCGGCCCGTGAACCAAGGGCGAGGAGTTCGTGACCGAGACCATCGAAGAAGCCTTTGAGGGACTGACTGAGGACAAGGTGCCGCGAGGCATCTCGCTTGCCGTATTCCTCGCCGCCTTCGCCTACGCGCTGGCCGCCAAGGTCTGTGCGTTCGGGCCGTTCGCGGCGCTCGGAGCGAATCCGGTGACCTGGTCCCGGTTCGCAGCGCGCGCGATGTTCGCCGGGATCGGTGGTCTCGCGCGCAATCGCGGGATTCCGAGTGGGCTGTTCAAGCTCATCAACACCTTCGGTGCCACGATCGGATCGGTCGGGAAGGGTTCCCTCAAGGGCACCCTCGACGGCCTGCGTCGTGAGACGCTCCAGCAGCTCACACAGTGGAGCAAGATCACCGACGAGACGGCGCGGCGTGCAGCGATGCAGCCGTCCCTCGGTGTTGCCGAAGGCCTCATCGAAGCCAACTGGTCGAAGATGACCGGCAAGGTCTCGGGAGCCTCGACCGGTGGCGACAACAAGAAGAGGGATGAGAAGGGCGCGAGCCCGGGAGGCCTGAACGGTATGGGACCGAAGACGAACCAGACGCTACACGAGCACCTGACGGAGCTCGCCAAGACCGATGCTCCGGCCGCGCGAGCGGTCCAGGACGCGGTCGACGACTTCGTTCGACGCAACCCCAAGCTCGGTCCCTTCATCCTCGAGGCGAACATGCGTCGTCTCGAAGGTGTCGGGCCCGACGAGATCGTGCGTGCGACGCAGGAGCCGACAGGTGTGCAGATCATGGACGACCCCGAAGGGGGTGCGGCCAAGGTCTGTCAGCGCGAGTTCGCGCTCAAGCGCCTCGCGCTCGACGCGCGGCGACTCGCGCTCGAGGCCCGCAAGGCCGACGGCACCGGGCCCAAGCAGGCAGACCCCGCGAAGGACGGTCGCCCCGAAGGGGCGGTCGGTCCGAAGGAGTTCGATCTCGGCCCCTTCGGGAGGGTCGCCAACCCGATGTGGGAGGCGGATCAACCCCACACGGGCACCGCTCCCAGCGCTTCCATCGGGCGAGCTACTGCCCACGCGCTTCGGCGCGAGGAGTGGCGCCGGAAGAATCCGATCAGCGCTTCACGAGCGCCGGCAGGACCTCCTTCACCTCGGCCGCCACGACCGCCGCGCAACCCACCCGCCTGGCTGGTGAATGCGCGGTCGGCTGTAGGTACCTGGTTCGCCAGCATGCTCTGGCCGCCGACGATCGGCAGGATCATCGCGCTGCTCGTCAGCATCGTGGTCGTGATCGTCCTCATCATCGTCGCCATCGCCTGGCTGGTCGACTGATCTACACCATCAACCTCAACAATTCCAACAGAAAAAAAGACCCCCTGAAAGGAGGGCATCGACACGATGACAACAACAGCAACACCCGCAGCAGGGGCCGCTGGGGCGGTCGCATCCGCCGCAGCCGCCGTGGCGGGCCGCAAGGACCCGCTCGACGACATCACCGCTGGCGCGGCCTGGCTCGCGATCTACGCCAAGCATCGGCAGATCCGGGGGACGGCCGTAGCCATCTGGAAGACCACCTGGGAGTGGTACGACGACTACGCGTTCGAGCGCACCCACTTGTGGGCGCATCGGCTGCGTGTCGGGGCCGTCGTCTGCGGTCTCTTCATCCTCGGGCTCTACTTCAAGGTGGTGCCCGAGAACCTGCGCACCGCCGAGCTGACCGAGGTCACCTGGTGGTGTCTCGGTATCTGCGTCGCGACCTACCTCGTGACCTGGGTGCCGTTCGTGCCGTCGCTTCAGGTCAGGTCGGCCACCATGGCCGACCTGCGCGCTCACCGCGAGCCCTACGAGCTCGCGCAACACGAGCGGGTCGAGGCAGAGCGTGAGGACCGCATGAGCCCGACGGCGGCGACTGCCACTCGCGTGAGCACGGCCGTCGCCGAGGAGACCCGCACGAGGCAGGAGTACAACGACTTTCTCGAGCAGGCTGGGCCGAGCAATCGACCCATCATCCTCGTGTCGTGCCTCCTGCTCGGGACCTTCATCCGCTACGGCTTCGCCCTCAAGGCGGCCGCGGAGTACTTCGCCGCGCGCGGAGCGACGAGGCCCGAGTACATGGACCTCATGTGGGCGGCCGGCGTGGACTTCTTCGTCGTCGTCTTCGGGATCATCGCGTTCATGTACGCGGCGTCCGCTGCTGGCGCCCTCCTCGCCGAGGTCGAAACGCTCTTCATCAAGGCGAAGATCGGGGTGGAGGCGGTCCTCACGCCCGGGGGTGAGACGGCTGATTCGCTGGAGCGCAAGCGCCGGCTCAAGGCCCTCGCCGACGGGAGCGATCCCGACCGACTCGCGATCGATGTGCTGCTCTACCGGCTCTGGCAGAGCTGCGTGTCGATGCTCGTGGCGGCCTTCGGCCAGTTCGTCGTGTTTTGGCAGAACGTCAACCACGTGGTGAGCATCAACTCGTTCACCTGGTCCTGGGCGATCACGGCGGTCGAGCTGCTCATCTACTGGGGGGTGCGTGACCCGACCCTCCGGCAGAAGAAGGTCGCGCGCTGGCTCCGGCTCCTCGCGCTCACGTCGCTCATCCCGTCCGTGCACTACGCGCTGATGGGGAGATACGTCGAGCGACAGGACGGCGTGGTCGTGCGCGGCCCCGCGTCGGCCTGGCTCGACCACGGTCCGATCGCCTGGGCCATCGCGCTCTACCACTGGGTGGTGGGGCTCGTCGAGAGCTTCATCGCCTTTCTCGCATCGCCGCTCTCAACCACCTGGCGGGGGATCACGTGGTACGCCACGCTGTTCTACCGCATGGACGGCTGGGAGCTGCTCTTCACGATCTTCAAGCTCGCGGTGTTCGGTGGGCTGATCTTCGGTCTCCTGGCGCCGAAGCTCTCGGAGTGGCTGAAGAAGATCGACAACGCGTGGGTGAAGAAGGTCGTCCAGGTGGGCGGCGTCGCCATCCTGGTCTTCCTCACCCTCAAGATCGCGACCGTGACCGCCAAGTCGCCCGTCGACGCGGCGGAGCGACCCCACATGGTCGCGAACGTGCAGCGTGACATCCGGCGTCGGGCCGAAAGCCTGATGGGGAGCCAGCCCAGCGTTCCCGCTCCGGCCGTGGACCCCGAGGTCCAGGTGCGGAATCAGCGCCGGGCTGGTGTGGCTAGCTGCGCCAGGAACGCAGCGGGACACCCGCCGTGTACGACACGCTGCTACGTGTTCCACGGGCTCCAGGTCCCTCCGGGACCGAACCCGATGGAACACGAGCAGGAGCTTGGCTACTGCTACGACCCTGATCAGCCGTAGCGGTACAGCACAAAATCTGCCCCTCTCTCACGCCGCCGCAAGGCGAGTTGTCGAGGGGACGCACTCCGCGCGCGCACTTCCGCGCGCGAAGCATGTCGGTGATCGCCACTCTTCGTGGCCGCCCTCACGGGCGGCTCGGAGCAGACTGCGCGGTCACCGACATTTGCGTTTCACATGGAAACGCTTTGCGTGAAAGCTGTATGAAAACGCAACATCCCTCAACCGAAGTCGAGGGATGCAGCCTTTTCATTGTCGTCAAGCATGGAAACGGCAATGAATGTACCGATTGTGCGGAGTGCACGACGCTCCGTCAACGTCGAAGAGTGGATATCTTTTTTCGCAACGCTTTTTTCATGGTTTTTTACCTGCCCTTCTTCATCTTCTTGAAACCATTCGAGAAGGGTTTGCAAAGATGGGTGCGGTTTTTCATCGCGCAACACCTTTTGCATGGGGCGTCGCAGTTTCGGTTGTTTCGCATAGCGCAACGCTTTTATAAGAAAGCCTTGATGACGCGGTACGCCACCTATCTCGAGATACAATCGTTAGTTGATCAAACATGCCGGGGATGCGTGGGGTGCAACTCAGGTGCCAATGTCTCCAGCTTCAGAAATTTGTGCATCAGGGGAAGGAATGTTGCTTACATCTGCGTTCGATTCACCACCGTACAGGATGTCTTCTAAGCTAGGCTCATTCCAGAGATTCCGTTCGCGTAATGCTTTGTCGACAGCGTCTTCGGCTTCATCGATGTCGAAATCATCTTCGAGGATACAGTAGTCGATGAGGGCGGCACGGCAATCAGGCTTTGGTTTGAGTACGTCGTTCTCGTAGCAAAGTTTTTCGATAAGACCTTCAGGTAAAGGCTTGCGACGTGGAGGTACAACCGGCGTGACGGGCCCTTGAGGATGCACCGGACCTTGCGCACGAGCGGACCCACGAGCTTGGGCAGGATAGGCTGGATTTGGTCGGTGTCCATGACCAAACGATCGACGGTTTCCGCGTGGGTCTCGAGAGAATGACATACGAATAGATGCATCCTAAGGCCTAGCCTCGAATTTGGCGAATACACGAGGAGACGTGCTAGCCTGAGATCAGTTATGAGATTCGGTACTTCTTTTTCGTGGCGAACGATCTGGCGTTCGTTTGCCTTTGCCTTGCCGCTGCTGTCTTTGACCTACCTGGTGCGATTTCGTGTTGCTGGATTGCCATCAACGTTATTCGAAGTGCTGCTCTTGGTGTTTGTGGTGGGCGCGCTCCTGATTGCCGGTCGTTCTGGGCTGGTGCGGGCGCATCAGGTGTTACACGTCTGGCGTTGGCCGATCGTGGCGTGGATTCTTGCGACGCTGATCGCTGTCGTGGGGTCGCCGTCACTTTGGACGGGACTTGGGCTATGGCGTGCGTATGTTTTGGAGCCACTTTCGGTGCTCGTGGCATTGTGTACGCTTCTTGATCAACCGGGTGATCGGCGACGCATGGAGCAGGGGATGATGTTTGCCGCGATCGTGGTCTGTGTTTGGGCGATCATTGGGTTTTTTGGGAATTGGGGAATTCCAAAGCCTTGGAATGTGGCGATCAATGCCGGGCGAAGAGCGGTTGGGCCTTTTGGCTTTCCGAATGCCGTAGCGTTGTTCATTGCACCAATCGGGGCGTTGGCAGCTACACGACTCGCGCTGATGTTTAAAGAATGTGTTGCTTGGAGAGAACGCGTGTTGTCGATCGTGACGTTAGTGTTTGTGACGCTTGGACTCGCTCTCGCGAAGAGCGATGGGGGCATGTTGGCCTTTGGATTTGTCGTGATGTTGTCGTTGCTCGGATTACGTTGGGGGAGATGGTTGGTGTTGGTGGGCGCGGTAGCCGGTGGGGTAGGACTCATTGCGCTTCCTGGTGTGCGCGAAGCACTCGTGAAGGAAGCCACGTTTCAAGGCTGGTCAGGGAAAGTGCGTTTGATCATGTGGCGTGAGACGTGGGCGATGCTCAAAAAGCATTGGTTCTTTGGCGCTGGTTTCGGCGGCTATCCAAAGGTCTTTGATGCGTATCACAAAGCACGCTTCATCGAGATCTTTCAATATCCGCATAATAATTTGTTTACGTTTTGGAGTGAGACAGGGTTGCTTGGGGTGTTAGCGTTCGTTGGCATTATGGTGACGTGGGTGAAGGATGCTTTGCGAACAACGCGTGCGACGTTGAAAGCGATGGTTTCTGCACAAGGAATTGTGTTCTCACAAACCAACCGCTATCTCCCTATGTTGGTTTTAGTTGCTCCACTCATCACCATTTTTATCCATGGCTTGGTCGATGTTCCGTATTTTAAAAACGATCTTGCTCTCCTGTTTTGGATGTTTACTTGGCTCATCATTGCCGCCAAAAATGAAGGTGCTGTTACAACGCAGAAACTTGCATAATATATTCCAAATTGATTAACTGGAGGCGCTGTTTGGCCCCGCGTGGTGCGGTGGCCAGAGCATTCGACAAACCGAAAGGAATGGTGATTCACCATGGCTCGTGCAAGCAGAAAAAAGTCTCCGAAGAATCGGTTCGTGCGGCGCATGACTCGTGACGAGTTCATCGCCGACTACCAGGCGCTTCCGACGACGGAGGGGCTGATCCCGATCATCGACCCGCGTGAGGCGAGGAGTGGTGCGGAGTTCTGCGCGGCCGTCGCCGACTCGCTGGAACGGACCGGTCTCATCATCCTCCGGTCGGAGCACTCCGACCCCGCGCTGCGCGAGGCGATGCAGATCGGAACGGCTAGGTTCTTCGCCTCGCCGGTGGAGGTCAAGCGCCAGACCGTCACGCAGAACTTCCAGGGTGGTTGGACGCCGCCCTACACGGAGACGCCGGTCGATCAGCGGGGCTTTGTGATCGGTCTCGATGCCGATCAGATGCCCTACTGGGAGAACCAGACGGACGATGACAAGGAGCGTGTCATGTTCGGGATCGGCTGGCGGCCACCCCACACGCGCTTCCCGGGGCTCACACCCCCTACTCGGATCATGGTCGGCCACGAAGAGTGGTGCCGGACCATGAACAAGTGGGGCAAGAACATGTTGAGCGACACTGACATGCTGCTCGGTGCGCTCGCCACCCACTACAACCTCCCCGCCAAGGCTTTCTCGACCAAGGGCGGCGCGCACTACGTCGCGCCCACGGGCACGAGGCTGAGCAAGTTCTACGTCGGCAAGGTGGTGGTCCGTCTCCACCCTGACATGGGACTCCTCACCGGGCACGAGAAGTCGATGGCGTACTTCTCGAAGTCTGGCAGGATTGCACCCTGCGGGGGCCTGATCGTCTGGACCAAGGACGGTCGGAAGGTCCGCGTGGTTGTGCCCGAGGGCTGCCGCTTGTTTCAGGCCGGCATGCAGCTCGAGTACGTTACGGGTGGTCGCATCAAGGCCGGGATGCACCAGGTGGTGGTTCCACCCGAGGCACAGGTGCTCATCGACGAAGCGAACACGAACGGCGAGGACGTGTGGCGCATCACGGCCACGCTCTTCCCGCACTACCTTGGCGACAAGAAGATCAAGGTGCTTAAGCCCTTCCGCGTGAAGGGCAAGAAGTACCCCACGATCCTCGCCGGTGAGCTCGACGAGACAACGCTCAAACACATCTTCGGCGCCAAGAAGAAGCGGGCCCAGATGCGCAAGCAGCATCCGGGCTGGCGCCCCAAGCGCACCTGGTGATCGAGCGCGAGCTCTCACCAACAACCTGGGAGGTAACTCTTCTCTGACTCCGATGGCTACGTCGCTGCTCCTCCCCAGCGCCCCGTGGCCGTCCTCATTGCTTGCTGACTCGTCGGCAATCAATTAGGATGCAGGGCACAAAGATACGGAGAGGTGTCAGAGTGGTCGAATGAGCCGGACTCGAAATCCGGTATACCCCACA
>CAZENZ010000064.1:0-7223 GCA_964513705.1 uncultured Gammaproteobacteria bacterium
TAAAAAAATGCTCCGCGTCGCTCGTGAGTAAGACCCCAGCTCGAGCGACCTCCTCCGAAGCCTTGAGAGGCGTTAGCACCCCTTCAGATACCTGGTTGGTCAACGTACGAAGATGATCGGGGGTGATCGAAGCAGAAGCTACGGGAAGAGCATCATCCATAGAACTATATACATGATAAATGATCGAACCCCCTTCTACAAATAAGACTACTTCCTACGTACCACCAAGACATTTGGCACCGTCACGTAACTATCGATCAATTCTGGCTGGCTCACATCTCGAAACGCCATTCCCGAGGAAGGACCGCCATCTAGATTTAATACCACATCCCATTGAACGGGCAGCTTCGTGAGCGCCCGACTAAGTTCAAACAAAGAAATACCTGCATAGGGAACAACACCTACATACAAAAACTTGTGATGCTTGTCCGTACCTACAAACGTACGACGCGCAACCTTGCCCGACTCCTCCTTCACAGCGGCGCGACCATCCGACAGCAAGACCGGAAAACTCTGTGCCGCCTCTCGCGAAGAAGACATATGCTTCGATATCTCGGCTGGCATAAGATATATTCCCACGTTTGGCGCCAGCTCGAGCAGCGCTGACTTATCTCGATCAAACGATCGCTTCCCAACAATCTTTCCATCCGTTTTAAACCAACCACTTGGCAGGTAATCCTCGTGAAAATACAGTCCATTCGCAATAAACACCGCCGAAGAATCACGCGCCAACCACTCAGAAACCGCAGCCGCTGCGGTTGCATGCTCAAAACCAAATGTATAGGCATCTAATGCAAACCGATACACCACGATGGTACTCGCCGTGGAGCTAGAAAAAGCCACCTGCAACCTATCTATACCAACCGTTCGTGAACTCCAGGTAGTTACCGAAGAAGAAGCTGATGAGGTCGTCGAAGACGCAGGAGGCAAGCCCATTGAAGGGACCATACAACCCGTTCCCATGAATACGAGTACGGATACAACCGCAAGCGCTCGATAACACACGCTCCCCATAGTCTAACGACGTCTACCGAGCCAGATAAAGGTTCCAGCAGCGAGAGCCGATAAAATAGCAGCAAGAACCAACCAATTACCCAAAACGTTCCTCGTACCCGAGGAAGATTGATGCACTGCGACGTCAGACTCAATACGCGATGCATCCTCAGCTGGACTGAGGGTACCTGAAGAGGAGTTCGTCACCGCAGAAGCCTCCACCGTCACCTCCGTTCCTGTAACGGTTTCTATCCCTATCCCAGAGCTCGTCACGACCAGTGAATCACTATCCGCTCGCGCTGCATTCGTAGAGACCGCTTCGGCTGTAGACACAGAAGGCGTGGCGGTCACCGCACGACGCGCCGTCACAGTCGACTGAACAGTAGGTTTCGATGCTGGTTTGGGAGTTGGGGCTGGAGTAGGCGGTGGAACGACTGAGCGACGTGCATCCAAAGGGAACGCATCTTTCGGATCATCCACCCCATCTCCATCCGTATCGCGCCGTAGCGGATCCGTGCCGCGACGCGTCTCTTCCGCATTCAGAACCGTATCGTTATCCCGATCATCATCCTGCTGGTCAGGTACTCCATCCCGATCTGCATCACGATCAACAAAAATCGCTGCACTGACGCCATTGTTTCCTGGAGAAGCATCGGGAAATGCATCGTCATTTTCAACCACCACGCGAATGGTATGCGCACCATAGCCCTGAGGCGTCCAACGCACCCACGTATCCTCAGGACGCATGTTCGCCCGCACAGAAAAAAACTTCGTCCCGATCAATACATCGTTATCATAAAAACGCACGACCCCTTCAACGTCACGCTCGCCATTATTACTTACCGTCGCATAAATGCGACTTGGCGTATCCAAAATTAGCTCTGGTGGAGAAAAGGAAACATCGCCGGCACCAACCGACACATCGTATAAAGCCGCACAAGCAGGCTGACCAAGACCAAACACAAGGAGCCCAATCAGTACAAACAACCATGCTGGGCGGAAAGCCATAGTTATTTCAGTATAGCATCGGCGCAGAGCACTCAACATGCCCTAATGCTGACAGTTCGGACAGACATGCGTCCCTCGCTGCGCTAAACGCGTTTTCTGAATAGGCTGCTGACAGTCCAAGCAAGGCTGCCCCTGGCGCCCATACACTCGCAAGAGCGTCACAAATCCTCCACGCAAGCCTTCTGTATCCACATAGGTGTGCGCGCTCGTTCCCTGCTGATCAATTGACTCCTGAAGGACGTCTTGGGTCGCCCGCGCAAGAGCGAGACGCTCCCTATCAACAAGCGCCCCTAATCGACGCTTCGGATGCACGCCCGCCCGAAAACACGCCTCATCCGCGTAGATATTCCCCACACCAGCAATGCAGGCCTGATCGAGGAGGGCAGCCTTCAGTAAACGCGTTGTGGGTGCACACAGCCGATCCGCGAGCGTTTTCGCGGGTGTTTCCAGCGGCTCAGGTCCATATTCCGCGAGTTTTCTATCCAAATCGTGGGACGATAAAACCTCCATGAATCCGAACTTTCTTACGTCGTTCCAAATCACGTTGATCCTCTGTCGCCCTTTCTGACAGACAATACGAATCGCATCGTGCTTTTGTGCCTCGTAGGTAGAAGAGACGAATAAAAATCTTCCCGTCATCTTTAAATGTGCGATCACCGCACGCTTATCCGCCAATCGCCAAATCAACAACTTCGCTCGACGATCAATAGAGCGAATCGTGGCACCTTTCAAAGCCTCGACAAAGGCTGACCCCTTTGGCCGCTCACGGCCGGTATGTAAGAGCTCCACATCAACAATACATACCCCCTCAAGACGTGCGTGCAACTGCCGACGAATGGTCTCAACCTCCGGAAGTTCCGGCATACTGTAATACTACGCGTCTGGCCACGGCGTCACGAGATCGTAGCCCGCTTTTGTCACTACAACTGTTAGTTCAAAATGCGCAGCTGGTTTACCGTCCGCCGTTATAATCGTCCAACCATCGCGCTTCGTGCGCACTTTCCAGGTTCCCATCGTTACCATCGGCTCAATCGCTAATACCATCCCCTCCTGCATTTTTACACGTGGGGCATATCTATCACGGAAGTGTGGAATGGGCGGCTCTTCATGCACCGCATGCCCTACTCCATGTCCCACTAAATCACGCACAATTCCATATCCTTTCGGGGTCAGATAATCATCGATTGCATTTCCAATATCATGGATCCACTTCCCCGCTTTGACCACAGACAACGCCACCTCGAGTGCGGCTCGTGTTTCACGTACGAGCGCCCGCACCTCAGGCGACACCTCACCCACAATGACCGTCGTCGCCATATCCGTAGCGAGCCCATCACGCCACATCCGAATATCCAAGCCAACGATATCACCCGAGCGTATGTCTCGCCCTGGAATCGGTAACCCATGTACAACCTCGTCATTGATCGAAACACACACCGCCCCCGGAAACGGATCGACGTCCTGACCAGCTCTGTATCCCATAAATGAGGGACGCCCTCCTTGTTCTTTCATCCGCTGTTGCGCAAGCGCATCCAATTCAGCTGTATTCGCTCCCGCCACACACAAACCCCGCAACTCGCGCAAAATAGTAGAGAGAATGACTCCACCTTGTTTCAGTTTCTCAATTTCTTGTGGGGTTTTGACGGGAGACATAAGGGAAGAACCTTACAGGAATTACGCCGCCGCGACAAACCCCAGTTTAGAAAGTTTTCGAATCACCTCCTGAAACAAAAATGGGATTGGTTGGTCGGCATTAATAGACAGTAATACCCCTCGCTGCCGATAGTAGGTCGTAAGCGGCTCGGTCATAAAATGATACGCCAATAAACGATCTCGCACCGAGCCATCATCCGCGTCTTCCTGACGCCGCTCAACACGTCCGCCACACACACTACACACTCCCGACTTCACCAACGGAACATATTCTTCATGATAGACAGCCTGACACGACGCACAAAATATGCGACCCAACAGACGTGACTCCGCGACAGCATCCGACAACTTAAAGTGTATGGCTAAATTGATTTTGGCATACTGATCTAAATCTTCTGCCTGCTCCACATTTCGTGGTAAGCCGTCGAGCACGAACCCCCGTGCCGCGGTCAATAGCGATGCCAAACGCTTCCGAAAAATTGCGTTCACGACTTCGTCCGGAGCCAAGACACCATGCTCCACGTAACGCGTAACCAATTGCCCAAGTGGCGTCCCCTCTTGAACCTCGCCGCGCAAGAGTTCGCCTGAACTAATGCAGGGAACTCCAAACCATTCAGACATGAGCTGAGCTTGCGTCGTCTTTCCAGCGCCCTGCGGACCAAACAGCGCAGCCCGAATGTATGTGCGCGCCATAGGGGATAGAATAGCCTTAGAGCAGGCAAAACGAAAAGGGCCCTTGATCAGGGGGCCCTTTTCACTCTTTCAATTTTTCTAGTAGGCGTCGTATTCACGCATGGTGGACTGAGATTGAATCTGCTTGACCGATTCAATCACGACAGACACCACGATCAGCACAGACGTTCCACCGATCGCAAGTGTTTTGGTTCCGGTAATGCCTTGAGCAATGATCGGCAAAATCGCGATTATGCCCAAAAAAACCGCACCAGCTAGAGTCATGCGACCAACGATTCCCTGAAGGTAATCAGACGTTGGGCGTCCCGGACGAATACCCGGAATGAACGCTCCTTGTTTCTGAAGGTTCTCCGCCACCCGTTCCGGATGGAAGACAACGGCGGTATAGAAGTAGGTGAACCCAACCACGAGAATCAGATACAAAATCCCGTAAATCGTCTGATTTTGCATGGTTGTCAGAATCCAAGTCGCAACTGAGCGCAAACTTGGGTTACTCGCCTGAGCAAACAGCTGCGCCAACATCGTCGGGAACGTAAGGAAGGAAATACCAAAAATAATCGGCATGACTCCCACCATGTTCACGCGAAGCGGCAAGCTAGACGCGGCTCCGCCCATCGATACGCTCTGTCCACGCACGTTACGTGCATGCTGTACTGGGATATTGCGCTGGCCTTCTGTGACGAAGACCACGCCGGCCACCATAAGCACAGCAATCGCGGCGTAGATCAACACGATTGTCCACTGCGAAGAATCAAAGGTCGAGATGAATTGACCCAATGAGCTCGGCAAATCCGCCAAGATACCCGCAAAAATCAAGAGAGAAACGCCATTTCCAACCTTTTTCTCGCCAATCAATTCACCAATCCACATGAGAAACAGCGTTCCCGCCGTCACCGCCGCAAGAATCGTCACAACGTGCAACGGACTGCTATTCGTGAGAATTGGCACTTGCGACTGCCGCAGCAAGGACAACAACCCAACACCCTGAATAATCGCTAGCGGAATCGTCAAAACACGTGTCCATTGATTGATCTTGCGCTGACCGCTCTCCCCTTCTTTCTGGATTTCTTCCAGACGAGGAATAATGACCGCCAGCAATTGCAAGATAATAGACGCCGTAATATACGGAGCAACACCCAAGGCCACAATACTGAACGTACGAATCGTCCCACCAGAAAACAGGTTCAGAACACCCAACACCTGGTTCGAATCAAAGAACTGTTGCAGCGCAACAATGTCTACGCCCGGCAAGGGAATGTGAGCAACCAGTCGGAAGATCACCATCATGGCGATCACAAACAGGAGCCCATGACGAACCTCTTTGACTTGCCACGCACGGAGAAGTTTCTCCCACATAGAGGACGTTTCCTCGCACTCGAGGAAAAGACACGGAATTAAGCTGCAACGGAACCACCAGCTTTTTCAATCAATGCTTTCGCTGAAGCTGTAACAGACAAACCAACCACATTCACCTTATGCGTTAACTCGGTGCCACCAATGATTTTGGCGGTTCGTTCATCGCGATGCAACAAGCCAGCTTCCTGAAGAGCTTTAACATCGATCTTTGTTCCATCAGGAAAGACATCCAAGCGCTGAACCGGAATCGCCACGATCTTGGAGGTATAGCTCTGGAACCCGCGAACCTTTGGAAAGGACAGAAGCATTTGCTTCATACCCTTCAAGATGAGGCCACCCTTACCACCAGAGCGAGCGCGCTGACCCTTGGTTCCCTTACCAGCCGTTTTGCCACGACCGGAGCCGTGACCACGACCAATGCGGAACGAACGCTCATGCGAGCCTTGGTTCGGGGCAATTGTGTGAAGACTTAATGACATATCAGTAGAGATTAGGCCTTAGGCGTTTCTTCCTTTGGCTGTGCAGCATCGCCACCCTTGGTTGGAGGCAGACGAAGCATACGCAAGGCGGCAAATGTGGCGCGCACTGTGTTCACCTTATTAGATGAACCCAAGAGCTTGGAGACCACGTTTGGAACACCTGCGATTTCGAGCACGGCACGCGTTGCACCACCCGCCTTGATCCCAGCACCTTTTGGCGCCGGCTTCAGCAAAACCACCGCGGCACCAGCTTTCGCCTTCACCATGTGTGGAATCGTTTCATTCAAGAGAGGAACAGTGATCAAGGCTTTGCGAGCTTTGGTCGTTGCCTTACCGGTCGCAGCCGCAACGTCCAACCCTTTTGCAAGACCAAACCCAACACGACCCTTGTGGTTTCCGATCACCGTCAAAGCACGGAAGCGCATACGCTTTCCACCCTGAGTCACACGCGTGACGCGAGACACTTCAAGGTTCTTTTCGTCATAGTCTGCTTCAGCTGGGACATCACCCATCTGTGCATCACGACGAGGACCACGACCGCCAGGACCACCTGGACCGCGACCACCGCGACCACCTTGGCCACCACGGTTTCCACCCGGACCACGGTTTCCACCACGGAACCCGCCGCCTGGGCCACGAGCACCTCCCCCGAATGGGCGAGCTGCAACAGGAGCTGCAGCACTCGCCATCGCTGGCGTCGCCTCAGGAGCTTGGGAGGCTTCTGTGTCCTGAATTGGTTGCTGTTCTTCGTTCATCATAGATTAAAACGTGAGACCCGCTTCGCGCGCACCCTCAGCGAGGGCACGAACACGACCGTGGTATTTCTTATCGCGTCGGTCAAACACAACTGCTTTGACACCCTTCTCGAGCGCACGCTTTCCAAGAAGCAAACCGACGGCCTGAGCCACTTCGGACTTCTTCTTGCCTTTGCGCTCTGCGTCCGACAACTCAACATCACGCACCGCAGCGAGTGTCTTGCCGGTCGTATCATCAATCACCTGCGCAGAAATATGCGCGAGGCTGCGGAAGACGGCGAGACGT
>CAZENZ010000065.1:0-7162 GCA_964513705.1 uncultured Gammaproteobacteria bacterium
AGCGCTGCATTCGCATTGCAGAGGTCAGGGGTTCGACTCCCCTTCAGTCCACCATGGAAAACACCCCGCAGTTTTGCGGGGTGTTTTTTCTATACTCCTAAATCACCTACATCAGGCATTTTTCAGTTAATGGCGATTTCGTATTTCTTGAACTAAACAGTGTTGGGGATGTTCCTTGATTCAAGCGATTATATGATGGACTGCTGAACCGTTTGTCTAATGAAAAATATCATTGCTACACAAGGCGCTGTTCGGATGGTTTTTTTTGAATCGTGCCGGCACGAATAGAGTAAGGTTTTCGTATTTGTAGTTTGATAGGATATTGGACCGATCAAATTCCTAGATTGGCTTGAATGCTTTTTTATGCATGAGAAGATGTAAAAGTGTTTTGCACGGGGTTGAAGTTGTTTAAAATATAATCCCCGATCAGAGATACAGAGATAGTTTTGCATTTTCAGTTGTACCAGCGAATCTAACTCCTTCCGCGGTGTGATTCTATCCTGAGGATTTTGATTGCCGTAGCAAGAATGGGAATTCTTAAACACTGTTTCACGTGAAACAATATTTTATTTGCACTTCATTCTTTCCTGTTTGAAGCGGATAGACGTCAAATATAGTTAGCGTTATGTGACTATGCTGGGTATACGTATGTGATAGATGTTGTCCACATGTATTTGAATCAGAAAATCCCCATTTTCTCTGCTGGATTCACACATATCTACAGTATTCAACACATTGTGCACAGTTTATACACCGATGCATTCAATATATTTTACGAAGCTTGTATTTTGGCTATGTATAGCAATAAAAAATATATGTAGATAAATTGTGGATGAATATTGAGTTCACAATCGTTTAGTACGCTGTAACCGTTTTATGCGCGACGGATCGATTAAAAATCGATATACTACACACATGAAGCTCTTTTTTACACTTACCGTCGCCTTCTGCGGTTTGGTTCTTGCCTTGAACCCGGTATGTGCTGCTATGACAAGTACGAACTACATGATCTCGTGGGATAGTTTGAATTCAGGTGGAGATGAGTCTAGTGTGAGTTCGAATTACACAATGTACGACACAGTTGGCCAATTGGTGAGCGGGGGTAGTGCGAGTAGTAACTACACGCTTCAGGCGGGCTATCGAGCGAACGATGATTTTTCTTTAGCGATGACCGTGGGCGGACAGGCGGCTACTGAGATCGCGTATTCGGACCTATCCGTTCCATCGACATCGGTTACTGTTTCTAGTGCCGCCTCTTTTTCAGTTGGTGAGCTTATTGCTGTAGTGGAAAATAAAGGCTTTAACGAAATGATTACGGTCGGAAGAATTACGAGCATCGTTGGAAATCTTATCACGGTGGATAGCTGGCAGGGGGATCAAGCACTTATGTCTCCGGCGGTTGTTGGAGGCAAC
Organism: uncultured Gammaproteobacteria bacterium; assembly: GCA_964513705.1. Taxonomy (GTDB): domain Bacteria; phylum Patescibacteriota; class Patescibacteriia; order 2-12-FULL-60-25; family 2-12-FULL-60-25; genus JAGOTP01. Next base: position 1,414 of record CAZENZ010000065.1, read on the forward strand.
GATTTTGTGTATCGACTCACTGCTGCCACGATTCCCATGGGAACGATCGGGGCGGGAGATGAGGGGGTAGCGCGTGCGGGGATCTCGGTATTTTCCTCTGCGACGAGTGGCCACACGGTTTATGTACAAGGGGATTCATTGATGTCGGATGCGCTCAGCTCGGTCTTCATAGATGCGGTGACTGATGGTGCGGTTTCAAGCAATGCAGAGGAGTATGGGGCGGAGGCGGTAGGTCCGCATGCAGTCAGTCCATCGGTTGATCTTGGTGTGACAACGACGCAGCGAGCGGTGATGTCGAGTACCGTTCCGGCTGCTACAATCCCGGACCGATTGGCGCTGTTATTCAAGATGGGTGTGACGAGTGCGACGGATGATGAAGAGTATTCGCAGACGGTCTACTTCACTCTGACGGCAAACTTCTGAGTATGTCACGTTCTTTATGGTGGGGGATGATAGCTGTGCTTGTTGTGGGTGTTGGTAGTTTAGTGTGTGGCGCATCAACAGCACAGGCTCTGTCTTTGTCACCGGCAATCATTGAAACACAGATGAATCCCGGGGAAACGCGTACAGTTCCATTGTCAGTGACAAATGATGAGACGGTTCCCATTCAACTCTACGCCTCACTCCAGAAATTTTTACCTCTTGGTACTCAAGGTCAACAAAGATTTTTACCACCGGAAGACATCGAGGGGCTGCCGAGCTGGACATTTGTTTCCGTGGAAAATACGCCATTAAAGCCGGGTGAAACACGAGTCATTCCGATTCAATTTCGTGTTCCACTGGATGCGCGGCAGGGCGGTGCCTACGAAGCCATTTTTCTTTCCACACAACCTCCCAAGGGCCTCACGAACCAAAAGAATATCGGTATCCGATCTCGTATCGGTGCGTTGGTCTTGCTGAGCGTTGGAGATATTGGGAAGACGGAGCTCCAGGTAACGGACTGGCACCTGGAAGAGCCGCTACAATCACATGTGCTTGGCGGATCAGTACGGGTGACCCTACAAAATAACGGCCGAACACACGTTCATCCGAAAGGGGCTCTGGTGATCCGGAACGCCTTTGGTCGAGAAGTTGAACGCGTTGCATTAAATGCCGATATGGGGCGTGTACTGCCAGCAAGTGAACGTACGTTTGATGTGAAATTTGGTGTTGAACATAGAACGGGAGGGATAATAAACCTGCTGTTGGATGAGCTACGAGGCTTTGGTATGGGGACGTATACCATTTCCTTAGAATTGACTGAGGGAGTTTCGACGCCTCCCGCCGTACTCCGTATCAGTATTTGGTCATGGCATGTATTGATACCTCCCTTTATGTTGTTGGTTACGCTCTTCGTATTGTTCCGTTTATATCGTGCCCGGTTGATTCGTTCTTGGCAGTCACGTACCTAATATATGCAATGCTGGCGTGTCTGGTTTTTTACTGCGCTCGTCTCGGCGATGAGTTTGGTTTCAGTCCCTTTCGTTCTGACCGCGCAAGCAGCCGAGCTAGAAGAGGTAAGTTTTCGTTTGACGCGTCAGCAGGTAAGTACAGAAACAGATGTAGAGGTGGCGTTCATAACGCCATCAGGAATCGATTCGCCCACCGATCAGATCGATCTGACCTTTGCACCAGCATTTGATATTAGCTCGCTCGCATTTTCTGATGTCACGATTACCTATGGTCCGGTAAGTGGGACAGAAAACACGACCACAGTAGCTGCGGCGGCAGGAATAAATACCTGGGGTGTACAGCGCTCTGTTAATACGATGATTCTTATTCCTCCAACGAATGCGCTTCCGGGAACAATTACAGCGGGTTATCGCATAGTGGTACGTTTAGGTACGTGGGCGGGCGGGGTGCATCAAGTGGTCACGCCTGTTACGAATGGAATTTTCCCTTTGTCGATCGCGGGTGGATTTGGGGATGCGGGCGCTGCTTATACAGAGATTCGCACGCCAGATTCGTTGGATGTGGTAGTTACCGTGGATAATGGATCTCCACCACCACCTTCTCCTACGGGGGGAGTGGGTGGACCGGTCGGTGGGGGTGATCCAACGGGCGGGCCGCTTGCTACAGATGGAACAGCGCCAACGATCATGAACCTACGTGCGGAGTTGATCACACCAACCAGCGCAATGATTCGTTGGGCGACGAATGAAGTGGCGGATGCTTTTCTCGAGTATGGGCGAACAGCTGCTGCTTACACGCTAGGAACTAGAGATCGTGTGACACGCTTGTTGGAACACGAAATTCCGCTCAGCGATCTGCTGCCAGAAACGGAGTATCACTTACATGTGCGAGCACGTGATGCTGCGAATAATACCCGTTGGAGCGCAGATTTTTCGTTTCGTACAGAAGCCTTGCCGCGTGAACCGATTATTTCGGGGGTGAATGTGACCTATGTGGACGATCATCAAGCGATTGTTCGTTGGGCGACGAACGTTGATACCATTTGGGCACTGTCACTTGGATCGCCGGTGATTCGTACCTACGCAGAAGGAGCGTATGCGGCAACGCATCAGTTGACGCTAACGGGACTCATGTCAGATACGACCTATACGTTTGGCATTTTTGCTTCACGTCCCACGGGTGAATCGACGCGTGCCGACGGATTTAGTTTTCGAACCTTGAGCGATCGTACACCCCCGTCGAATGTACTGAGCTTTCGCGCGACCTACATCGCTGCTTCACGTGTGGTAGAGCTGCGCTGGGTAAATCCTGCAGAGCCGGATTTCAATACTGTCGTGATCACCCGTTTGAACCCAGACGGCACTCCAGATGCTGTTATTTGTTCTTCGCGCGAAATGATGTGTGTTGATCCTTCACCACCGGCGCGATCCAGCGTTGTGTATCAGGCGGTCGCGTACGACCTATCGGGAAATCCATCGAGTGGCGCAATCGCAGTAGTGTCGATCCCAACAGCGCCTGCCGTCACGCCACCGCCGGCAGTTCCGCCGATAACGCTCCCTGAAGATGGTGCGGATGGCGTTGTCCGACCACCGGCAGTTCCGCCAACGACTCCAATAACGCCACCTGTGGTGCCTGCAACGCCGGCTGTCCCAGGATCACTGACCTCGCCAGCGGTTCCGTCGGTCGGGTCAGGTTCCGGACCATCGAGTGGTCTGGGTACCGTTCGGCCAGACGATCGAACGGAAGTGGGCGCATTGCCTCCCATTCTTGATCCATCAGGAGCGTTAGAGGGTGGGGCGGGTGCCGGTGGTTCGGATGGATCTGATAGCGCCACGAGTAGCGCGCCACCCAGTGGAACGACGAGCGAAGGAGTGCTTCATATAGCTCCAGAGTTTTTTCTAGCGGAGCTCGTTCCAGCGGTGCCCGATTCTTCTGGATTTCGTTCGGCACTTTTTTTACATCCAATTCAAGTACGGGTATTAGCTACGTCTTTGCCGATTTCATTAGCGCAAGCACAGATTCAAACGAGTGGTGGTTCCGTATATCAGCTAGCCTACCGTGATGAACTTGGCGCATATGTAGCAGACTTCTCGTTTGATTCAGCGCAGGGGAGAGACCAATTCGTTCAAATGCAGGCTGTGGCGACAGATGGTCGACGTTGGACAGAGCGGTTTCCATTTCGTGTGTTTCCGGCGGCGCGGGTGCTCGATGCTACCGATGAGCGACGCGTTGCGGCGGTCGCTGGTGCCGCGATTGAACTCGTTGCAGACCGAGTTGGTGGCGCGGTGACACGAATCGAGGCGGATGCATCTGGGCGCTATGCGCTCATTGTACCGAATGGACGATATCGCTTACGCGTCGCGAAAGAAGGCTTCGGTGCATTTGAACGCCGCCTTCAAGTAGAAAACGGATTAGTTGTGGAAGACGTCCGGCTACGACGTTCGTTAAGGCCGCTTTCAGACATTTGGAATCCGCAAGCATCCCTTCGAGAAAACTTGGCTTCTATTGGAGATGAAGCGGCGTTAGGCGTACAAATTGGTCTTGAAGTTGCACGTAGTCCAGAAGTTCAAACGGCAACAGAAAATGTGGTGGCTCCGGTAGTCGTAGCGGCTACCGTTGGAACGACGGCGTCGGCGGTTACTGGGTTTACATTGTTTAGCTACCTACGCTTTATCTTCACTCAACCCTTTCTATTATTGCGTCGTCGTAAACGTCAGGCGTGGGGAGTGGTCTACAACGCACTCTCGAAGCAGCCCATTGAATTAGCTGTGGTACGTTTGCTCAAGGCGGGGACAAGCTTTGCGCTTCAGACCCGCATTACGGATGCGCAAGGACGTTTTTCATTCTTTGTTCCGGCCGGAGCATATGTGATCCAGGTGCAAAAACCAGGATTCCAGTTTCCAACGCAGTATCTAAAAGAAGCGCGCGTGGATGTTGATTTCACGGATTTGTATCACGGCGAAGCGATCAAGGTGACAGGCCCGATCACTATTTCACCGAACATTCCACTTGATCCTGCGGCGAAGGAAGAGACGCCGCGTGCGATTGTGCGTCGCGGGTATTGGCGCAAGGCGCAGTCTGCCTTGGGTGTTGGAGGAATTATCGTTGGTTTGGCAGCGATTGTTATTGATCCGTCTGTGAAGATGGTGATCTTTGCGCTGTTTCAAGTGGCTATCTACGTCGTGTTCCGTCGCTTGGCTGTTCCTCCTGCGCCTAAGCGCTGGGGAATCGTATATGACACAGATCAGAAGCGCCCACTGTCTAAAGCGGTTGTACGTATTTTTGATAAGAAGTTTAACAAGCTTCTCGAAACACAGATCACTAGTAAGGATGGAACGTACGGGTTCTTTGCAGCGAAAGGACTTTATTACCTAACGGCCGAGAAGCCGGGCTACGAACGGTATCTATCAGCCGATCTTGATCTCACTCAAGCGACGGACACATACATCGACCATCGGTTTAGCCTGAAACGAGCAGGGACAGCGGTGAAATAACATCCACAAGGAACACACAACCTATACACATACGGGTATGACACAAGTTATCCACATATGGATAACTTTGATACTTGGCTACATGCAGCAGAAATAATGCATTTGGCAAAAGCCAACTATACTCGAAGAGATGATATTTCGTTCTTTCCGGATTCCCCGGCGGTGGCTCATTCTCGGGTCATTCCTATTCCTCCAGGCTCTATTCTTGGTTGGAGGTTCATCCGTGCAAGCGGCGGTATCGTTAAGCCCTCCAGACATGGGAACGATAAATCGACAGATCAACTACCAGGCGAAACTCATGAACGATAGCGGCGCAGTGATCGCCGATGGTGAGTATGACATGAAGTTTAGTTTGTATAACGTTTCGACGGGTGGTACCCGTCTTTGGACAGCGAGTGGAACGGTGAGTGTGCCAACGGCGATTCCGGTGACGGTGGATAATGGTCTGTTCACGGTCATGCTGGGGGATTCATCGGCGGCGGGTGGATGGCAAAATGAGTTTGCGAGCACCACCATGTGGAATCAGGTGTTGTATCTTGGCGTGACGATTGAAGGTGACGGCGAGATGTCGCCGCGTAAAGCGATAGGTGCTGTCCCACAGGCATTTAATGCCATGCAATTGCAGGGGATGTATGCATCGGGGACGTCCCCGTATTCCGCGCTGTTTCGTGTCAATCGAACGGATTCGGATGCTGCGTCAGTACCGCGGAGTGCCTTTGATGTTCGTTCAGCGGGTACGAGTGCGACAAACGATTATGTTGCTCGTTTCCTACAGCCAGGAAGCGACGAGTCGTCATATGTTTCCATTCGTAATTATGATGGACGCATGGAGACGAAGTCTACATATTCATTTATAAACGGGA
>CAZENZ010000066.1:0-6928 GCA_964513705.1 uncultured Gammaproteobacteria bacterium
CGTAATGGGCACTCCTGATAAAACAAGCAGCACACCTCCGGGTATGTTACTTGGGCCTAGACACCTCAGGGGTGTCCTTTTGTATTTAAATACACCCCTCAAATTAGCTACCTAACCCATTTTCCATTCCATCCAATGTATGGAGAACCTGTTATTCTTCCTATTTCTCGCGACCATGTGTTGTCTCATGGTTGGCCTCGTCTGGCCGCCCGCCTTCAAGTTCTTGTTCAAAGAGAAAACGAGCCGTAAGAGGGTTGGCTTGGTGTTTGGCGGAGCGCTCTTTGGTATATTGATCATTATCTCCGCCATCATTCCTCCCTCGGAGAAGCCTTCGGAATTATCTTCCACGGCTTCATCGACACAGGTTGTTTCTGGCGGCTCTACCACTACACAGCTGGTCACAACTACACCAGAAAAAGAACCTTCAGAAGAAGATCGTTTACGTGCTCTCGTTCAAGAGATCTTTAAAGGGACGAATAACTTGAAGCAAGAACAGTTGCGTAAGGTAGATGTTGTTAAACAGTCAGCGGGCTGGGTTGTCTCTGTCGAGTTCAATGCTGATGAGAATTTAACCAAGAATCTGACGAAAAAGAGCATGGAGACGGATATGGCTAAGGCCTATCGAGCTCTCTATACCAGCGGGATCGACGTGAAGCAGACGTCCATCACTGCTTATTTCCCGCTCCAGGACGAATACGGGAACAATAAGGACGCAGTCGTCTACAAAACGTCACTCGCTCGTGATGTGGCGGACAAGATCAACTGGCAGGCGGAGAAAGTAACGCTCGAGGCACGTATCATCCCAGGTCTTTGGGAAACAGTTCTTCTCCATGAATGGTTACGTTAAGAGTTAATCTTCGTCATCGTCACCATCTGCATACTTGGCAGCAAGCTTTCGAGCGATACCGCTTAATCTCGGGCCTTTGGCGCTTCTAATGCGTGAGGTATTCCGGGGTTCGGTCGGGACTGCGCCTGTCCGTGCCCGCGCTTCCGCAACGAGATCGATTCCGAACTCATCGTCATTCACCCTCATGTATGTCCGTGCCGGTGGCTTGTACTCAGGCTTGTGGTGTCTCAGCCAAAACGTCGAGGCCTTGTGATCTCCGCGCTTCACCGCACTAATGATGTTGTTCTCAGCGATATCGCTCACAATGTCGACGCTGAGTGATAACGCTTGGTTCACCTTCTCGCTATATCGTTCGTCCCGGTTTATCCACTCGTAGTGGGTCGAGCGGGAGATCCCGACCTTGCTGCAAGCGGCTTCAACGATCGGGTATTTCTTCAGGATCTCGATCATGAGCTTCTTCGCCTCACGAGCCCGAACACGCTCCGGCTTGCGTGCGGGAGCGGGGGAAGGTGGTAAAGAAGAATCGAGAGGCATATTAGAGTTTCACAACGGTATTTCCCGTGAGGGTTTCGTAGCGTTTGATGATGGTGCGGCAGTAGTCAGGATCGAGTTCTACGAGATACGCCCGACGTTTTGTCTGTTCGCAGGCAATAAGCGTCGAGCCTGACCCTCCGAAGGGGTCATAGACCACGTCGCTGATCTTGGAGCTATTTAGAAGGAGTGTCCGCAAAAGCCCGATCGGCTTCATGGTCGGATGAAGAGCGCTTTTCTGTGGCTTCGGATGGATGAGGACGCTCTTGTCCTTGGAACGTCGGAAGACGTGTGTCCCAGACCAGCCATAGGCAACGAGTTCGTGCTGGGGGAGGTAGTCCATTCGCCCGATGATCGAATGGGTCTTTACCCAGATCAGGAGCTGCGTGAACTTGAATCCCGCTTCGACCAGCCCCTCGCGCAAGCTGAAGATCATCTTGTCCGAGTTGAAGATGTAGTAGGCGTTTTTCTTCGTGAGATGGTCTTTGACGGCCAGAAGCCAATCCCGCGTGAAGGCGGAATATTCCGTATCGCTCTGGGCGTGGTCGTTTAGGATCGTCTTCGGTTTCGAGAGATGGTCGGCAATGCCCATCTTTGAACTCACATAATCGATCCCATAGGGAGGATCGGTCAGGATGAGGCTTGGCTGCGCTCCAGACAGGAGGGTACGGACAAGCGACGGGTCTTTCGCATCGCCGCAGGCGAGACGGTGTTCCCCAAGCTGGAAGACATCTCCAGGGTTAACCGAGAAGGACGGCTTTGGTTCCGGTGAGTTTTTCATAACGAGAGATGATGAGGTCGCAGAAGATCGGTTCGATCTCGACCGTGTAGCAGACACGCTTCATTTGCTCGCAGGCGATGAGCGTCGAGCCAGAGCCGCCGAAGAGATCAAGGACGGTATCGCCTACGCGTGTGCAGCGTTTTAGAGCCTTCTCGTGGAGCGTCGGGCTTTTCTCCGTAGGGTGAGAGTAGTCTTGTCCGGGAAGGCGTTTCACGAGCCAGATATTGAGGAGTTCCTCGATATCTTCGAACGTACGGTTCCCGATCCCGATTTCCTTGTTCAGGACTTCATTCAAGTTCTTGATGTCCTGGGAAAGGTACGGCTTTCCCCGAATCGCGTAGACACACGGTTCATAGGCCTTGTTGAAGGCTGTGCCAGGGGTAAGATTGAAGTTGTTCTTGATCCACAAACAGGTTCGCTTGTTCTCCAAGCCTTGCTCGGCAAAGATGCTTTGTACGAGGCCAACGTAATTTTCGTCGCACCAATAGAAGACGTGTGCGTCTGATTCTGTGACGAGGAGCCCGTTATGGAGTGTCGCGGCGAGGAATGAGCGGTAGTCGGAATCTGAGAGACGGTCGTTTGTCTTGCCGCCGTACTTCCCTTTAGTCGAGATTCCATCGGTATAACTAAGACCGATATTGAATGGGGGATCCGAATAGACCATGTGTGCGAGCTTCGATCCCATGAGTTTCTTTATTACAGCTTCATCCGTGGAATCACCGCAAAGCAGACGATGTTCACCGAGAGCGTAGAGCTCTCCAGGCTTCGCCTTAGGTTCGATAATCTTGACGATTTCCTTCTCCATATCGAAGCCGTCTTCATCCGTCTCGAGGGCGTCATTCCAAATGTTTCCCAGGTCATCGTTATCAAACCCGACTTCAAGGAGAAGAGAAGTGTCGAACTCCTTTAGGAGATCGTAATTCCATTCGCCGGTATTACGATTCAAGCGAAGGTTTAGCTCGCGTTCCTTATCTTCCGTGAGTGATACGTACACGACCGGCACCTCGGTGAGGCCAAGTGCTTTTGCGACCGTCCAACGGAAGTGCCCGCCGATAATGATATTCTTCCGGTCAGGATGGATGTTCACGATGAGCGGATCGACGAAGCCAAAGCGTTCGATGCTTTCGCGGAGATGATTCTTCGCGGTGTCGTCCCAGGTACGGGGATTCCATGGACAAGGCTTTAGGCTGTTGATGGGAGCCTGGATGACCTTCAGGGAGGTGAGGGGGATGTTTGTCATAGCCCTTACGGTTTATCACCCCTTCGCTACAGCGCGGATACAGCAGTTGATTGAAATTCAAACTAAAAATCGGCTTATCCTAGCCGATTGATTTGAAGATATTCACAGTAGCTGCGCTGTAGCTCCTACTTTTTTATCAATGAATAAATGGGGTTTAGACGATAACCAGCGATTTCTTTGCCAAGGATGATTTTCCCTTTTAGGGAAAGATGCTGGATAGCCATGCGATTGATTTTATTGATGCTAGATTGAATGGATCTAATCGTAGAATCTAGTTGTTTAGCGAGATCGGCAGTAGGCGTAAACTCGAGTCGAATTGTGGTTAGAACCTTCTTACAAAGCGGTGCTCTTGCTACCGAATACGCCTTGTCAGGTTCATCTTTCTTGAAGATGGCACTTGTTTTACGTTCAAAAACTAAAACGATCGGATTTTTGCGTGGCTTACCCAGTTTTTTGGCCGTAACTACTTCTTCAAGATCTCGTCGTGTAAGAGGTTTTGGAGGGGTATACATTAGATATGTCTTTGGTTTTGACGCTTCTTTTATTCTTTCTACGAATTCTTGGGCTTTTTTGGCAGTTTGAATGAAGGGTTCGAGCTTTTCCGCAACTTCTTTCTCAAAACTAACCTTCATGTCGGCATGGCGCATCAAATCTACACCAAAAATACCTAAATTTTCTTTAGAGGAGCTGTTTTTCGGTGCTTTTTTCGGCATGTTACTAGTCTAGAACAAGGGTTATTATATGCAAACTTCTGACGGTAATACTTATGTTTTGCGTGTGCATTTTTACAGATTAAGAATCGAATGGAATGTCGTGGGCGCTGACGGAATATAGTATGGGTGATTGAGCAACTTCTATTTTCTTATAGAGTTCAGGATGAATTATGAGTTCACATCCCTCCAATATTGAAGGTGGTTCACCTAGCCAATGGTTAATGCCGTCTACTTCCCACCGGCGATAAATGATCATAGGGATGTTGTTGGCATCTACCCATGCTAATACTCCTGGCCATGCGGTTGGACGCAGTCCATATTTTAAGGCCAGTGCCGGTGGAGGAATTAATACATCTTCGCTGCCTATTAAATCCTTTACTCTGGAATAAGCAACCAATGGGCCCATGAATTGTCGAAGGATATCGTCAGGCTCGGCAGCTTCTTGTCCGAGGAACCATAGCTCTGCGCTTCCTTTGCCAAGCGCGCAATCATGCTCCGTTAATGGTGATAATAAATCTCCGGCACAGTATGCGCCCTCGTAAACTGTGCTTGTCGAAACTGGATTCCCCCAATGAGAAATGTCTTTATATACGAGTTCTCGCTCTATGCGAGCCAGTCGACGCCATCCTGGATGAGAATCGGCAGCGGATAGAATGGGAGGGACGATATTTTGATTTGTTGTTTCAGTTGGACGAAGGTTATCGGGACGTATAACTCGGCTTGCTTCTAATGCGATTTTTAATTTTAGATTTATTGCTAGATACTTAAAAAGAGATTCTTCGTCATAGTTTGGACGCTGACCGCTGGACCAAAGATAGGGTCTTACTTCTGACGCTGTAGTGCTTATAGCTATATCCATCATCTCTTTCTCCCAAGCGAGAATAGGAATTTTCAGGCTGTAGGATCGTTCACGATCATCCATGGCCCATTTATATCTTTGGCTAGCGCGTGCCTTTGTATTTTCAATCAACAATTGGAATCTAGAAGCAACAGTCTCTAAAGCGTTAGGTAGAATACTCCCAAGAAATTTAAGTTTTTCTCCGCCTAATCCTGGTATATGTTCAATTATTTCAGAAGACGCTGAAGCACATGGCTTTACGGGCGATGTATTCTCAGGTGGTGAAAACACTGACCCTAAGGCTCTTTGTAATAACTTGTTTGCCAGCGTACGTTCTATAAAGTCAGCCGATCTACAATACAGCGCAATAGTAGATTGTGCTTCCGTGGTAATGGCATAAGGTGCAACCTCTGATTCCCAAAGTGTCTGAAGAACGATTTTTTGGGTTGTTGGAGCACCATCACGCGTTAAGGACCAGATCAAAGGTTCTGTTACTGCACTTGGTACTTTTGTTATCGCAATAGATAAGGCTAATATCGATGACCGTTTACGATCCAGTCCTGGATGGCTGATACGCCCTAGTATAGACCCAACAACTGCCTCGTTTTCAGACCACTCATTTGTCTCGATCTTACTTGGATGGAGCAGCGGAAAATCATGGGACTTAACTTCTGGCAGCCTGTGTTTTATAACATCGTACATATCGTTCCAGGCATTTTCTGCTGCGGCAGTTTCACCCCATGAAATTGCCAGATCTATGATTGCTGGACCAATGCCGGTGCCATATCCAACATTGCTGAGCATTCGGCCGACTTCTTGAGCGAAGATTGTTTTTGTACCGTTACTGTCAAGAGTCGTCGCACGATCGATCCAATGTCTATGTTCTTTCCCGCCAATCGATCCCCATCCATGATTACCTCTAGAAAATATGTATGCGAATGTAAGGGCTGTTGCTGCGAGTTCAGGACTTTTAGATTCTAAGCTACCGCCGATCTTCGCCAGAACTTCACCTTTCTGATCGAGATAGCCCATCTCTCTTGATAGAAAACGTAACAGACGAATCGCATCTACTTCTCGGCCGTTATCCAATAGCTTATGACATTCTTGAGTAATCCTCTCGGCGATTATCGAGCGTATCCCGTTTTCATCGCTTCTAAGTATATGTGCGGTAATGATCCTAATCCAACGCATTACATCTAACAGACTTGCTCCTTCTTGTGGTAATGGAGGTAGTGGTTTTGTCTCGGGTATTCTACCGGCCTCCGGAAGGGGAGCGGTGCTCGTATCTTGTTTTTCAAAAACACGGGTTGAGTTAGTAATCGAAAGGTTCATTTTTTCACCAGCTGCTTCCACTATGTTAACCGCAGAGCTAAAACATTTTTTACCATCACCTTCTATACGAGCCCCGTATCTTGCCATCATAAGCCGGGCTAGGTCTTCGTCCAGCTTTTTTAAATTCTCTATATCGGCACAAATACCCGTTGAATCTTCAATGGCATCATTCTCAAAATCAAACGACGCACGAAGGGTGAGCTCGGCTGGAACTAGTAGCCTCGGATCAGTATTTTTTCGAATTGCACGTATTCCATCCAGCATCGCTTGTTCTAAATGCCAATGCGCCTCACCTCCATCCCTGACATACGACTTTGCAACTAGCTCCAAAGCTAATGAAGGCACAAAACTGGCCAAGGATCTAAAACAGGCATTAATGCAATGCTTCGTGCTGCGGCCATCTGTATGGTTAATAACACTTTCGCAAAGTGGCCAAGTTTTATTTACTGCTTCAATGCCTTCGGGTTCGGAGATGTGGGCAAGACTTGGAATACTTTCAATCAACTCATAAATAGTAACGTCTTTTCTTTGCCCATATCCTGTCAAATACTCGTTCGCTTTTGACCATAAAGATTCTGCGCGTGCGGCATCTCCAGATTTCGCAAAGATACTTGAATTACTGAGTAATAATTCAGCAGTTTCTATA
>CAZENZ010000067.1:0-6421 GCA_964513705.1 uncultured Gammaproteobacteria bacterium
AATGACCAAGTCTCAGCTCATGAAGGAGCTCTCCGCCAAGACCTCCGTCGCCAAGAAGGACGTTGTCGCCCTCATGGAGCAGCTCGTGAAGATTGCCTACACTCAGGTCAAGAAGAACGGTGAATTTGTTCTTCCAGGCTTCGGCAAGCTTGTGAAGCTTGATCGCAAGGCTCGCATGGGCCGCAACCCAGCTACGGGTGAATCGATCAAGATCCCAGCCAAGAAGGTTGTGAAGTTCCGCGTCGCCAAGGTTGCCAAGGAAGCAATTTTGTAAGAATTTTCTGCGTGAAACAGAAAAGAAGCCCGCGGGCTTCTTTTCTGTTCTAGGGACATCGCATTTGTTAAGCTAGGCCTTGCGGGTCTAGTCATGTAAGAATTTTTTTTAAAAAGTCTTATGAAAAAAGAAGGTGGAGGCTGGTTTAGCAGTCTTTTTAATCGAGGAGAGGGCCGTGTGCAGAAACCAGTTTCCTTAGAAGAGCTACGAGTTGAGTTGCAAGCTTCCGATCGAGAAGCGGTGGAGCGAGCGAGTGAGAGAATTCTTGAGCGAAGGTATGAGGGGAGCGATCATTATAAGTATGTGACAAGTAGGTTGTCTAAGAGAATTAGTGATCGAATTAATGTATTGCATTTAACCGGCTCGTACCCGTCGTTGGATCGTGAAAGTACAAGAGAGCATATTTGTGATGCTGTGCTGAATGCTATGTTGAATGATTTAGACGAAAAAACACTTGCTTACCGATGGCTTGATCCCACATCGCGCGCGCGTGATGAGGCGACTTATGAGCTCGAGGGCATCATACAGAAGCGTATAAAAAAGTTCCTCGAATAAAAAAAGTTCCTCTTCTGTGTTTGTTGGAATAGGCTGTTCTATGGTTCTGTGAGCCGTTAGTTTGATATACTTCGGTCATGCCAAAGAAAATCGCACCTTCCAAAACACCCGCGGTGTCCGCTACACCCGCTGTTGCTGATCATTCAAACGTGATCCTGGGTGGCAAGACGTGTGAGATTCATGCGCCCGGTCAGCGCATTCAGCAGTGGCTGACACGTCCGCACGCGCCCACGACCGCATCGATCTTTGCCGGCATGGACAATGGCAGCATGAGCTGGCGGATCTTTCGTATTTTGTCCGAGTTCGTGGAAGGCTTTGATTTTCTCTCGAAACATTCAAGAACCGTTTCTTTTTTTGGGAGTGCACGTTGTTCGTTTGCGAGTTACGGCTATATTCAGGCCAAGAAATTAGGGTATCTCCTTGGAAAAGACGGCTTCACCATCATCACGGGCGGGGCGCCTGGTGTGATGGAAGCAGGGAACTGGGGTGCGTATGAAGCAGGCGCGCCATCCGTTGGGCTCAACATCCAGTTGCCTCACGAAGAGCGAAAGAATCAATACGTGAAAGAGAGCATTGCCTTTCAGCACTTCTTTACGCGAAAAGTGATGTTGTCGGCGGCGGCGCAAGCGTACGTGTATTTCCCGGGCGGATTCGGCACGTTGGATGAATTATTTGAAATCGTGACCTTGATTCAGACGGGCAAGATCGTGAATAAGGTGCCGATTATTCTCGTTGGAAAAAAATTCTGGACACCGATGTTTGATTGGATTCGAACAGAGATGTGGGACGAAAACTTGTTTATTGACAAGCATGATATTGATCTTATGCAGCTTGTTGATTCTGCGGAGGAGGCGTACGAAATTATTGCAAACATCAAGCAGCAGATGTCTTAAATGGGGCGATAGACAAGAAAGAAAAACATCCGGCATTGCCGGATGTTTTTCTTGGAGGCACTTTCTACGCCTGAGCTCCGTGTTGGATTTTTACGTACTTCTTGAGCGTACGGAGCGTGCGAGCCGCGATGCGGACGCGCTTGCCGTTGATGCGTACAACCTGAAGATTCACGTTCTGGCGACGCTTTGAGGCGATGTTGGAGTGGCTGCGTGAGTGGCCAAACATGGCGCTCTTTCCGCTGAGCTGACAGATGCGTGACATAGAGGTGGGGGAATAGACGGCAAAAGAATGGCGCTAGGATAGGCGAAATGGCCTCATTTGGCAAGCGCTCGCCCCCGCGGCATCATAGAAGGGATCTCTTTCTATGAATTTGTCCTTGCTCTTCCAAGAACCCTGGCTCTTTTTGGTCTTCGTTATCGCGTTTCTCCTGACACTCGCTGTTCATGAGTTTTCTCATGCCCGCATGAGCTTTGCTCTGGGCGATCGTACGGCTGAGCGCGAAGGGCGATTGACCCTTAATCCGGTGGCGCATGTGGATATTGTGGGCTTTTTGGCTCTTGTGACGGTTGGATTTGGCTGGGGTAAGCCCGTTCCTTTCAATCCATATAACCTCAAATACCAGAAGTGGGGTCCGACATTGGTGGCGATCGCAGGCCCTCTCTCGAACCTGATTTTCGGATCGTTGTGTATCTTGCTCATGACGCTTCTCACTCAGCTGTTCCACTGGTCAGCGGGTAATTTGCTGTTAGTCACGCTTTCTTTCATGGGGTATCTCAATTTCTTGTTGTTGCTGTTCAATTTGATCCCATTGCCTCCGTTGGACGGTTCAAAAGTACTATTAGCGCTCCTTTCGTCAGAGCGCCACCGGAGTATCCGCCAGGCGCTTGAGCAATATGGGCCCCTGCTTTTGCTGGTATTAATGATCCTTGATTCCGCAACGGGTATTGGATTTTTTGCCTGGATCGGATCGATTGCTCGTTTTATGGTTGGTGCGGTGGCTGGAATCGGGGTTTCTTAATGTATATATGACCTGGTTGTATGTGGAATCATAAACCATTAGACCTCTTTCCTCGGTTACAGAGTCTTCTGCTGACCGTGTACGGAGTATCTATTTTGAGCGGATTTCTAGAGGCGATAACAGCAGTCGCTGGTCGTCCTCGTTTGATCGACCTAACGGGGGTATTCCTCGAATATCCGTCTTTGCTACTGCTCTTTTCGACTTGGGCGGTGTTCGTTTATACCAACGTATTCCGCATTTCTCTTACGGAAAGTATTGAGCGAGTGCGGCGCCATCTTCCGTTGGCGCTTATCGCTACGGTTGTGAATATTGCAGCAGTTTGGATGGGATGGGAATCAAGCGTGCCTACCTTTCTCAATGTCTTGGACGTGCCTGTATCGCTTCTCACATTGGGATGGTGGCCGCGACTGCTCGCTTCGCCTGGGACGCTCGTCGTGAGCCTGCTCGTGGCAGTTGTATTTGGTTGGTCCGTTTGGCGTGAAACACGTTTGATTAAACGTGTGCTTCAGGCGGTACTCGGTTGGTTTTTGGGTATATTTGTGTTACTGCTGCTTCCCTCTGTGATTGCTTGGGCGATCGTTTCTACAGATGCGTCACCGCTCACGGCTGGTCCGAATGTGCTTGCCCGTTCATGGGTCGCACTTTCCCAGGAGGGATACTGGTGGCGTGCTGTAGTGGATCGATTTCCAGGAGTGTTGGAGGGTGAAGCTGAAAGCTCCGTGAGATTTCTTCGTCTCAGTTTGGTCTGGTTGATTGGGCTGTTGCTCGGCGGTGTGGTGTTCCTGCGTCGATCAGGGCCTGTGTTGAAGCAGCACCTGCAATACATCAAACCTGTCCGCGGCGTATCGTTCCTGATGGCTGCGTTCTTCGGGATGTGGATTGGGCGTGCGATGGGAGGAGTGTTTTTTGGTCGAGCAATTGATGTCTTGGCCTGTATTCTGCTCGTCATCACGCTCGGTTTTGTTTGGGTTGTCAGTGTCTTGAGAAATGACCTACATGATCAAGGGTCTGATCATGAAATGGGTCGTACGGATCGACCCCTCGTGTCCGGAGCGCTTTCTTCGGAAGGTGCGCGTGGTCTGATGAAGCTCTTTGCGGTGTTGGCTTTGGTGAGTGGTTGGTTATTGGGTTGGCCGGTCCTCCTTCCTTTACTCGTCTTTCTTTTGTTGCAGGAGCTGCTCGCATTTCCAGGTGTACGCTCAAAGGAGAGTCCGTTGGGGCTGGTGTTTCTTGCGAGTTCTTTGCTCTGTGTAGCAATTTCTGGGGCATTTTTTACCCTACGAACGGCGGCTGTGCCTACTCTCAGGCCTGGGATTTGGTTAGCGCTGGTCCTGTTTTATCTTCTTCACACGCTTCCGAAAGTGGTTCGTTGGTCTCCTGCGCTGACACAGGCCCTGGGTCGAGGACTCCGTCTCTCACCTCGATTCCTGGTTCCGATCGCCTTAGCGCTCAGCTATCTGTGCGTTCCTCTGTTTAGCGGCTGGATGCTGCTTTGGTGGATCGCTCTGCCATGTGCGGTCGTCTCGCTTTTGCCTCTCTTGGGTTCTGGGCGCTGGGATGAGCGAAAAATCGTCGGTTGGCAGACCGCCTTCATCCTGATCTCGTTTTTATTGCTCTCGGTGCGTCCTTCCCCTTGACGGGGCTCGAAAAAAGCTGATAGATTAGCGCCCATCAACTTACTTCCCATGCCTACCATTAACCAGCTCGTCCGACGCGCCCGCAAGCCTCTGGCCGTCAAATCCAAGAGCCCAGCCCTCCAGTTCAAAATGGACACGCTTCATCGTGTTCGCACGGAATACAGCCGTGGTTCAGGCTTAAAACGTGGTGTTTGCGTCAAAGTCACCACGATGACTCCAAAGAAGCCAAACTCCGCTATTCGTAAAATTGCTCGTGTCCGTTTGTCGAATGGTCAGGAAGTCACAGCGTATATTCCTGGAGAAGGTCACAACCTCCAAGAGCACTCGATCGTGTTGATTCGTGGTGGTCGTGTGAAGGACTTGCCAGGTGTGCGCTACCACATTGTTCGTGGTGTCTACGATACACAGGGTGTGCAGGGCCGCCGTGGCAGCCGTTCGTTGTACGGTGCTCGCCGTCCAAAGGAAGACAAGAAATAATTTCAGCTTTGATATCATCCTATGCGCGGAAAGAAAGCTCCACATCGCAAGATCGCGAGTGACCCCAAGTACAACAACCCAGTTATCACCAAGTGTATTAACTACTTGATGATTGGCGGAAAGCGTCAATTGGCTCAAAAGATCGTCTACGGTGCCTTGACGATTGCCGAAGAAAAACTCCAAAAGCCAGCTGCCGAAGTGTTCGAAGAGGCGATGAAGAACGTGTCTCCGATGCTCGAAGTCAAGTCCCGTCGCGTCGGTGGTGCGAACTATCAAGTTCCACTACAGGTCCGTGCTGAGCGTCGTATTCAGCTCGCTCTTCGCTGGATGATCACCGCTGCTCGTTCCCGTAAGGGTAAGCCGATGATGGAAAAGCTCGCGGTGGAATTCATCGATGCAGCTCAGAACCAGGGTGAAGCGGTGCGTAAGAAGATGGACGTGCAGCGCATGGCCGAAGCCAACCGCGCCTTCGCTCACTTCGCCAAATAAATCATTATTTCGTGATTACCCATGTAGCTAGTAGCGAGTAGCCCGACAAAACGCTACCCCTACTAGCTACTTTGCTCTCAATACCCCCTCACTTCCTTGTATGCCTCGTGAATATACCCTCGCCAATACGCGCAACTTCGGGATTATTGCCCACATTGATGCTGGAAAGACCACCGTTTCAGAACGTGTGTTGTTTTACACGGGTCGCAAACACAAGATTGGTGAAGTGCACGAAGGGGAGGCGACAATGGACTGGATGGAACAAGAGCAGGAACGTGGAATTACCATCACAGCGGCTGCGACCACTTGTTACTGGAAGGGTTGCCGCATGAACTTGATCGATACTCCAGGACACATTGACTTTACGATTGAGGTACAGCGTTCACTCCGCGTGCTCGACGGAGCGGTGACGGTGTTCGACGGTGTGGCTGGTGTTGAATCACAGTCAGAAACGGTTTGGCGCCAAGCGGATAAGCACCACGTGCCACGTATTTGTTTTATCAACAAGCTCGACCGCATGGGTGCGGATTTCTACAAGGACGTGAAGTCGATTCACGATCGCTTGACGAAGAATGCTCATCCACTTCAGTTACCGATCGGCGCAGAAGAAAATTTCGTTGGTATCATCGACCTTGTTCGGATGAAGGCGGAGATGTATCGCGATGACCTTGGTCAGAAGATCGAAGAGGTTGAAATTCCAGCGGACATGCTTGACCGTGCCAAGGAGTATCGTGGCAAGTTGATCGAAGCGATTGCTGAAACCAACGAGGACATGATGAACCGCTACTTGGCGGGGGAAGAGTTTACTGTTGAAGAAATTAAAGCGGCCATTCGTCGTGCGACGATCGCGAACCAGATCAATCCAGTGTTGTGTGGTTCCGCTTTGAAGAACAAGGGTCTGCAGTTCTGGCTCGATGCGATCGTTGAATATCTTCCATCTCCGATCGACATTCCAGCAAGGAAGGCTCACGACATCGATGATAAAGATACGATGATCGCCGTGAACCCAACGGATAGCGAAGCATTTGCCGCCCTCGCGTTTAAAGTCATGTCTGATCCATTCGTCGGAAAATTGAT
>CAZENZ010000068.1:0-6068 GCA_964513705.1 uncultured Gammaproteobacteria bacterium
GGGGGGGGGGGGGGGGGGGGGGGGGGGGGGGGGGGGGGGGGGGGGGGGGGGGTGGTTCGGGGGGGGGAGGGGCGGTCTCCGGTGGTGGTGGTACGGCTCAACCAATCTCAAATTTAGGTCGAGGTTCATCCGGATCCGTGGCTACAACATCTCGCCCGAGTGTGACGATCTCGCCGGTTGTTCCTATCCCAGCTCCGCCAGTGATTCGTCCAGTAATTGAGCCACCTGTACCGACTCCGGAGTCACCAGCTTCGTCTACAGCCGCCTATATGTCGACGGCGGATCGGTCGCGGTTGCTGCGGTATCTTGGCGTGAGCGCTGACGAAGCTGCCGAAGCGCGGGCGCGCGCTGGGATTGAAAACGATGCTCGAGAGTTTGGAATTCGGGTCTACGGAGGCCAGCTACGGCTCTATACCTATTTCGTTGCCTACGGTGTCTCTCCAGAAACGCAGCGATTAGGAGAGCGTGAGCGTCGCGCGGTGATTCGTGATGCGATACAAACGATTGGATACTATGCAACGGAAGAAGACCTACATCGGATGGCGACTGGATTACCGCCTCTGAGTCGTAATGAAGGGAATGAACAGCGTCAGGTTCCGACGGTGCGTCGCGAGTTTCGTCGTTTGTATGGCCATGATCCCAATTTCGGTGACCCAGAAGAGAATTTGGCTTGGAATGCTCTTATGTATCGCATTCGTTTTCCACGTAACTTAGGAGCTGAACGGCAGGGTATTCTGACTTATAAGACATTGCTGCAACGTCCACCGACAAGTCCTTTTGACTGGGCATTGGTCCGTGTTCTGGGCTACATTCTGAACTAGGGAATTTTATGAAACAAGAAATGAAGCGAGACGTTGTTTCGAGGCGTCTTCGTGCTTCATGCGAATAATCGCAAGCATGACTTCGGAGCGGCGTAGTTCCCCGTGTAGGCTTCTTTGATACGCTTCTTCGAATGATATCTTATGCGTTGTGATGCGTTCGGTAGGATCGTGTGAGGTCTGGGTAGCCAAATCTGCTAGTTGGAGGTCTTTGGCAACAAAAATGATATGTCGAAAATGGATGAGACCTTTGTATTCGGCGACATGCCACTCAAGGAGTCGGTTGGCGTTGTAACCCGTTTCTTCTCTCAGTTCGCGTGCCGCCGCATGTTCAGCCGTCTCTCCTGGATCTACGCGTCCACCGGGTACATCGAAGAACGAATGGGTTTGATCAATAGGTAGCTCCTCATTGAGCAGGATCGTTTCGTGATCTAAAAAAGCAATGACGGCGATCGTGTCGGGGCGAATACAGCGCTCAAAAGGAATAGATGAACCATTTGGTAATGGTTGCTGCCACTGATGGACCTCAAGAAGCGGTCCTTTGTATACAACGTTTTTCACAGGTAAGTAATCAGCGCTTGGTGTGACTACCACATAGTATCCTCGTTGCAATTCTATGACTACCTTTTGTGGCTCACCTTCGACTACTGATGAGTAAAGCTCTTCTCTGTGCTCTCGTATGTCTGCTCTTTGCGTTGTTTGCGTGTGTTACTATTGCCTCCGAAGTGCAGTGTGTCGGTGGCTACATGTGCCGGGCCATAATGGTCCGTGTTTGTTATACTGGCAGCATCTCTATGCTTATGCTCCTTTCCGTGTTTTTATCGGTTATCACTGGTGTGGTTGGCTTCTTCGCCCAGTCGTCTGCAGGACCTATGTTGTCAGTGAATGAGCCGTCTTCTCTATCGTTTGGTAATTCTACAATTCCAGAACAAAGCTGGCATTTAACCGGTGATGAGGAGCCTCAGGGGGCGCCTCAAGATACCGAAGGTTCACCTGAACCGCTCGTCGTATCGCGCCAGCAATATAATGCTGCACTCAGTCAGCCGCCTGCGGAATATCTTGGTTCTGCGCCAAGCACGACGTCGCAGGGACTAGAAGTGCATTGGGAGGAGTATGACGCCTTCTTTCCCTACATCGTGTTAGGTGTCTCTTTGCCAGAGATTCCTGGTATGGATCGTCTTGCCGGGCAGAATGAGTTTAATCGTCGAGCCTATCTTACCGTGAATCGGGTACTCGATGCCGCCGGGGCCAACGTGTACGATGCCGAGAATTCGTTTGAAGAAGCTCCTTTTAATGGTCTTAGTTTGCGGCCGATTGAGGGGTTGCAAGGCTATCTCGAAGGCGGTCGCCAGATTCACGTGAAAGATGGTGTGAAGGAGGAGAATCTTCGTCTAGTAGATGGCCAGGTAGTATTAAAACTTCCTGTGAATATTCAGTCACTTGAATTCGTGGCGGCTGATTTGGGCAAGGAAAAGAAGACGCCTGGCGCAACGATTAGTCTGTCTGCTATAGAGGGCGCTGATTATACATTCGATTATCTTGGGAAAGGTGAAAATTTTGTGAAGTTCGTTGGGTATAGCACCGACGGTAAGATGGTGGCGATCGCTTCACGAACAGCGGACGTTACGGATAGTGAGGGGGAGCCAACGCCTATCTCCGTTAGCTTTGAAGCGCCGGTTTCTAAGATCAAGATCTTTGTTGCAGATGAGATCTACACCAAAACTCTCCCGTTTACACTGAAGGTGGGTAAGTAGGCTTGATCTGTCCATACGTTGTCTGAAAACAAGTGCTTGAAAGATGTTGGAGAGCAATATTCCACGACAAGATTTTTACGTAGATGGGGCGGAGGAAATGCTAAGGAAAAGTATGAAGAATCCGAAAACGACGGACTATCTAGATGTGTGTTTTGATAGAGAACTTGTTGCTCACGGTCCCTCGTTACGAGAGGCCTTCAGCGACAAGGGGGTTGGAGAAATGTGCAGGATGTAGTCCGCGTGACGCGCGGATCCTGTACCCCGTCTCGTCTGGGTGGGTGGGTCTGCTGTTGTGTAGAGGCTGGTGGCTCAGTCGTCGCCGAAGCCGCTGACGTCGATGTTGCTGAGCGCGTCGCCTGCCGCATCAACGACGCTTCCGGCTGCATCGCCGATTCCTTCAGCGGCGCTCTGAGCGAGGTTGCCGACGGTGTCAGCGAAGCCGCTCACGTCGATGGCGTTGCCCGCCTTGACGACCATATCGAGGTTTTCGGCTGTTGTCTGGAGGCCAGCTTCTCCGACCTCGACCAGGCTCTCGCCGACTCCGCTCAGGTCCATTCGACGTCCGTGACCGCGCCGACTACGGCGGCGTGAACGCCGCCAAGCGACGAAGATCCAGAGTAGGGCGATGGCCGCTGCCGCGATCGTGCCGAGGATCATCCAGTCGAACATCGACCAGGGCGACGCGTGGGTGCGGGCGACCGGTTGAGCCTCATTCGCCAGCCCGTTCACGGGGGCGAAGAGTCGTTCGGTTCTGCGCAGTCCATGCGTGACCGCGGTTCCCATGTCGTGGGTCCCGCGCCGTTCGGTGATCACGCCGTTGCCGATCTCGGCGACCATGGCGGGTGTGAACGTCGCGCGCACGCTCGCAGAGCGTGCGATCTCGAGCCGTCCGCCTTCGGCAAACGCCGTCGCGACGAACAGGACTCGCGGCGCGCCACCAGGCTCGCCGTTCTGCCGTACTTCGAACAGGTGTCGTGCGTAGTTGCTCGTAGTCTCGCCGTCCATGTCGCTCATGCGCACGGTGACGACCTCGAGGGCGACGCCCGTTTCCTCGCGGAAACGCGTGAGCTCGCTGGCGAGCTCGTTCTCCGCACGAGCGGAGAACAGGTCGGCCCCCAAGTCCCGTTCATCGAGACGGCAGTAATATGCCATAAAATGAGGTTTTTGTAAAGAATAAATTATTTATACATAGAAATCACCCGCGCTTTTACAAGCGCGGGTGATTTCTGGGGGAGAGGCGCTCTATTGAGCCGCTTTTAGTCCTTTGTCATTATCAATCGTTGTCGTGTTTTTGCGTTCATCGTCTAGTGAAAACGCTTGGCGATTTGGGATCGATGGGCCTTGTGAGTAGTTGGTGAAGAAGGCATCTGGGACGTCATCAACTTGTTTCCGCCAATCGGCGCCGTAGTATTGTTCTGCGAGTTCTTCAGTTTCAAGCCAGCGCAACGTTCCGCCTTTGGTTACGAGATAGACTTTGGGGTCGGTCTCGATTTTGACGAGTCGTGAACCTGGTTTGTAGGTCACGTTCCCCCCGAGAGGCGTTTTGATGAGTTCGTCGTCAGCGATTTGTTTCACGTGTTCGAAGGTATCGAACCAACTGAGATATGTTTTATCCGTTGGGAATACATAGCGCTTGCCGTCGGCGCCAAGAAAGTACACGGTGGTATACGAAGTGCCTTTGATGAGATGGCCTTTGGTGGGATCGGCGGGTTTTCCAATGTCGAAAGGGGCCTTTGAGCAACCAGCTCCTACGAGGGCGACGCAGAACACACTCAAGAAGCCGAGCAGCGAAGAGGCGTGTTTCATAGTCTCTTCAGTATATAGGGAAACCCCGCTGTTCGCGACCAGCGGTCAACTGCTCCTTTGAAGTGTATTATAATATTTATTTATGAAGTCTACTTTTTCGCTAGAACAAACAAAAACACCGCCTTATGGCGATGTCTCTGTTTGGAGCGGGTAGGGGGAGTCGAATTATGGCGGGTAGTAAAGTCCACTTTGGCTAATATGATAGAAGAAAGGAGGATTCGTCATCTAGTCTAGTGAAAAATGATTGTTTCAGCCGTACTCAAGTAGGATCGATCAAAAGACTTAATTCACGTAAGGATGTCACTAGTGTGTCACCTGGTTGAGGTGGTCGGCACGGAGGTGGGTAAATAATTTCACCCACCTTTTGGTTGGGACTCCGAGTAGATCTTTCGCTGGAGGCGTATCTCAAATGCGCGCAATATTTTTAAACTCATGCAATACTAAAATATATGAATGGAAAACAGTAGACCGATGGTCTATTGCCTTCGTTATATTCACCTCAGCTTCCAGAGCAAGCCGTTTAGAACTTTAAAGTTACTTGGAAGAAGTCGTTCTATGAGGGCATATTAAATTAATTTTGCCGCTACTGAAGCAGATAAATCGCTCAACTTATATACGTATACGGCTTTGTTACGAGCTGAAGATTAACAGATGTAGACAGCCATCCTCTTAATTTCGAGCCCCAAATTCGTTAAACGGGTCTAATCTTTGTTTTGTTAAACAGATTTTTCATTTTTCGCTTATTTTAGCCTATAAATACCATAGATATATTGACAAAACCATCATTTTATGCTATGTTATTCCGTTATCAAAAAGCTGAAGAAGGCTTTTAACTAAAAAGAATCGCATACAGGATTTCGAGGTAGTGAGGCTCGGCATCCTGTCCGTGATTCAACACCGACAACAGACGGCAGGAAGATGAGAATAAAGTGGGCTAGACACCCTCTTGAAGGCCGCGTGTTGTAGCCGTTCTCAATCAGGAGTTCTTCGACACATCGAGGTAGAGAAATGACGATTATCAAGGTCCTGGGCTTCTCGGCGATCCTCTGCGTCCTCGCGGCCTGCGGGGGCAGCGAGGTGGCTGGCAATAACAGCAACTCTCATCATCAGCCCGTGCCTGGCACCCGCGCGACGGAGGGCGACCTCTGCGACCGCGAGTACGAGTACGGCAACCCCTGTGTGCGCGTCGGCGACCGCTGCGCGGACGGCGGCAACGCCCCCGCGAGCTACCAGTGCGTCTTCGGCACGTGGCGCTGCGTCCCCGACAACCGGGTGACGACCTGCCGCCGCGAGACGCAGCCGACCGATCCGCCCCCGCGACCGCGCGGCCACGTCACCGTGACCTGCGGCGGCCCTGCGATGGGCGAGGTGCTGACCAACAGCGGCAACGCCAACGTGCGCAGCATGCGCATCGCGGTGCAGGGCCGCGGGGTCGAGGCCCGTCGCATCCCGGCGCGGATCGCCTGGTCGACCTATGGCTTCACGCACCACGTGAGCGGCGAGAGCGGTACGCGCTACTTCCGCGACCTCCAGGTGCGCGGCGATGACACGCGGATTCTCATGCCGCCGGTGCAGTTCATCCCGAGCGCCAACCGCCAGAGCGGAACCACCCTCCTGCGAGGGTCGGTGACGATCCTGGCCGGGGGTCAGCGCGTCCTGAACTTCGAGGTCGGCGTCGCCTCGTTCGAGG
>CAZENZ010000069.1:0-6011 GCA_964513705.1 uncultured Gammaproteobacteria bacterium
CATTAGACGAGTTCAAACTCGACCGAAAACATGCCCACGCCAAACGGTGCTTCGTAGCACAGCACGTTTGGCTTGACGTGAAGTCTTTGGATGGCGCCAAGCAGGGTTGCGATGGGCTGTGCCCCACATTGTTTTGCATCGGTGAGCTGTTGGGCGGAGAGTGCGAGCAGCGGGGCGGGGTTCACTTGTTCTACAGCCGTCTTCACGGCCTGCTCAAAAGCTGGGCCGGCATCGTTCACGCCCAGAGGAGATTTTTCGTTTGCCAGGTGAGAGAGATCAGCTGCTGCAAACAAGGCGATCCGGCGTGCGTCTGCATGAATCACTTGCATGACCTCTTGCCCAAACTTGGCATGTTCTTCGTTGGAGAGTCCAGAAATACTGAGAGGAACGATTTTAAGATTCGGGAGATGATTCATCAGAAATGAAAGTGAAATGGTCGTTCCATAATCCAGCTTCTCCTCGCTCATTAATGAAAAATTGACTCCTGTCTCACGCATGTGTCGGTGGACACGATCGATAAACAGAGAGTCGCCTTTGGCGGTGACGGTTGTGCCGTGATCACCAAATTCTTTGAGTGTTCCTGTATAGCTTGGGGCGATATTGCAACTAAACCCGTCTGGGTAGTAGGCCGCATGCGAAGAAATGATGACCAATGTGTCTGGTTTGGCGGCGTACAAATGTTCTTCTAGGATGCGATAGGCATCAAGTGTATGCGAAAACGCTTCACGATGTTCTTTGCCAATTGTAGGAATCAGGAGGGGTGAGTGTGGGGCGATCGCAGAAAAAACGAGCATACGGTTATTGGATAGTATTCGATGAGAGGAGAATAGTTGGTTCTGTAAGGCTGGGAAGATCTATTGAAGCATGTGGGTTGACGGCTTGTCCGAGAGGATAGGTTCCGAGAAGTCGATCGGGAAGGGTCACGACATTTTTCCATGCATAGCCAAGTTCTTGGAAGTCATGTTCTGAGGCAATCGGCCGACGTAGTCCAGATTCCATCACGTACACGGCGGCAGACGTTTTTCCTCTCACGAGTTCGCCGTCTTGCAATCCGTACACAGGTCCCTCTTTGACGGCGCTGAGTTGTTTCGCTGTCCAAGCTTTCGCCGGTCGACCACGGAAATACAGATCCAAGAATGATAAATCAGGAATGCGTTGGCGCTGATTGTTTTCTATGTACCAGTAGACTTTCTTTACATCTTTTACGAGCAGTCCTGTTGGATAGCTCGTGGCGGTCGTAATGTCCGCGCCATCTGGATAGCCCGTGAGGTCGTTTGTCGCCACTTCGATGAGTTCATCTTCGTTGAACCCAAATTTTTCAAAGGCTTTCGTTTGAATCAGGCGCTTGCGTGTTCCACTGAGCAGATAGCGTTTGCCATCAGGTGTCTGGACAAGAGAAAAATTTGGAAAATTCATCGATGAGCCTAAACGATAGGCGATAAGCCGACTATCTTCGACGGTAACAATTTTAGAAATGTCCGTAATGGAGGCAGCGATGGCTTCATTTTTAATTGGTCGACGTTCGCCATTGCGTAACAGGTAAATGTCGCCACTTGTTTTGCCGCGTACGATAGTTCCTTCTGGAAAACGTAACGCAAACCAACGCTGCCAAATCTTCCAAAGATTAAAGTTGCCAGCGATGTGTGGGGTATAGCTGTACAGCATGGCCGTCGCATTGTTCACGGGGGTCACGGTTCGGCCACTGATGGTCACGGTTCGGCCGGGGGCTTGTCCGGCAATTGTCGCCCCGCGTCCAAGAATCTGGATTAAGTAGCGTTCTCGATGTTGTTTGGCTGCCCACTCGAGTTGGCTTGCGAAGCCGCGAAATTCCTGAAGGCGAGGATCGTTCATGGAGCAGTTATCGCAAATAGCGTAACCGGTTGCCCAATCGAATTGCTTCTGTGAAGGATCAGGATCGTCAACCAGACTCTGCTCTTTTTGTAACAGTGCCAGAAGGTATCGGGGATTGATCTGGTAGGTCGTGGCGATGCGCCAAATGATTTCGGCTGCGCTTCGTTCAACGCCGTCGATATCGAGTGCTCGATAGCTCGCAAGTGATCCGGGACGACCGTTCAAAAATGACTGGATGTCTCCCAGCTGCATATCGCCAAGGCCAAAGATATCCTGATCATCCAGAATATAGTTGGGATCAAAGCGTGCCTCTTTGAGCTCTTCCGATACGTCTGTCGTGGTCGTGGTTTGGGCGAGGCTCGGTGCGAGTGGGGCGGTGGTGAGTCCTACGCACAGACAGGCGATCAGAATATGAGCCAAAGGGCGTCTAGAGGGGCCAAAACGTGCGAGCGGGCTCGACATACTCAAAATGGTACCTGAGGAACCGGAGGCGTGCTAGCATGGCATTATATCCCCATGTTGCGTGATCTTAGGTCTCGGATCCCTGGAGCGGCACTCGTTTTATGGGCCTGTGTATTTTGCTTATCGGTTGTATTGCCAAGCTCTTGGACGGGGCTGTTTGCTTCGCCTGATGAAACGGCGGTCGCTGTGTCAGTCCAACGCATCGAAGTGTCTGGGAGTGCAGGTATTTCAGAACCACTCGCGCGTGCTCTGCCCTGGCTTCATCCACGCAGTTATCTGGCATCGGGTGATGGGCTTGTGCCGGTTGGATTTTTGGGATGGCCTTGGTGGTTAGCACAGCTTGCACGGGGTATTTCATTGAATGTACTGGCCGTTGTAGCAAGTCTTGTAGCGGCTTCCGGTGTGATCCCTTGGTATTTGATTCTGCGAAGGCGCTTTGGTGCGACGGCGGCCTGGTGGGGAACAGCTCTGGCATGGAGCTTTCCAGCGGTTCTCCTCTACGTGAATCGTTCGTTTTTTAGTCACATGCCACAGCTTACAGCCGGCTTCTGGGCATTGTGGGTGTTGGTACGTGCCGGTGACTCCCTGTCATCGCAGGAAAACCACGGTGTCAAAAAAATCTTCACGCAGGTGTTATCGGGCTTTCTATTCGGCGTTGCTGTTTCTTTTCGACCGATTGAACTCTTCTGGATGTTGCCTGTATTCCTGCTCATCTGGACTCACTTAGTTCCACGCATCGCTTGGAAAAAGCACGGATTCATGGGGGTTGGTATGTTGCTGGGGCTCCTTCCACTGTGTGTCGTACAAGCGCAGACATACGGCAGCTGGTTTCAGGTTGGGTATTGGGTTGCGGCAAATAGTGATCCAGCTGCTGTGATCATCCCACAACTTGTCGCTCAGCAAGCAAAGCCATGGTTCATGGCGATCGCGCCCTACGGGCTGCATCCTCGCACGGTCTTGTGGAATGTGCGTTGGTTTTTTCTGTCATTTTTGTTGCCTTGGGTGTTTGTTGGTGGGTTGGTGACTCTTGCGTTGGTAATTCGCCAGGCGAGAACCATCAGAACGGCCCTGCCTGCATGGATACGAGCGCACTTCCTGACAATGAGTGTATTGGGTTTCTTTATCGGTTGGATCTTATTGATCTACGGCAGCGGCTTCTATCTAGATCATGTACGGCCCGGCTCGGTAACAGTTGGGAACTCATTCTTGCGTTACACATTGCCGTTTGGATTCGCCTTCGCCTGGTTCATGGCGTGGCTCGCGACGAAGCTCTCGTTGGCGCCTAAGCCGCTCCGTGTAGCCTACGGCCTCGCTAGCTTTATTCTGATCGTGTGCGGCCTATATGGCGCTTTCATACGTGACGAGGAGGGGATTCTTGCCACACGCGGTGAACTTGTACGCTACAAGACGATCCGAGAAGCTGCGGCGAAAACGTTTATCGCGAGCGATATTATTTTGTCTGAACGATCTGACAAGATCTTTTTTCCTGTTGTGCGCGCCGTTTCTCCCTTACCGAGTGAACAGCAGCTTCAAGCTCTCGCCGCACAATCTACTACCACGGCCGTTGGATTATTTGCACGTCCTCTCTCTCTGCGGGAACGAGACGCCTGGCGGCGAATGGGGTACGATGTCTCTGAATTAGGTATCTTTGGTCGTGAGCGACTCTATCGTTTGACCCCTTTCTTGCGATGAATACGCGAACCTCGCTGCTCTTTTCCTGGCTGTTTTTACTACCGTGGTGTGTGGCCGGTCTCTTGATCGCGCTTTTTGTCGTGAATCATATTCCACCGCTAGGTGTGTGGCGTGAATCGTTTGTGTTTGATGGGGCATCTCCTTGGCTTGCGACGTTTCTACCCGCTGATCGCGTGATGCGTCCAACGAAAGGGGCGGACGGAGTCTCTTTTCAACGTGTTCTGGCAGAGCCGGTGTACGCATCAGCGCGTCTGCCGATGGTGGCTGACACGGCAGAGTTATCCCTCGAAGCAAAGATTGTGCGTCAGCCATTGGTTGAACTTGGAGGAAGTCAGGATACGCTTGGTTCAACCGAAACGATGCCCGTCTGGAGTGAGGTGCTCTCTCGTGGCTGGCGACGCGTGGAGCGTGGAGATATGGTTGGATATGTACGTGAAGACTTGCCTGATGAGCGTCTGTGGCAAGCGCCAGCGGATCGGGTTCTCTTGTGGCATGCTTCCACGACCTTGCCCGAAATCATCGAAGAGCCAAGTATTCAGCGCTCCGTTGCCTTTTCGTTGCGTGGATCACACGATGTCTATTTCTTGCCAACGCGTGGTGTAAATACCTTTAAGGTCCAAGCTCAGGACATGAATCGCAATGCGCAAGGCGGGAACTCCCTTTCGTTCCGTTTGATGCGCGATGATGAAGTGCTTTGGACGGACGTTTTGCCGCTTTCTGGGCGAACGGATACCGCGCCGAGCGCCGTATTTGAAAAAACCATTCAATTTCGTGACCTGAAGCCAGGGACGTATCGCCTCGCGCTCTCTGCTGATGATGATGTGTTTTTGCGTGGATTCACCACAAACGTTCATCATTGGGTGGTGGGTCCACGTTTATACGTGGGCGATCAAGCTGGTTATGCCACGACGACCTATCCTCTTCATATCTGGACCAATTCGCAGCATCTTTCCCTTGAAACGCGTCACCGTGAAGGGTTGCAAACTGTGCACTTTGGTCAATCCGAGGTAACGCTCGCAAAAACACATTCGGTCTATCGTGTTTCGCGTGATCCGGAAGATCGGAAAGGGGAGCGAGTGGTGGATGCGCCGCGTGGAGACGTCTTAGTATTTGGCGATGGGTTCTTTGCGTTTGAGCCTGAAGCCTTATTCCTTCCGAAGCCACGGCGTCTCACGGACCAGTCCGACCCCACTGCTGAGGGGATTGAGGTGATACAGACCTCGTACAAACCTCCACAGATGTTAAAAGATGGCTGGATTCGTCTGTCGGCGGAAGTGCCTCTTCTTCAGGACATTGATCGTGTTCGTTGGACGTTGGGTCTTCCAGGAATCACGACGCGTCAAGGTTGGGTTGATATTCGCGCTGCGGAAGTGGTCTATCGTCGAAAACCCGCCGAGAGCTGGCGTGATTGGTTGCGTTTTGGCAGGCGAGAATTAGCAGCGGCTTGGCATCGCCTATGAAGTCCTTCGTAACGCTGTTTCGTGAAGTGTCAGACCGTTTTGCTTGGCATGTCTGTCATGCGTTGGTTTTCTTTTTGTTACTCAGCCTTATCTTTGAACGATTGGTGCCGGGGGCTGTACTGGGGCATATCTCCTTATTCCTAGCGATTCCGGCGTTTGCAATTTGCCTAGTGTTTCATCCGCTCGCCAAACGTCGTACAGCCTGGTGGACGTTGGTTGATCTGTGGTGTGTATGTGTACTCTGTATCGGACGTATTTGGATGCAATTAATGGAAAGTGGTCCGCTGGCCTGGCTTGTTGCTGCATCAGCCAGTGGGTTGGTGGTGGCCTTTCTCTGGATCTTTACATCCCAGGAAGTTTAAAGATTCCACGTTCTTTGCCTCGTTCGCCGACGGCGAAAATGGTTTCACCTTGAACGGCGACATCCCATACACGATCGAATACGCCTAATTGTACGGGCTTTACTTCTTGTTCTGCATCCAGGGCAAGGGCGAACACATTTTGTGCGTCGGCTACATACAGGACGGTTCCATCATCGTTCCAGAC
>CAZENZ010000070.1:0-5826 GCA_964513705.1 uncultured Gammaproteobacteria bacterium
GATTCAACCCCCTGAATCAGTGATCATGTCTGCTGCAGCGGTTCTCACAGAACCAGAGCCCAGACCGGTTACTCCCCCTCCGACGACTGTGACTCCGTCGACACCAACCACACCTTCTCGAGAAACAACTCCAACACCTCGCATCGCGCGAGCTCCCACCACCTCCCCACGCTCCCCTACACAGCCGCAGACACGCACCGCACCACCTCCTACGCCAACGGCAGTTCCAACCCACGCCGCAGCTGTCACCATCGCCTCGGTTCGTCCACGCCCACAACAAACACTTGAAGTGGTTGCCACGAGCACAAACGCGCAACATGTAAGCGTTCAGCTCGCCGGTCAAACAACCCCTCTCACACAACAAACCAGCACCACCTGGAGCGGGAGCGTTGCCTATGATCCACAACACTTCAGCCTTGGTGGAGAACAAGTCTACCTCACGACAACCAACGCATCGGGAACACAGGACGTAGAGACAATCGCTGTCGCTGCACCGCTCGCCACACAAGAACAGGTATTCGCCTTCCAATCACCATCGCAAAACGTGAAAAAAATATTCGGTTTGATCAGCGTTGAATCATTTCGTGATTCAGTTGGACGCTTCTATCTATACTTCATGGTGTTCTTATTTGGAATGCTGGTCCTCAACATGCTCGTTCGTCTCGATAAACAAAAACACGTAGTAAACCTGCATGTCTTTGGCGTCATCTTGTTAGCTGCAGTTTTGTCGATTCTATAGCTAAAAAGGACGATCAACCCGGCGCTTGACGCCTGAATTCTCGGTTGTCATTCTAGCCTCAAGTGCCATGAGGTATTTTAGATACCCAACATGTTCACAATTTAACTTTTTCTATGTCTACACGCCCCATTCCGTGGTCTACGTGGCGCTTCTATGCGCTCGGACTCATGTTAAGTCTCTGTAGTGTGTTCATTGCGTTCCCAAAAGTAACGCAAGCCGCCTCGCCAGATGGTTTTCGTTTTACGAACGGCGGAAACTACAGTCTCGTGAGCGGTACGCCAACCGGACATGGAGCTCTCGACACAAATCCCGGCATTCGAAATGTCAAAAACTTTCCTGAAGGGAGCTGTGTTCCAATGGTTATTGATATCTCCAACAGCGGAAACTCGACATCGACCGTTACCGTGAATCCAAGTTACGAATATTTTGGTGGAGGCGTAGTTGGGATCAGCAATCTTGAAACGGTCACTGTATCTTCTACGGTGATTGATCCGCGTGATGCGATCAGCAACCTGAACCAGTTCACGTACACCGGCTCTCCCCTCTCTTCAACCGGCGTCATCAAAACGCGTCGTACACAAAATCCATTTACGGTCGGAAGTGGAACACCCACCATCACCGGACCATTCGCCGGATCAACCGCTGGGACGACTAGTACATCCGCAACAGACAGTACACGGCATTATAATATTTCGATGCAGCTGCCACCGCGCACGATTGCGTATCTTCCCTTGTGTGCGCGGCTCGGCCTAGACGCAGGCCAGCATCCAGGATCGAATCTAACGGTCGACACGCACCAAACCGGCGTCGCGTCTGAAATCCGCATCGATATCGGCGATATTCTCCGCCTTCCATCATTGACCCTTGTGAAGCGGGTTCCAGGAGGCCCAGACGCTGCCTCCCGTTGGTCCTTCAATGTCTCACCAGCCATCAACGGCATTTCAACCTTTCCTATTCCAGAAGGCAGCAACACAACAACCATCAACAATATTCCTCTAGATGCCCGATATGAAATCACCGAGGTTGGACCATCTGGCTACTCACTAACATCGACCACTGGAACAAACTGCACTTTCTCGGAAGGAGTAGCTAGCAGCACCATTCGTGGGGGGACACCGGCACAAAACGGCATCTGCGTCTTCACAAACACAGCTGTTCCGGCTCGTATCACCGTCACCAAAACCGTCTCAAATACTCATGGAGGAACGCTCGGCGTGAGCGATTTTCCGCTCTTTGTAAATGCGAGCTCCGTCATCTCTGGCGAACAAGTAACGGTCGGCTTTGGCACATTAACGGTGAGCGAAACATCCGTCGCAGGGTATTCCGCCGTATTTGGTGGCGACTGTGACGAGAACGGCCAAGTCACGGTTGGACCAGGCAGCGTCGTAAACTGCACGATCACAAACAGCGATGAAGCGGCTCGCCTCACCGTGCTCAAAATCGTGGACAACAATAACGGTGGCACGCTTACCTCTTCAGATTTCACCTTGAATGTGAGTGGCGTGAACCCGTCCACCAGTACCTTCCGCGGGTCGGTCGAGGGAACACTCGTTCTTTTGGACGCAGGGGCCTTTGCCGTCACGGAAGATGAAGAGGATGGCTACACTGCCGAATTCTCAGGCGACTGTTCTGGAACGGCAGCCGTGGGTGAAGAGCTCACCTGCGTCATCACGAACAGCGATGAACCCGCTCACCTGACCGTGATCAAAACGGTTATCAATAACAATGGCGGAACACGGGTCGCTTCCGACTTCACGCTCAACGTGACCGGTGATAACGCGACCCCGGCCAGTTTCTCTGGATCGGCTGGCACAGCAGTGACGCTGAGCGCTGGCAGTTATTCGGTTGATGAAACGGAAATCGCTGGCTATACCAAAACACTTGGTACTGGCTGTAGCGGTACCATCGCCCTCGGCGAATCACGTACCTGTACGATTACGAACGACGATCAACCAGCCACGCTCACCGTCATCAAGCAGGTGATCAACGATGAAGAAGAATCGGCTGGTGAAGCGAACGCCTCTGACTTCACGATGCTTGTAACCGGTACAAATGCATCACAGACCTCTTTCTCGGGTTCCGAGAGCGGTACTGTTGTCACACTTGATGCCGGAGCCTATTCAGTCGACGAAGCCAGCATGAGTGGATATGAAAAAACGATCGGTGAGGATTGTGCCGGCATCATCGCAAATGGCGCCTCCGTGACCTGTACCATCGTGAACGATGATCTCCCTCCTCCCCCACCTGAAGTTGGGACCCTGCTCGTCATTACAAACGTCACAAATACCCACGGCGGAACACTTGGCCCTTCGAACTTCGTCATGAATGTTAGTGGCGTTGATCCTTCAACGTCTGGCTTCTTAGGCTCAGAAGCGCCTGGAGTTGCTGTGACGCTGGGTGTTGGCTCCTACGGCGTGACCGTCGATACAGTTACTGGTTATAGCGCTACGTTATCAGAAGGCTGCAGCGGCAACATTGAGAATGGTCAAACACTTACCTGTACCGTAACCGAGAGCGATATCGCTCCTCAACTAACGGTCGTAAAAACAGTCGTCAACGATCATGGTGCCACCAGTTCTTCGAGCGACTTCATGATCACCGTCGATGCAGTGAACGTGTCTCCTACCAGCACCTTCCCAGGCTCAAGCGAAGGAACCATCGTGACTCTAGACGCTGGTGCTTATGACGTATCTGAGACTGAAACAGCCATGTACACCTCTTCGTTCAGCGAAGGCTGCACTGGCACGATCGGTCTTGGCGAAACCCGCACCTGCACCATCACGAATAACGATGTCCCAGCTCAGCTGATCATTAGCAAAATTGTCATCAACGACAACGCTGGCAGCAGCACGGCTCGTGATTTCATGGTCCAAGTAACAGGCACCAACGTGTCATCAAGCACCTTCCCAGGGGCAAGTAGCACGGTAATTACCCTCGCGGCCGGCAGTTACTCGGTCGACGAACTGGATTCCATGGGCTATATCAAAACGCTTGGCGAAGGCTGCACTGGAACGATCGCCCAAGGCGAATCTCGTACTTGTGTGATTACGAACGACGATCCAATCCCATCCGTCTTCACAGCAACAACCGGAACACTGATCGTGGTGAAGAACGTCGTGAACGATAACCTCGGAACCAGCACCGCCAGCGACTTTACTCTTCGTGTAATTCGTGGCGGCGAAGTTGAGCTCGCACGTTTCCAAGGCTCAAGCACTGGCACAAGTGTCACGCTCACAGCTGGTACCTACGAAGTAGTTGAGAACGAAGCCAGTGGCTACACCGCCACTTCAACCGCGACGTGTAGCGGTGCTATCGAAGCCGGTGAAACCATTACCTGTACCTTTACGAATGAAGACGATGGCCAAGCAACGACGACCGAACGCGCCGGAACACTAGTTGTCATTAAGCACGTTGTGAACGACAGTGGTCGTACACGCGTCGCCTCGGACTTCACGATGACCGTCAGCGGAACAGAGGTCTCAACGAGCACGTTCGCTGGCTCAGAAGAGGGCGTGACCGTGACTCTCAGCCCGGGTAGCTACTCCGTCGATGAAGAGTTCAGCAACACCTACACCAAGACCCTTGGCGAAGGCTGTACAGGCACGATTGAAGCCGGACAGCGCGTCGTCTGTACCATCACAAACGATGACATCGCCGCCCCGACCGGCCCTAGCACACC
The DNA here is from genome assembly GCA_964513705.1 of uncultured Gammaproteobacteria bacterium. Lineage (GTDB taxonomy): Bacteria > Patescibacteriota > Patescibacteriia > 2-12-FULL-60-25 > 2-12-FULL-60-25 > JAGOTP01. The sequence continues at coordinate 4,419 of CAZENZ010000070.1, forward strand.
TACCAGCGTGGGTGGTGGAGGAGGCGGAGGTGCGGTTGGGAATGGTCCTTCCGGCACCGTTCAGCCTGTCGGCTTTGGCCCCGCTCCCGTTTCCGCCCCAAGCCCAGCTCCAACCACGCCAGGACGCGTTTTGGGTGAAGAATCACCAAGTGGGAACGCCGAAGTCTGTCCGATCACTGAAGATGAGGTCTCCGTCGTAAACGGAGATACCGAGGGCTTCATCGGCCGCGGAACCCCTCGCACCCTCCGATTAGGTTCAGGTGAACGTCGTGGTGTGATTGAGAGCTTCCGCGTCATCTATGGCCGTAGCCCCGTCTCGCCATGTGACTTCCAGAACATGTTGCGCATCGCGAATGGCATCGTTCCTACCGAACTGAATCCAGCCCGCGAACGCGCCATGGAAGAGGCCTTCCGTCAGCTCTATCGCCGCGCTCCAAATCACGCGAACGCCGCCGATCATCGCACGATCCTGATCATGACATATGGTCTACGCCCACAAGCTCGTAGCCTGGTCGCTGAATATCGTGCCGCCCTGCGTTATCGCCGCATTACGGGGCATCTCCCTCGAAATACGAGCGAATGGGACATGGTTCGTGGCATGACCTACGGTGGTCTCACCCTGCCTTAATCAAGCCTCGCGCAGACATCAATTCCCAGGTTCAAATAAGCCCCGCCAACTGGCGGGGCTTATGCTATTCTCTGTCCATGCTCCCCCCACTCCAACCAATCAACTTCATTGAAGAACCATTTTATTACCTATCCCCTTTCTCTGCCCATCGCATCGAACTATGGGGCGAAACTTTTGCGACCGCCGAACACGCCTACCAGGCATCACGCGTGATCCAAGGACCGGAACATGAAGCTATTAAGGCCGCGCCGAGCCCACTCGATGCGTGGCGTGAAGGACAGAAGTACAAAAATGATCCTGTCTACCTCGTACCGAATTTCGATAAAGCAGCCGTCATGGAAGAGATCTTCCGAGCAAAACTTGCCCAGCATCCAGATATCGCCGACGTCCTTCGTTTATCCGGTGACCGCGGCCTCTTGAAAGTCTGGGATAATGACTATTACTGGGGCACAGGCAAAGATGGTTCCGGTCAAAACATCATGGGAAAAATCTGGATGAAATTACGCGATGAACTGAATACAGGGACTCGCTAAGCTTTCAAAGCCGCCTCCCCTTCACGATCCAACGATCGTGAAGTCTTCCAAAACACACGTAGGCAATCACCCCACCCAACAGAGCGAGAAACATGTCCGTTTGCGTGTCCCACACATAGCCTTGCGTTCCTAGAAAAGCATCCGCGTCCTGGCCAATTAGAAGCGCTGCCCACCATTCGATGAGTTCATAGATCACGGTAATCAGCGCAACCATACCCATTACAAATGGGAAGATCCACGATTTCTT
>CAZENZ010000071.1:0-5731 GCA_964513705.1 uncultured Gammaproteobacteria bacterium
TCGATGCAGCAGAGACCGAGTGACCCATTCCAGTAAATAACCGCTGTTGTGAGCGGCAACGAGCACAGCGACTTCTTCAAATTCGTCTGTTTGCGGCGTAATTCTTTGCGTTGTGGGACTAGGTGCGTGTTGTCACGACCGTTGGTGCCGCCGAAGTCGACATTGAGCGTTTTGAGGTTGATGCTGTTCGCGCCGATTTCACGTGCCCAATTGATCAAATCTTCCTGCTCATTTTCCGAATACGCGGTGAGAAGGCTCTGTACCGTCACGAAGGGATTTTCGCGCCCGAGCTCACGTTTCATGGCGCAGAAGTTTTCGATGTTCGTCTTTACCTGCTCAAAGGTTGAGCCGATGCGATACGCTTCATGTGATTTTTTGCTAAAACCGTCCATACAGAGGTGGATTTTACCTAAGCCACTCTCAATGAGCTGTTTGGCCTTTTCTTTTGTCACCATTGTTGCGTTCGAGCTCACATAGGTTCCGTGGCCATGTTCTTTAGCGTATTTGATGAACTCTGGGAGTTGAGGATGGAGCGTTGGTTCACCCGAAAAGTTCATCGCAATCCCTGGTTTGATGGGGTAGCCTTTAAATTCATCGATAATCGATTTGAACAGCTCCAAGTCCATGATGCCTTTGGGGCGATACATGGCGTTATTTGTCGGACACGCTGGGCAGCGTAAATTACAAATGTTTGTCGTCTCCAAAATGATGGTGCGTGGAATGCGTAAAAAACGGCTGAGAGGATACCAATCGGATAATTTGTACGCGACATCCCACATAAATTGATACCGCTTAAGGAACTTTTCAACGGGTTTCAGGAGCGATTTTGAAGCTGGCATAGATGCCTAAGTATAGGCCAAAATTAGCCTAAATTGCAAACATCGATTATCCCGAAGTTATCCCATTGACCGAGGTATTCCGGCCCGAGACGATGGTGGGGTCAGGGTAGGCGTTGTGCAGTTGAGCCCTAGCTGCCTACGCTTCCTCGACCGCCCCTTGGGCTCTGTGGGATTCTCCGGGGTACGACTAAGAGGCGTTATTACGTGATCTGATCGTCGCTTCCAGCTGGCTGGGTTCGACAGGAGGAGTCACATTTACACGAAACTCTCTCATGCTCCAGGGGGCGGAGTGGAGAGAGGCTCGTTCGAGCAGGAGGTTTGGGCTCTTCGACGGGGGATTTTTTGGCCGTTTGCCCCCAGGCGCGTCTCGCGCTGAACTACTCGATGTCTTGAAACGGCCAGCCCTACTCCGGTATGCTGGTGCTCCCTCTATGAGTTTTGAGGATGTACCTCGTTGGATGGCATTGGGCATTTTCTTGTTTTCAGCGATCTGGTTTTTTGTGAACGCAGACCGACTCTGATACCGTACCTGCATGTCTTCTACGGTGGCGCGAAATACCGCCTGGCTCATGGTCGCGACGCTTGGTCAAAAGGTCGTTTCTTTTCTTGCATTCTACGTTATTGCGCGTTTAGTTGGGCCTACAATCACAGGGAAGTATTTTTATGCGGTTTCGGTGACATCGGTATTCGTGGTCCTGGCGGACATCGGACTGACGCCGGTGGTCATCCGTGAGCTCGCGAGTAATGAAGAGCGAGGGCGAGCTTTTTTAGCCCGAGCTCTTCAACTAAAGGCGGTTTTACTCCCTTTGGCGGCGATCGCCTCGTTGCTCTACGCTTGGATTGTGAACGTAGAGCCGGATGTATTTGCGGCGGTCGTGATTGCCTGCTTTGTGTTGATGGCTGATTCGGTTTCGCTCATCTTTTACGGAGCTCTGCGCGGCAAGAAAGATCTACGTTTTGAGGCAGTGGGGATGTTGGTCTGTCAGGTGGTTACGGCGATTGCTTCGGTTATTATTTTACGTATGGGCGGTGGTGTAGTTGGGTTGGTGTGTGCATTACTATTGGGAAGTCTTTGGAATCTTGTCTGGAGTGTCCTGCAAGCGATCCGTCGACAAGTAACTCCGTTGTCTGCGCGGGCCATTTCCTTCAAGACGTTGTTGTTGGCTGCATTACCTTTTGGTTTGGCTGGCTTGTTTGTGAAGGTCTACTCCTATACGGATTCATTGTTGATCCGGCAATATTTTGGTCACACGGAGGTCGGACAGTATGCAGTGGCTTACAAATTGACCTACGCTTTGCAGTTTTTGCCACTAACCTTTGTAGCCGCGTTGTATCCTGCTATGAGTTCGGACTTTGCGGCAGGGAATCAAGAGGGCTTGCGTCGTGCGCTGAAGAATGGCCTACGGCTCATGATGCTGGTGAGCGTCCCGTTGTCGGCTATTTTATCTGGTTTAGCTGGGCCGATCGTTCAGATGTTTTATGGTCGAGCCTATGCGGGTGCTGTGGCGCCATTGGTGGTTTTACCTTGGGTTTTGATCCCGATCTTCTTAGACTTCCCGATCGGTTCTTTGCTGAACGCAACCCGTCGCTCTGAGCTCAAAACCATTGCCATGGGCATGACCATGGTCTTGAACGTCGCATTAAACTTTGTACTTGTTCCAAGATTTGGTCCGGTGGGCGCTGCCTATTCGGGAGTAGCTTCTTTCTGGATGTTATTTTTCCTAGGAGTGTGGTTTGCGCGCAAGGATCTCCCAGAACATAAGTGGTTCATCCCATTTTTTGTGCGTGGATTAGCGAGCGCGGTGGTCATTTGGGGATTGCTTCATTTTGTGGCGGCGAAGTTTCCATTTATTGCACAACTTATTTTTGCGGCAGCGTGTTCCTTGGTGGTGTTATTCGTGGCACGACTCTGTTTGGTGGAAGACATTTTAACGGTTTGGGGATTTTTCCGCCGAAAGGCATCACCCCCACCGGACGCGGTTGAAGAGGCGGGTTCATAAAACGTGTATGTCCCAAGATTGGGTATTGGTGACGTGGGACTATCCACCTGTGAAGGGTGGTGTTGCACGGTATCTGGCTGACTTGGTTGAAGCATCAAAAGGGATGATGCGCGTCATGATTCCTCCATCAACACAGCGTCGTTGGTGGTCCCTAATTAGTGTGTTAAGGCGCTTGTTGCAAGATGAAAAAACGCGCGTATTTATCAGTCACATCCTGCCAATTGGAACGGCAGCCTGGATCGCATCGTGGCTGGTTGGCGCCAGGAGAGGTGAGTATATTATATTGTTTCATGGATTAGATTTACGAGTGTCTCAGCGGTCTTGGATTAGACGTTGGCTTACGCAGCGTATTGTAAGAAGTGCTCGTGCCGTCTGTGTGAATTCCGTTTTTGTCGCAGGTGAATGCATACGAATCTTTCCTTGGGTGAAGCCGATTCTTCTCACGCCAGGATATACGCCACGTGTGTTACCGGAGCGTGTGGCGGCTCGTCAGATTTTGGGGTTACAAGACAACGAAGTGATCTTGCTGAATGTTGCGAGGTTGGTGAGTCGGAAGGGCTTAGATCGTTTGATCGAGGTGCTGCCTGAACTGTCATCTCATCTGCGCGCCGTGAGCATTGGTGAGGGGCCAGATCGAGCCCGGCTTGAAGGATTGGCGAAGGCGAATCAAGCACGGATTACATTTCTTGGCGCTGCAGATGACACCATTCGTGATCTTTGGTATGCGGCAGCAGACATATTTGTCTTTCCGGTGCGGGATGAAGGTCCTGATGTAGAGGGGTATGGCATCGTGTGTTTGGAGGCGGCGGCGGCTGGTCTACCTGTGATTGTTGGAATGGGGGGTGGGGCTCCAGAGACGGTGGTCTCAGAAGAGACGGGTCTCGTTGTCGATGCGATGAATCCAGTTCTGCTTAGACGGGCAATCGAGCGACTCGCTTCTGATCCGGTTTTGCGTCATGCGATGGGGGAGCGGGGTCGTATGCGGGCCTTGGCGAACAGTGATTGGGCGACCCGTTGGCAAACGCTTGCGGAACTTGCTTAATGATGGGGTATGTCGCGTCTTTCGGTTGTTATTCCGGTTTATCAGCATGCAGAGGCCTGCGCGCGTTGTTTGGCATCCCTCGCCATGCAGACGCGTCTCCCGGACGAAGTAGTCGTGGTAGATGATGGGTCAACGGACGACGTGCAGACCGCCATTTCAGGGTTTTTAGAGAAGTATCCATCTCCAATTAAACTGATTCGCTTTGAAAAAAATCGTGGAGCCCCGGCAGCTCGAAACGAAGGCGCTCGCCAAACATCAGGCGATTATATTATTTTCCTCGACGCCGATATTGAACTTCAGCAAACGATGCTCGAGAAGTATGAAAGGGTTCTAGAAGAGTATCCAGAAGTAGACATTGCCTATAGTGCCCATTATTTTGGTTGGAAGTCATTTCCTTTAGTTCCGTTCGAGGTTGAGCGACTCAGGCAGTGTAACTTCATTCATATGAGCTCGCTCATGCGACGCTCAGCCTTTCCCGGCTTTGATGAGGCGCTTGTGAAGCTTCAGGATTGGGACCTTTGGCTTACGATGGTTGCGCGCGGTTCGAAGGTGCTGGGCTTAGAAGAACACTTGTTTCGCTTAGAGCCGCGTTCGAGTGGCTATAGCCAATGGTTGCCGTCGTTTATGTATCGCTTGCCTTGGAAGAAATTGGGTTGGGCACCAAAGTTGGTGAAAAAATATCAACGGGCAGAGGATATTGTTCGTGAAAAACATCATCTTTCGCATGTAGACACACAGGCTCACGACACGGGGAGTGTGGGGTTATGGCTAACATTACCGCCGCTGCTTGCAATCGTGTTGATTGAGATCCTGTCTTTTGTTGTAGTAACTCATTCAACTTGGAATAGTGTCGCATGCGTCGTGCTAGGCGTGCTGATGTTTGTGTGTGCACTCCGGCGACCTACTCAGGTGCTTGCACTTCTTGCGACAGAATATGTCATTGGCTCGAAAGGTGCACTCTTCAACTTTCGGGGAGATGCGAGTAACAATGGAGGTGTTTCGATTCGTATTATTTTATTTGGAGCTTTTTTCTTGGGTTGGTTGGTGCAATGGCTACGTACGGGAGCATGGAAAGAGTGGAGAGCTCTTATCCAAGGTCGTCGTGAATACCTCGTCCTGGCACTCGTGTTGATTGCGGCGTTCGTGCAAGGCGTTCTTCGGCATCAACCATTTGTGTTAGCCGATGCCAATGCTTGGGGATTTTGGCTGCTCTTGTTGCCGACACTTGATCTTGTGCGTCGCGCAAGAAAAGATGAGCTCTACGTGATAAAAAATTGGGTGGTTGCGGCTCTGGTTTGGATGTTCCTGAAAACCCTTATCCTGTTTTATCTATTCAGTCACGCCTACCAGGCATGGTTTTTGGAACCGATCTATCTGTGGGTGCGGCGTACCGGAGTCGGGGAGATTACGCGTGCCGGCGGGAATGTGTTCCGTGTCTTTTTTCAATCACATGTCTACGCCGTGTTGTTGTTACCGGGTCTTGTGCTGCTAGAGCGTTTCAAGCGAGATCGTCGTTCATTGCTGCTTTGGGGCGGTGCTAGTTCTATGTTCGCCGTGATGATTGTCTCGTTGTCACGGAGTTTTTTTCTCGGTTTTGCATTAGCGGGTTTGACGGCTTGTGTCTTCGCTTGGAGAAAAGCTCGTCTCAAGGAGGTGTTTCGGTTAGCTGCTCGTTTTTTTGTGACCTCGGTCATTGCGGTCGTGATTGTGGTTGCTACCTGTCTCTTCCCGCTTCCGTATTCATCTTCCTCGCTTCTGAACGCCTGGCAATCACGCATCCGTGCCGGTGATTATGCTTCGGCGAGTCGCTGGAAGTTACTGCCCGCCATGTGGGAGAAGATTAAAGAGCG
>CAZENZ010000072.1:0-5653 GCA_964513705.1 uncultured Gammaproteobacteria bacterium
TGTTTCCGTGGCGACCAGCGAGCTTGTCTCCCGCCTGAATCTTGCGAAGGTCAGCAACGGTCACAACGATCTGTTTCAAGACACCTGGCTGGAGCTTGTCTCCGGCTTCGCGTGAGAAGATCTTCACGTCGACGACTTTGCCGTGCTCACCGTGTTCCAAGCGAAGTGAAGAATCACGCACATCGCGGGCTTTTTCACCGAAAATGGCACGCAAAAGCTTTTCTTCGGCCGAGAGATCCGTTTCACCCTTTGGCGTGATCTTCCCGACCAAAATGTCACCTGATTTTACCTCGGCACCGATGCGTACAATCCCGTTTTCATCCAAGTTACGCAGACGTTCTTCTGACACGTTTGGAATGTCTGATGTCACGACCTCAAGACCGAGCTTCGTGTCACGAACATCCAACACGTGATGCTCGATGTTGATCGAGGTAAAGCGATCGGTGTGAATCAAGCGCTCACTCAAAATAATAGCGTCTTCATAGTTGTAGCCATCCCAGCTCAAGAACGCACAGAGCAAGTTCTGACCGAGGGCCAACTCGCCACGCTGACAAGACGTACCGTCCACTAGGACTTCTCCGGCATACATCTTTTGCCCCTTGTTCACGACTGGACGCTGGTTCACACAAGTCGAGTGGTTCGAGCGCTGGAACTTCATGAGGTCGTAGCGATGCATGCGACCGTCGTTCGACTGGAATTCCACGTGGTTTCCGGAAACAGACACAACGACACCATCCTCTGGAGCAATCAACACCTGACCAGAGTCGATGGCAGCACGACGCTCCACACCCGTTCCGACAATTGGCGCATCTGGTTTGATACATGGCACGGCTTGACGCTGCATGTTCGTTCCCATGAGCGCGCGGTGACCGTCATCGTGTTCCACGAATGGAATGAGCGACGTACCGATCGAGAGAATCTGCTTCGAAGACACGTCAACGTAGTCGATTTCTGCAACGTCAACGATCGTTGGTTCTCCGTTTTTACGAGCAGGCGCGCGTTCAACCGTGAATTTGCCGTTGCGGTCGATTGGTGTCGTCGCTGGAGCCGTTGTTCCGCGCTCTTCCGCGAAGGCGTTCAAGTACACGACTTCGTCGGTGACAGTTGGGTGGATTGGAAGCTTGTCGATTGGGAGTTTGGCAAGCTTTTCTGCGAGCTTCTTATCAACTTCTGTGCCCGCTTTCGCCACCAACTTCCCTTCTCCATCGTTCACATCCACACGCAACACTTCGTCGACTGTATCTTTTCCATCATTCTTCGCCCAGTTACGTACTTTGCGGTATGGGGTTTCGATAAAGCCGTATTCGTTGATACGAGCATAACACGACATATGGCCGATCAAACCGATGTTCGGACCTTCTGGAGAAGTGATCGGACAGATGCGGCCGTAGTGCGTGCGGTGCACGTCACGAACATCGAAGCCAGCACGCTCGCGTGACAAGCCACCAGGGCCCATCGCAGACAAACGGCGCTTGTGTTCGAGCTCGGACAATGGGTTCGTCTGATCCATGAATTGTGACAGCTGTGAACTCATGAAGAATTCACGCACCGCACCAATAACCGGACGCGCGTTGATGAGCTTGGCGGGTGTGAGCGAATCGATGTCGAGAGTCGACATACGATCACGCACAATGCGCTCCATACGAGCAAGACCAATACGGAAACGGCTCTGCGCGAGTTCCCCAACTGCACGCACGCGACGGTTTCCCAAGTGGTCAACGTCATCCGCTTCTTCCTGCGAGATATTCAAACGAATAATCTCTTTCAAAATCAAGACCAAATCCTCTTTCGACAAGATACGCGATTCTTCTTTCACGACCATTTCACGCTCGGCTGGCAAGCCGAAACGATGGTTGAACTTGTAGCGACCCACTGGACCAAGGTCGTAGCGGTCGAAGTTGAAGAACATCGACTGCACGAGCGAGCGAGCGTTGTCTGGCGTCGCCAAGTCCCCTGGGCGAATACGCTTATAGACTTCGATATGGCCCGTTTCTTCGTCCTTCGCTGCGTCTTTCGCGAGCGTTGAATCGACGTAGCGGTTCAACGGGTGGATATCGACATCCGTGAAGAGTGCGCGAATATCGTCGTCGTTCCCCACGCCAAACGCACGCAAGAGCGACGTCGCCGCCACTTTGCGCTTGCGATCAATTTTGACCCAGATGACATTGTTGCCATCTGTTTCGAATTCCAACCAGGCACCACGGTTTGGAATGATTTTAGCTCCGTACTGTTTGCGGCCATGGTTCAGTTCAGCGCTAAAGAACGCACCGGCCGAGCGCACAAGCTGCGAAACGATCACACGCTCAATCCCGTTGATAATAAACGTACCGCGTTCCGTCATGAGCGGCAGGTCACCAAGATAGACCTCTTGGTCCTTTGAGGCGCCTGTACGACGGTTGGTGAGACGTGCCTTTACGCGGAGAGCCGCTTCAAAGTTCACGTTCTTGCCCATCGATGTCTTCTCATCGAATTTTGGCTCGTCTACAAAATAGTCGTCCAAGTGAAGTTCGAGGTCGCGACCGATGAAATCTTTGATCGGCGAGATCTCTTTCACGAGCTCACGAATTCCTTCCTGGAGAAACCAGCGATAGGAATCCTTTTGGACCTCAATCAGGTCCGGAAGGGCCATGGCGTCACGTGTGGCCGTAAAATAACGGCGATCGGCGTCAGATGGCTGGCGACGGAAAATCATAAAAGCGGCTAAGGGGAGTTAACACACTCTATGTTGCTCGCGAGACGAACCGGGGACAGGACCTTTCAGCCGGGGGAAGTCCGTGTTCGCTTCAACACCGAGTGGAGCCGAGATGTAAAAACCCGTTTTCCCTACGCTTTATGGCACAAAATCCCCTCCCAGACACTGTGTCGGGAAGGGGATTTTGGCGTCACGTGCACGAAGGTTGCATGACAGGTTTTTCCGCGCGGGAATATACCATTGATTTTGATCGTGCGTCAATTTTGACGTTTTTTCGCTCTATTGAGACGAAAAATATGAAGCAAAGAGGGCTGAGTGGCGTTCGAGAAGCGCGACCCCTCCCCCGCTCGAAGACCGCGTGAACTCGCGCGGTCAGTGGAGCTGCGGTCGGAGACGCGTAATCTTCACGACCAGCGCCTTCTGGTCCCAGTGGGCGAAGAGCCAGCAGATGATCCAGTGGGCCGGATCGTGAGCCGGCCACTGGTCGGCAAGGAACTTCGTGAGCTCGACGCGGGTCGCGGAGCCGAGACGAATCCCCTTGTCCATCCACTCCTGCTGCAGGCGATCGACGTCGGTGAGTGCGAGACCGATCTCCCGGCAGGTGAGGTAGTGGATCAGAGCCAGGAAGGTGGCCCTCCCGTTGTCGGTCCCGACGACCCGGATGTCGTCACCATCGCCGTGCGAGATGACGACCCGCTCGATCGGTCCCTGGAGCGGTTCGTAGCCGAGGGTACCGAGCAGAAGCACGATGTTCTCGCCCAGGCTACCGGTGAAGGCGATGGGCGGGGTAGGAGGCGACTGAAGGGGTACGGTCATGGGAAAACCATCCTGATGAGGGTTACGCCTAGATGTAGGCGGAGGTCGGAGTGAACGCCACTCCTCTTTGATTCGTATTTTATTATGAATGTACGGCCAAAATCTACCGGAATAAAGGGCTTCTCGTCAATTCAATGAACACGATGCGGTTCAGCCTATCCACAAACGATCCACAAAAACTCAGCTTCTTATTTTAGCCAAAAAACCGGTGCAAGAATATCGTATTATTCGCTATATGTAGCCAAAAACGCTTATATTTTATTGCTAGCGTCTTTCATCACGTCGTATCCTGGGGAGGTAGGAGCAACGGAGGGACCCGATGAATCACGGGCCGTTCTCCCTACATCCGTTCGACAATCTATTTTCTCGTTTGTACAGTGCCGGTAAACAAGATATTTTGCTTAATTAAGCAAAATATCGCATCGGATGGACTCAGACGCTTGACAGAATAATAATCTTATATTATTCTAGACGGTTGCCTAGAAAAAGGCAGCGACGATCTCTACAGCGTTTTGGAGGGTTCCCAAGCCCCGCTTGGAACAAGCCAGCTGTATGACCTGTTTGGGCCACGGCTCGAACGTCTCATGCACTGACTTGCGGAACATCAGGTCCTCGGACCATCGATGTCCACCTCCACCCTCCAAAACGCTGGCGAGATCGGACAAACGATAAAGAGGACGAACTTCTTGGGAAACCGAACACGGCAACTCATGGAGCAGGATCGAAGAGGATAGGCACGGTGGCTACGGCTACCAACCCCATCGGCATTCATCCATACGTCCCAACGCGTCTTCGGACGCCTCGGGACTCTCACCTCTTTATCCTTCGCCCGATCTGCAAGTCTTCAAAACACGGGCTGATCATCGATGATTTCGATCATCCGAGCTAGGCATTTTTCTGTCTCTGACGTTCGTCAGACCCAGCTTCGCTTATGCTCGCAACGCTTGCGGCTTTGTGCCAAGAGAGTGTTGATGGTCAACCCGTGTTTTGTAAAAAAATCGTGGATAGAGAAATGTATGAAAAATCCATTTCCCTGCCCATGACACGTGTCTGGACATGGAGAAAGCAACGCACCATGAAGTGCCCGCACTGCGACCGTGAGATCAATGAGACAGCTACCAACCTGCCCGCGCAACCGCAGGGGAGCGCCATCAACCTCCTGATCACCGTCGCCATCATCGCCTGCCTCGCCTACGCCACATACCATTTCCTTCTGCGAGGGATCGAGTAACAGCGACACATACGCTGCCCACGAGATTCGCCGCCAACCTGGCAGCCCTCGTCGGCGGCGTTTCTCGTTTTATAGCTCAGCCATTTTTCCAAAAAAAGCTAACGCGTTGACTCCCAAAGAAAACTTTCGTAAGCTCCCTTGAACGGTGGATGACGTCACAAACGAGCGGTTCTCAGATCCTCTTTCCAGCTGCGGATCGCTGTACGCAATACGATGATTGGCCAACGATGCGGCTCGTTCAGAGTTCTTCTGGATGGGCTCTCCTCCTGCATCACCGGACAATCTCGACTCTCGCGTGACAGCGTTTCGCAGTTAGGGAGAGGATTTTTGATAAAACACGTGACGCGTTTCCTCGGCTACTTTGCCACGACGTTTCTTTGCCTGAATCACAATAACCGTTGGACCAGAAGGGATATCCATCGTCAGGGTAAATGAGCCATCACCTTCCACGATCGCCGAACGACCATTAATCGTCACAGTCGCATCAGCTTCCGTTTTACCTTCCACGCGAGCGATCGGCTCCGCCAAACGCTCCCCTTCTTTTGGTGTCTCAACCATTAAAGATGGCGGAGCCGTCACAGCTCTGACTTGATAGAAAATATAGCCGCCTATCAAACCGGCAAATACAAACAATCCAATAACCGCCAACACACGCGACCAGACCGTGAAATCTGCCCAATGAGCACGCTCAAGCGGTAACAACTCTTCTTTGGTACGTTCACGTGTTTTGATGTGTAAACTTGTGCGATACTTTTGTAGATAATAGTTTTGTTGCACCGGATACATGGCGAGATAGGTGCGAAACACATGCTCGAAATAAAGCGGATCGGGGATCTCTTCCCAACGCTCCTCTTCCAGCGATCGAATGGACCCTTCTGACACTTTGCTTCGTTGCGCAGCTTCTGCACGTGACA
>CAZENZ010000073.1:0-5620 GCA_964513705.1 uncultured Gammaproteobacteria bacterium
GGAACGTATCATTTACTTAACAAGGTTGTTGTTTGAAAAAGGGGGTCCATGCCAGGCCGCCACCCGTCGCAGGTTCGCTCTTGTGGTAGGACCCCGGCCGTACCAGGTGGGCCATCACGTTCTTGCGATCACCCCAGCGTTCCATGGCTTCGCCGTGAGTCACGCCCAGGATGATGGTCGTTGCTGACGCGTATGCGCGGCGCATGAGCTCCTCGAGGTCGACAGAGTCGCCAGACGCGTCACTCACCCGTGCGCTCTTCAACATCTCCGTGAACGTCGCGAGCAGGCGCGCATAGCGCGCCTGCTGCGCCTCGTCCATCGGTGCGTGCGGGTCCTTGCCGCCGAGCATGTTCCGCATGATCGCGTCGATGCTATCGGCGCTGGGTTCGTCGTTGCCGCGCGATCTGTTCTTACTGTTCTTATCGTCCGTCATCGTCGTGCCTCCGTGCAGCTCGCCGCTCCTGGCGAGGTGTGAAAGGTGAATGGAAATACAGAGTGCGAAAGAGGTGAGAATATAATACAAAAAGCCCATTTGTGTCAATGGACTTTCCGTCTTCAAAAATGTTTATCGTTAGATTTGGTGACGCTATGCTAAGCGTATGTTGCAGAATCGCCAGTTGATTGAGAAGCGTCTCACGATCGAATTATTGGGAACGAAGCATGTAGCGAAGGGAGAAGGGCTGAGTGTGCATATCTTGGCCATTGCCTCCTGGCGCAGAAAATAGACAACCAGTGAGTCCTGCGTAAAAGCCGTACGCGCTCGTTTAAACGCAAATCCACCCTGGATGAGTCCAGGGTGGATTTGAACCTCTCGGATGCTCGATCTTTTTGATCAAGCGGTCGGTCGAGGTGGGGAGCGCTGCACGAGTGATGTCGTGTGTGCCTCCCCCGAGCCTCAGGTTGTCGGGGAAACGTGCGGTCCAGCGCAATCGCTCGCTGGATTGTGGTTGGGGATCTGGCGGGGCCGCGCTGACATGCGAATCAGCGCGTCGGAGGGGAGCATGGGCCGAGGATCGCTTAGTGGCGCCGTGCAGACTCCATTCGGGCGGAGCAAGGCATAAAGCTACATCTTCTCGTCACGCCAGGTTCTCATGGCGCTGTCTCCTCTCTGCTGGCCTGTGCGTGTGCACGGCCGGCGCGACTCGAGCTTCCGCGACCTGCCGCTGTTGGCGGGCGAAGCCGAGCCGCTGTTATGAGTCGGTGATTGGGTGGACTACTCAGGCGCTTGTTGTAGCTGCGCCCTTTCGTCCTGACTCAATGGAGTCGTTCATCGCGCCACATGCGCATCGAATTCTCCTTTCTCACGTGTCATCAGAGATCTTGTCGGTGTAGCGCCGGCGTCTGCTGAGCTACGTTGACCGCCTCATAGAACGTGACAAAATAATAATACCATAAAACGCTATTACTGTCAATGTTTAGCCCTCTTTTGGAAGAAAAACACTCAAATATGCCTATTTGCTATACTGACAGCATCTATGTCTCATCCTATGGCAGAGCAGGGTCCAGGCGAACTCGTGTCCGTCGGTCGCGTCGAAGATTGGGCAGATGGCAGCGCGCGCGAAGTCAAAGTTCATAAAAAACCCATGACTGTGGTGCGGTTGGGCGAACGTTTTTTTGCGCTGAACAGTATTTGTCCGCACATGGGCGGGCCGATGTCGTGCGGTGCCGTGCGTGATGGCAAGATCTATTGTCCTTGGCACGACTGGGGGTTTGACGTTGCGACAGGGGAATGTCCAAACGGCCACCACCTAGATCGCTATCGCGTAGAAGTTGTGAACGGTGAAGTCATGGTGGGTTGGATTGTATGACGCCGCAAGGTCTCGTGGGTGTGCTTACGCCTTTTGTCCGTCGACGGTTGATTCGTGTTGCAGGCGGCGTGGTTGGTCTCTTGATCTTTGTTCTTCTTCAGCAATGGCAGAGTGGGGGAGCGTTTGGGATCCCTTCGTTTGGGAACGGTGCTGTTGAACCAGCTCCAGAGACTGATGTCTTTTTTACGATGTCGACGACGACTCCTGGAGTCCCGGCACGTGTCCTACGAGCAGTTGATGGAGATACGATCGAAGTAAAACTTGAAACGATGAAAGAGGCGCAAAAAGTGCGTTTACTCGGGATCAATACCCCTGAGTCAGTTGATCCACGGCGTTCTGTGCAATGTTTCGGTAAGGAAGCGTCGAAACGTATGAAAGATTTGATTGAAGGCAAACAGGTTCTACTCATTGAAGATCCAAAAGCCGATGATCGCGATAAATACGGGCGCTTACTCAGAAGTGTTGTGCGAGTCGAAGACTCTCTAGACGTGAATGCGACCCTCGTGAATCAAGGGTATGCCAATGCCTATCTTTCATTTCCACTCGACGTAAAACGCAAAGCGCGTTTGCGATTATTGGAGCAGCAAGCCAAGGAAGCGGGGCGTGGGCTCTGGAGTCCAACGACCTGCGCAGGCAAGAAATAAAACAGGGGCATCGAGCCCTTGTTTTATGTATGTAATCCGTTTTTATAAGCTTCACCGCTCATGGGTTTTTTGCCTTCGGGCTGAACTTCATCGAGCACAAGAATCGATCCGTCCTGACAAGTCACGCTGAGCCCCGGTTCGTGTGTTTGTGTTCCAATATGGGCTTGTATGACTTTCAGGCGCTTTCCCTGGTATTCCAGGGTTGTGCCTGGCCAAGGTGTATAGGCGCGTACCAATCGTTCAAGTTCCGTGGCAGATTTTGCGAGATCGAGTTTCCCGTCTTCGCGAGAGAGAAGTTTTACAAAGGTGGCTCGTGCATGATCCTGCTCGCGCGGTTGGAGGTTTCCCGCAAGATAGTTGTGTAGCGCTTCAACGAGCTGGGGTGCAGATTGTTCAGCGAGACGATCGCTTAATGTCTCTGTGGTGTCATCTGGAAAAACGGCGGAGGGTCTTTGTGACAGGATCGGTCCGTGATCCATCTGCGCGTCCATGAGCATGATGGTGATGCCGGTCTCTGTGAGTCCATCGCGAATGGCGGCGGTAAGTGGGATGGCGCCTCGATACGCAGGGAGAAGCGAGGGGTGTACGTTCAAGACGCCTCGAGGGTAAAGATCTAAGACGCGCTGCGAGATGATTTGTCCGAAGCTCGCGACGATGGCGACGTCAGCGCCTAGCGTTTTAAGTTGTTCGTAGGCTTCATCAGATTTTACCTGTTCGAATTGAAACACCGGCAAATTGAGACTTAGTGCTAATTGTTTTACGGGAGGAGCGGTGATTGTGCCATGTCTTCCGACGGGTCGATCTGGTTGTGTCACGACCCCGACCACCTGAATCCGTGAATCTTGCGCCAGCGCGCGCAGTGTCGGAAGAGAGAAGCTTGATGTTCCGTAAAAGACAATGCGCAACATAGTAATGCTAGATACGAGATGTGCCACGTCCTACAAGCTTGGTGGCCTTATCAATAAATAGAACGCCATCTAAGTGGTCAATTTCATGTTGAAAGACGATCGCAGGAAAGCCCTTCAAATCCAGGAGGACACGTTTGCCATGACGATTAATAGCTTCGACGGTTACCTTTTTGTGGCGTGTCACGAGCCCATATTTTCCGGGGACACTCAAACAGCCTTCTTCGCTTTCTACGAGTGCCTCTGACTTCTTTGTGATGACCGGATTCATATAGCATTCCGGTCGAGCACCGGTGTTAACCACGATCGCCCGGATATTTTTCCCGACCTGTGGAGAGGCGATGCCGACACCATCCGACGTGAACATCGTATGAACGAGCTGATCTAGAAACGCTTGGAATTCAGGGGTGGTGATGGTTTCAACCAAAACTTCCTGCGAGCGCTCTCGTAGGCTAGGGGTCGGGATCGTGACGATCGGAAATGCTTCTAACATAACGCGCCAGGTTACTTGAAAAAGGCGATTGGATCAAGATCGATGAGCGCGCGGTCAGCAAGAGGTCTTAGAAGAGTTACGAGCGCTTGCTCTGAAAACTCCGGGCTAAACAGTAGGTGAACAACGAAACGCGCGCTTGAGCCAACGCGCCGGAATGCGACGGGAAAGGGCCCTTCTAGGGTTCCCTGTGGTTGAATCAGGCGTTCGGCTTCGTGGATCCAGCGTTGCGCCTGTTCTTCGTTCCCATCGACCAGACATTTAACGCGTCGCCAGGTAGGCGGATAGCGGAACAGGCGACGCGTTTCTCGTTCTTGTTGATACTGCGCTTGGACCCCGGCTCCATCTTTCCAGACGTGCCAAAGGGCAATGTCTTGCTCCATGCATTGAATGATAAGTGTGCCTTGGGCGTCTCGAACTCGTTTCATGAGGCGTCGTGTGGCGATGATACGCCGTTCAGTGCGACGCACGTCTTCGATAACGCCCCCTAAGAGATGGCTGAGCGTTACCACGACGAGAGCGCCTGACGGAATTGGTTGCTCGAGCGATGTACTGGTTGTATCACGCCACTCGATAGGCTGATCGGGTTCGACGCGTTCCCAACTCTGTTTTAGGCGTTCAACGCCCGGGGTGGCTTTTCCAAGATCAACGCTGCCACAAGAAGGGCAAGACATTGGGAGATCTTGTGTATGACCACATGTTCGACAGACTGCGCGTGTTTCATCGGCGGCGAGTGGAGCCTTGCATCGATCGCACGGCGCTTGCCAACCGCAATCGCGACAGGTGAGACGTGCCGCTGTTCCACGAATTGGGTGAATCACGATCTTGGCACCTTCATGCTCCTGAAGAGCGAGCAAGCTGTCGGCTTGGAGCGTTGGAATTGAGGAGCGGCCTTTGGGATGAAACGGATGAATGCGGAGATCGCAATCGATATCGGGTGCGCTTGCATCAGTATGGAGTGGCGGAGTGAGTCCAAAGACGGCGAGTTCAACGCCTGCGTATTTTGCTGCCCAGCTCGCGACGCGTCGCGCATCGTAACGTGGAGCTTGTTCATCTTGTTTATGATCGTCGTTTTCCGGCTCATCAATAAGAACAACGTCGGCGACAGGGGCGAGCCAGGCGCCTAACCGTGTCGTAACTAAACAGCTACAAGTGCCGCTTACGAACTGTGACCAATGCTCAAAATATACCCCATCTGCTAGATCGCCATGAAGTGATTGAATGGCTGGCGCTGCTTCGCATAGCGCTGCCATGAATGACTCAATACGGTTTACCCACGGGGTTATGATGAGGACGCGTTTGTTTTGTTGCAGCGCCTCGCGAGCATGGGTGATGAGCGCTTGCTCGTGTTCGACCTGCCAATGCGCATTTACTGGTCCTGGGGTAGGACGAGGTGATGGTGGGGCGTTGTGTGAGACGTTAGTGTCGAGGGGGCGCTGTGAAAAACGTTTAGGCACCGTTCCGATCCAGGCATGTAGAACTGTTGGCAGTGAAGAAAACGTGCGCTCTGCCACCCAAGTCAGTAATTCAATGCAGGGCGCGGGGAGATGAAAAGCAACTGGAAGTGGTCCAAGAATGGGTTTTGCTTGTGCGGCAAATGCGCTGGTAGGAGAGATTCGTCGTATGACGCCCTCAGTTTTATGTCCACGTAATGAAATATAGACCAGTTGACCAACGTGGTAGGAGGCATCATCTGGAAACGTGTAATCAAACCCATCTAAGCCGAAGGGGGTTCTGCGAATCGGAACAACTTCAGCGAACATTAGACGAGTT
>CAZENZ010000074.1:0-3509 GCA_964513705.1 uncultured Gammaproteobacteria bacterium
ACCGTTGACCTCTTCCATGCCATGGAAGCGCTCTACCAGCTGAGCTAAGGGCCCAAGGTGACCTCGCCGTTCGCCAAGGTGCACCTTGGTACTAGGGTTGGTCGCAAGGACGGTATCAGATTACGAAAACACATGCAATCGATAGCGACGTTCGCGTCGAGATCGATCCAGTAAACGCAGGTCCGCGTGAGCGTCTTTTAAGCGCTTTAATACTGCTACAGCCCGCTCTGGGTGCAAGTGAGCTTGTGCCGAGAGAGCTTTCCAGGCCTGTTCTGCCGCCTGACATTCCGGCTCAATCTGAGTCTGACGAATCGCGCGCCAATCAGACAGATCATCGAGCTCGGGCTCACGTCGATAGAAGGTATTTAGAGTGATCGACTCTTTTACGACGGGGGTTTGAACGATCGTCTCTTGCGCCTGCACGGGTTCGTCCAACTGTACACGATCCACTCCCGACCTCACCGGATCCTCCACTTGAATCCCACGCACGGATAACTCAGAACGAATCATCTCCACTCGTTCTCGATGCGTTGGCTCAAGTTCGTGTTTTTGTCCGGCGGCACGACGAAACGCCACCCATTCATGCCACTCATCTAAGAGCTCTCGATGATCTTTGCAGCTCACCTCTAGACGACGAATCGCATTCTGAAGAATCTTTCGAATAGACTCGATCGCTTCCTGCTCTCGCGCATACTGCTCGGCCGTGAGCTCATTCGCTCGTTCGACGAATCGATCGATCGTTCGGACATAGGTTCGAAGGAGGAGTTCAAGTTCATCACGCAATCCTTCGTGTTCTTCCAAGAGGGTTTTTTGCCAGGCACGAATATCCTGAATCTGGTCAGATGGCGCATTCTCTGGCCGTGTAAACAAACGCTTCCAAGCAATCAGGAGAGAAGGCATAGATGCTAGCGTCTTATTCGACGCGTGCGCGTATTTGTCGTGGAACGAGGCGTAGGCAGTGGTTTGGTTGAAGTTGCCGTAGCTGAACTCGTTGTAGGTGAGATGGTTACAGCTGGTGCTACACGCTGAGCACGTTCACGGAGTACCGCTCTCAACTGCGTCTGATAACGAGTGTTACTCGGATCCTGTGCCACCAAACGCTGCAAGACCGTTGTGGCAGCATCAAATTGCTCTGCCTGAGCGAGGGCAAGCGATAATTGCCACGCATACTCCAGTTCATTCGGGAATCGCTCCACCAGCTGTTGGAGCACCGCCGTCGCCTTCATCGGCTCCTGGTTACGACGATAAAGCAAGGCAAGTGGCAACGCCGTGTCTGGCGTCGCTGGCCCCTGAGAAGCCAGTGCTTCAAGCGCACGAATCGATTGGTCTACCTGGCCAAGCTGAGCCAACCAAGCAGCTTGGGCATACAAGGCCGGGAGATACTCCGGCTTGCGACGGACTGCTTCACGCAGAGCTTCATCGGCTGCTGTTTTCGCTTGATTCTCGCGGCGAAGTGCTTCTTCTTTTTCCCTCCCCTGCCCTTGTTCCACCCAACGCGTTTCACGCGCCATGCGTTCACGCTGCACGGCAAACACGCTGAGCGGACTGCTTGGATCGGTCGGTCGCAAGCGATCGAGTTCAGCAGCCAATACCAAGACCTGCTCTTCTTTTTCTGGATTCACCGCTGCACGTAAACGAGCAGCTTGAAGCGCGAGCGAAACATGCTCCGCATCATTTGGATTACGCGTACGAGCCGTCTGAATGAGTTCATCAGCTCGATCCAAGATTCGTTCCATCAGCGCAATTTGTTGCTCGTTCCCCGCGATCTGCGCTTGCTGAAGGAGAATGGTCGCTTCACGCGCAAAAGTAAAATCATCCGCCGGATTTAATCGACGAGCGAGCGTGAGAGCGTAGGGCGCGTAAGAAGTAAGCAACTCCGCTGCCGCGGCTCGACGAATCGCTAAAGTTGAAGCACACACCACAAGCACGAACGCCACCGCGACCAAGGCACGTCTCACGGAACGCTGTTCGACCTGCGGAACTAACACGCGACCCTCACCGAACACATATCCCGCCAACAGACCCACAAACAGCGCCACCGAATACACCGTAACAAGGTTCATGGGACGCAAACCAACAGTTCCCACAGCTGAGAGAACTAGGAGCGCACCCCAGAGAGGAGCCGTCGAGCGATCTCGTTTCACTGCTCGTACCGCAAGTACGACCAACATCAACACAAATGCCATTGCTACTAAGCTTGGGATCAGGCCGTATTCCGCGACAACCGTCGCCCACCCAGATGCCGCTCGTGGAAAGCGCACTGCCCACAAAGCAGTCTTGTTCAGTTCCAGTGGCCGCTCACGCTCTGCCACGTAAGACCAGGCGCCAGGTCCAGCCCCAAACACGGGGGCATCTTTCAGAGCACCTCCCACAATTCTCCAACTAAGCGCTTGGTTCGGCAAAACCTCACCGAGCTGATCAATCTTCGCGACACCTCGCATATGCATGATCCATCCAGGGGTTGAAAAAATGACTCCTGTTTGACCAGGCCAATGAAACTGACCAAATCCAACGAGTGCGGCGATGATGGCCAGCAGCGAAAGAAACCCTGCCAACGATACACGTCGCTGCTTCGCTGCAACGATGGCAAAGGTTGCGACCGCCACAAACAGCACAATCAACCACAGAAGCTGCAGGTCAACGATCAATCCAACCAGGAGCAGGCCGATCAAAATGCACGCTAATAGCCCGTGGCTCAGTCGATACATCTGCACCCCTCGAGCCGTGAGAGGCGCTGACACGCTCGCGCGTGTTGCAAGCAACGCTAAACCAGCTCCCACAGCGAGCGGAACCGCTAACAAACGATCTAACACCATCCCCGTCTGAAATACATGGGGCAGCCACGTCATCCCGTCCATGCGTGCTACCACCGTCCCAAAGATCGCGACACACATTCCCAGAAACCAGCTTCGCAGCCACAAACGTGCCACCTGAGGTGAACGCTGAAACCCATCGCGCACGGAAACGATCAACCACAGGGCCGTTATTACCACCAAAAATGAAGTACTCAGCTGCGCTTGATTTCCAAACCATGAAATCGAGCGATGCGCCGAACAAATCCATGAAAGAAATCCCGCGCCTCCCAGCAGACCGATCCATAGCGCAAACGCTGACCAACGACGCGGCTCACGCGCAGAATGTGTACCAAGCAGAGCATGCGCGCCCCGTAGCATGAGCCACAGACACATAGCTCCGATTCCGAGCAATGCTTTCGGCAATTCACTCCCATCAAACCAGTGCGGGACCACCGTCCAAGGCAGCACAAACAAGAACGCTACCAACAGCCAGTTCATCCAATGACTCACGTGCGCCTGCCAAACAGCGCGCCAAGGATATGGGAATGGCTGAGGAAACGACCGCGAAAAAAGAGCGACAACGGAGCGCGTCATGCTACGAGTATAGCATTCCGCTTAACCCTCGACACTTGCTGTTGGTTCGGGCGTTGGAACAGGATCAGGATCAGGCGTTGGAACAGGCACTGGTTCTGGCTCAGGCTCGGGAGTTGGCTC
>CAZENZ010000074.1:3609-5414 GCA_964513705.1 uncultured Gammaproteobacteria bacterium
ACTGGTTCTGGCTCAGGCTCGGGAGTTGGCTCTGGCACAGGTGTCGGTTCAGGTGCTGGATCAGGATCAGGCGTCGAAATTACGTCCGGCAAGGTCAATGGTTCGCTCACAAACTCTTGATCATTTGTCGGGCGCAATTCTTCCACACGCCAATTGAAGGTTACGTCGTGCGCGAGTGGTGCTTGAAGCAGAATCTCAAAACTCTTGTTATCCGAATGATCTGTCCACCAGGCAGTTTCTACACGACCGTACGGTGTTACTTGAATCAGCGGTAAACTTTCGAGCTCTGGATGTGTGATCTTTACGCTGGTAGCACCGGCCAAAATACGGGCCGTTCCCTGATACGACTTCGGCAGGTCTGGCGTGCTCGTCGAGATAATGAATGTGACCTTTTCCGCCTTGGCTGTCTTATCATTCATCACGACCGCTGAACCACCCCACCAACCAGCA
Source organism: uncultured Gammaproteobacteria bacterium (assembly GCA_964513705.1). GTDB lineage: Bacteria > Patescibacteriota > Patescibacteriia > 2-12-FULL-60-25 > 2-12-FULL-60-25 > JAGOTP01. Next base: position 4,060 of record CAZENZ010000074.1, read on the forward strand.
TTCACAAAGACCTCGATCTTCCCGATATTGGCACTCGAGTAACTTTCAAGCGCATAGCCCACGATTGGCCCAGCCTGAATAGCTTTCGTCACCACACCTGGAATGATGGAGGCGGTGAGCGGATCACCAATGCTAATTGGCCCCGTCAACGCCGCTGCCTTGGTTGGGACACGACCTGCGAGTGCAATCGGGTACGTCGATGGACCTGGCGCACCAGCAACAAAGGCTGGCTTCGTCGACACGATTCCCACCGGCACATCTCCGGCCTTCATCGAACGTTGCACGTGCAATTTTCCACGCTGACTAAGCACAACGACATCCCCCGCCTCAAGCGCATCAGGTGAATAGTAGCGCTCTGCAAAATCATACGATGTATTTGCCTGCCATCCATCCGCATTCGTTGCGATATAGGTCGACGAAGCCGGACCCGTATCATCTAAGAAAACGTACTTATCAGACTGCGCTCCTGACCGAGTCGCCGGAAAAAATCGTCCTCCAGCAAATAAATCCCCCGCCAAACGCATCGAACCACGCTCATCAACCGACCACAGCGTCGACGTTCCCATCTTGAGACTGAAGGCGGAATGCGTCGCATCTAGACTGTCGTTCCAAAGCGTAAAATCTCGCTGAATTGTCTGTAGACCATTCCAAACACTTCCGCGCAACGTCACCCCCCAAGAGTCAACGGCCGTTGAAGTCGCGCTCGCCGTCGCCATAGCGTTCACCACGACATCTGCATCGCCAATCACCGCCGAGCCGCCAGAACTCGGTAACGTTGGACCTGGCTCATAGCCCACCCGCACGAAGACCTCGATCGTACTCGTAGCGGCCGCGGACTGCAGAGCATATCCCACGATACGTCCGCCCTGCGTCGCCTTCATAGCCACACCTGGAAATGGCGACGAGGTCAGCGGATCCCCAACACTGATCACTCCATTCACAGCGGATACTTTTGTTGGGACACGACCCGCAAGCGCTACCGCTTCCCCACGATCATCTCCCAGCAAGAACCCGGCACGTGTAGAAATAATGCCCATCAAATCCGTGTCATACGTAATGCCCGTCGTTTTTTTGACGAACATCGGATGATCCCGGTCGATCGCGACCAAATCACCCGGCTCCACGTCACCAGTGACACTGTATTTTTCTGCCAAGTCGAATTGACTCGCGTTAATGGTTCCATCTGCGATAATGGAAGCGCCTGCGACATATGAACAGGTGCCTACCGTGTCCGTATCATCGAGACACAGCCCGTTTTTAAATGCGCCCGAGTAACGGAAAATTGCTGCCGTCGAGTCTTGGCCACTGACCGAAGACGCACTGAACCCACGTCCAACCAACAGCGAAGTAATGTG
>CAZENZ010000075.1:0-4995 GCA_964513705.1 uncultured Gammaproteobacteria bacterium
CTGCACGATGGCAAGCAGCCCAGTTACCTAGACGCAATTCCAACCGCTTGATGAATGTGGGTAAATCCGTCCTGTTCCAATCGTTTCACGAGCCCACGATTGATCTCGCCAATCAATTGAGGGCCTTCAAAAATCATGCCGGTTATAAGCTGCACCAGAGAAGCGCCGCATTTGATTTTTTCATACGCATCATGGGCACTGAAGATACCACCGATACCGATAATGGCGTAGCGTGCTCCTGCCATCTTATAGAGATGAGAAATGAGCGCATTCGCCTTGTCTTGAACCGGCTTGCCACTAACGCCGCCTTTTCCTGCCTTTGCCAGTTCTTCTTGATTAATGAGAGGGCTAGGTCGGTCCTTGGTGAGATTCGAGACGATAAACCCGTGGACACGATGCGCATCCGTCACACGCACCAGTGCGTCCAATACTTCACAGGAAACATCGGCGCTGATTTTGATGAAGATGGGTTTTTTCGTTGGAATCGGATCGAGAGCCGTAAGCAGCGCATCAAGCCGCTTTGGGTCAGAGAAGGGTTCTCCGCCGAAAGCATTCGGACAGCTAATATTGATAGCGAAGTAGTCGCCTATCGAGGCAAGTGCTTTGAATGCTTTTTTATAGTCTGCAATTCCGTCCTCAAGAGAAACGGTGTTGGGACTGTTCGTTTTGGCGATACTGGTTCCGATAGGAATCACAAAGGCTTTCCCTTGCAATCGACGAGCGATGGCTTCACACCCGTCATTTTTCAATCCATAGTGAACAACGAGACCCTGTGTTTTTGGAAGTCGCCAAAGACGTGGCTTCGGATTACCGATGCACGGCTCACCTGTAATAGAGCCAACTTCCTCAAAACCAAATCCGATCGAAGGCATGACATCTGTGAGCTGAGCATTCTTATCGAACCCGGCTGACAATCCAACCGGGTTTGAAAAACGAATGCCACAAACGGTGGTACATAACGATGGATGGGTATACGCGCAAAATGTGTGTAGGAACCAACGCCCCACAGCGAACCGCCCGAGCATTCGTCCAACGATACACACCGTATCATGCACAAACTCTGGGTCTTGCAGGAAGAAAAGAGGTTTTATGAAATAGCGATAGGTATGACGTTGAAGTTGTGTGGCGAGCATATGGAGACAAAAACACTCGATCCTCCGTGAGCTTCAAGAACTTCTCTGGTCGGAACATAGGTATACTCCTCGCTCAGTCTGCTTATAGTCAAGAGGACTTCCAGCGATACTCGTCACGCTCCACCAACCACCTCCAAAATCCAGGCGATACGCATCACTTCCGCTGTTCACGAATCGACACGCGAAGACCATGACCCAATAGAACTTTCTATCCCTCTCGAGTAGACTCACAGCAGCGCCTCTATGACCTTACGTCCAGAATCCATCGCCGCTTTTCGCCAATCATCCGAACGTCTAAACAAGCGTGAAACATTAGGCGCAACCGACAATTCTGAGACTTGGGCCTTAAGAAGCTCGATCGCCGAATATCAAAAGTCGTTTGAGCCTTTTCTTGGTGGCCTATCATTTGAAGCCTACTTGAACGAACGCCACGAAAGAGGTCTATCGAACGTCGTTGTAGACCTAGCTAGCGACGGCTCCCCCCTCCTAGAACTAGACCATGATGGAGCGCTCGCGGTTGGGTTATCAGATCCAAAAACCAGCGACGAACTCACAAACGCCTACAAAAAGGCCAACGTGGACGTCATCACAGGCAGCCTGACCACTCAAAAAACCTGGAACGCGATGGATACATGGCTCGCCGATCACAAACAACCCTTCTTCGACGTGGCCCTCTATCGACCCATGGGTGGCATGGTCTACATCGGCGCACAACCATCGGAAGTCGAAAAAGACTTAGAGCGGTTTGACGAAGGCGTCGCCCTCGCCCTGCTCACACGTCTCTATCCGCGTCTTTCGAAGCAGGGAGGCGAGCTCTTCGCCGTCCTCGATAACAAAGAGGTTTTGTCCGGTATCATCGTCACATTCATCCGCGCCTGGGTGGGTGAACTGAATAACCAGCCGGGAATCGAAGCACGACTTGATGATGGAACAAACACCTACGGACAGGTCGTGTTTTGGATGAAAAAACATCCAAAAGCACCAGATGCTCTCCCCACTTTGAGCGAGTAACTCACGATACGCTTGATATGGCCGTACGCACGTTCTCAACAATCCTACTCACCACTCTCCTCCTCCTGAGCCAACCTTCAAAAAACGCGCAGGCATGCGATCCTCTCGGCTGCCTTGTCATCGGAAAAGAGCAAGATGCGCTATTACTTGTGACCGTCACAGACATAGAAAATGAAATCGCCGCAACAAAGATCAACCACGTCTACGCGCGCAGAAAATCCTCCATCAAATCGGACGTCGACATCAAGTTCAACCAAGACACACAGTGGAACGCCTTTCTTCCAGATATCGGCGATCACTATCTTGTTTCGATCAGCTGCCCTGAAAAAACCTGTGACATCAAATGGGGAGCCTGGGAGGTAGACCGCGCTGACTACAAAACCGCCAAACTCCTCCAAATCCGTCACGGAGATGATGCCGCCATTCAATGGCTTCTAAATGAAAATGGAAACGAATTCTACGGAGTAGAGAATAAAATGTTTGCCAAGACCGCCCATGGCGACATTGAAATCTATCCAACCCATCCATCACGTACAACCGAATCACTCACATCTGACAATCTCTCCCCTTTCGAAAGAATCTTTTCTGACCTCTCTATGATCTTCATCATCGTCTCTGTCGCTGTCCCGATACTTATCTGGCTATTCTTTCCGAGTATTCTTCAAAAACTCACACACATGCCCGTGAGACGTGATGGCGTTCTCGCCCTGGCTTGTCTGATCTATTTTATTTCCTGGTACTTACCAAGCCCCCTGATTCACGGAGAAAACACCGCCTTCACCACGCACTTCATCGGTGGAGGAATCTTTACCGGCCTGGTCTGGCTGTTCGCAAAACGACAACTTCAATGGAAAACCTCTTGGCTTATGGAGCTCATTACGCTGTATGCCGCCGTGAGCGCCTTGGGTGTTGCAAATGAATTGTTTGAACTGTTCGTCGCCGAATCGCGGATCGTACCGATGACGGGACGTGATACCTGGTGGGATCTTCTCGCGAATACCTCAGGTGCGCTTTTCCTCTGGATCATCTATCGACTCATTTCAAAAACGCGTGCTATAAACGCCTAATCTATGCGGCGACTGTTGGTGTGTCTCGTTTTGGCAATTTGCGCTGCGCTCGTCGCACTCGGAATTATCGTTTATCCGAATTCCGTTCAACCATCGACATTTGATCATCCTGAACAAGCGGCCCTCCCCTACGCGAGTGAATGGAACTACCGTCAGAGCTTGAATGCTTGCGGCCCGTATAGCGCTGCTGCCGTCATCCGTCTCGCAAACAATGGAGATCTCTCATCCGAAGAAATCGCGGAACACACACCCTGGAGATACAAAGGCTACACGCTGCCCTTCGGCGTTGTATCGAATCTCAAACGATCTGGGTTAACCGTACAAGAATCAATTATTGCGCTTCAAAATCCTGAAAAACTGTCTTGGCTACGCGAACAGATTGGACGTGGTTCACCCGTGATAATTCTGATTCGAAAAAACGGACTCCTTCACTATGTGACGCTTGTCGGATACACGCGACAGACATTCGATATCTATGACTCACTCGAGGCAAAAGGCAAAGACAAGCTCACCGTGGATCTAAACGGAGAAGCACCGGGTAACGTATCTTGGACAGACGAAGAACTACTCACCCTGTGGAATCAGGGTGGTCTATTCGGCCTGTATCAAAACTACGCCATAACCGTGAAGGGCATACCCCCTCTTCACAACGCCAATCAAGTTCTCACGGCAGCTGATTTTGATGGGTTTAGCGTCAAGGATAGAAATCTGCGCCAAAGCCAAGAGAATACACTTCGCATTCAGATTCATCCAAATGAACCCGTGTACACATTTCATATTGTTTCAACATCTTCGAATGGGTACATTGATGTCTTCAGAGAACCAAAACAAGAAACAGCGGCACAACGCATACAACTCGATCCGAATCGTTGGCTGGTCGAAGACACGCCTCTTTTCTTTAACGCAGCAGACATTAACTTTGATGGATATCTGGATATTGGGACCGTGGTTGATGGTGGAGCGCTGTGGGGAGCGTTTGAGTACTGGGCATTCGATCCATCCACGAAGCAATTCGTGTCCACTCCCCTCACAAAGGCATTCCGTGAGGTCCAATTTAACGGGATAGTCTTCGACATTACTCGCAAACAGATTATTACGCAGAGCCTCTTAGGCGCTTCCGGAAACGCAGAAAACGTCTATCAAGTGCGTAATGGAACGTTATTTCTGGAACGCGGATATAGCCAAGAGAACACTCTTGTCGACCGAGTCGACCAACTAGATATAACAAGCTCAACCATTCACTGTTTTGTGACCATCCAACATCGTGTTCATAATAAAATACAAACCACCAAACAAACGTTCAATCGCACGTGCGAACCTATCCCTGATAACTATTGATTGCCTCCAGAATCTCTTGAGGCTGCGAAACAATCCTATACGGCTCACCCCTTTTCAGGGTTTCCACTGGATGATATCCCCACGTCACAGCAATACTCTGCACACCGCACTCCTTCGCCTCCTTGATATCGCCCAGCGTATCGGTAATAAACATCGTTTCATTGGACTGAAGTTGGTAGCGATCGAGAACTCCCTGAATTTTCTTCGTCTTACTTTTTTCAACGTCATTACCCAGGATTTCAGTAAACAACGCTTCCAGATGCTGTGATTCAAGATACGTTTTGATAGCTGGCGTTGACGTAGACGATACGATAATCAGCGTATACTGGTCTGCTAACGACTTGAGGACCTCCAACAGCTCTCTATTCTGCATACAACCCATGAGTTCAGGCGTATACTGACCAAAGAAATCAAATGGCTTGGCATTTGGATCGGGTGAACGGGTG
>CAZENZ010000076.1:0-4844 GCA_964513705.1 uncultured Gammaproteobacteria bacterium
TGGGGGTCTTGGTAATTCGTTGGGACGTTCTGACATGTGCGTAATTGTAATCATTCGTAATTAGCAAAGTCAAAAAGAAAAACCACCGGTTGAGTGGTTTTTCGTGGTGCGCCCTGAGGGAATCGAACCCCCATAAGCGGCTTCGAAGGCCGCTGTTCTATCCGTTAAACTAAGGGCGCATTGAATTGTTCCTATCACGACTCGTGCGAGAGCCAGGGTAGCGGCTAGCAGAACTTTTCGCAATATTTTAAACGCACGGCTGATATCAAGTGACGCCATCGACGATTCGTGCGAGGTCTACACATGCGTGGATTTTGTCTGAACAGCCGTTGCTGTGCGCGTTCTCCAGCCTTTCGCTTCCAAGCCCGCTTCTGCGGCCGCGACCTGCGCCTCCTGTTTTGATGTCCCGCGACCAACGGCGATTAGTTCGTGTCCAATAAATACACCGACCGTGAACTCTTTTTGATGATCGGGACCTTTTTCTTCAAGAACCTTGTAGGTTGGTGTATTTCCAAGTAGTTCCTGTGCCGTTTCTTGAAACTTGCTCTTCGCATCTTTGTAGAGCTCAAGCGCGAGAATGGTGGGTAGGTGGCGCAAGATATGGCTGTGAATAAACTTAGCGGCTGCTTCCATGTTTCCATCCAAGTAGACGGCCCCAATAATTGCTTCAATCGCATTGGCGAGAATGTACATGCGGGCCTTACTGTCTTTGTCGCGTGCCTCGCCTTTCGAGAGGAGGAGGTATTCCTCAAACTTCAGTTCCTGGGAGATACCAGCCAAGGTTTTTGCGTTTACAAGCGCGGCGCGCCAGTTGGTGAGGTCGCCTTCAGGGTTGGCGTAGGTGAGATAGAGATGCTCTGTGACGACAAGTTCAAGTACGGCATCACCCAAAAACTCCAATCGTTCATTGTGAGGATAGGCGAAATCGGTGTGCTCGTTCAGGTAAGAACGATGGGTGAGTGCCTGCAGGAGGAGCGACCGGTCACGGAAGGTGTGTCCCAGGCGTTCTTCCAGCGGGCTAAATTGTTCGAAATCCATAGAGGAAGATTTTATTGAATCGGACGTTTACGGCGTTGGCGGTGTTGGAAGGAATGATTCGTCGTCTTCGAGAGTGGCGCTTTGACCAATCTCTGCTTTCACAAGAACGGGGTGCGATGAGGTGAGCTCTTCTTCGGCTGGTTTTGGTTGGTCCGCTCCTTTCACAATGCCTTGAGCGACTTGATTGCGGTAAATGGCTCCAAGAACTCCGTTTACGAAGCGTCCGCTGGATTCTCCGCCGAAGGTCTTTGCAAGTTCAATCGCTTCGTTGATGGCAACTTTACTCGGAATTTCTTCATTGTACAGCAGTTCGTAGGTTGCGATGCGCAAAATATTGCGATCGACGGTCGTGATTTTCTCGAGAGGCCAGTCCGGAGCAAACTTACGAATCGTGCCATCAATTTCTTCATGATGACCTAATACGCCTTCCACCGTATTGATACTGAAATCTTTTTCATCGAGTTCAGAGGCGAAATCTTCTAAGTTTCGCTGTGCAACTTCAACAGGGTTCCGTTCTCCGCGGTAGAAATCCCATTCGTAGAGCGACTGAAGCGCTACAGCACGGGCAAGATGACGGTTAGACATACGAAAGAAAGAGCAAAAAGAGCGAGCAGTACTTGCCTAGTATACCACACCTTTCGGCGAGGCTGTGATCTAGGCGTGGGTGTGACCTTCGTGATTGTGGTCGTGACCGGCGTGATCGTGTCCTACGTGGTCATCGGCTTGACCGGCGGCGTTCGCCTTTTCGGTCTTCATGCGAGTTTTATTCAAAAGTTTCTGGAGCTTACGTTCACGACCCTTCACGTGGATTGTAACGCCATTGTATTCCGTGGCATTTGGGGCAACGCGGTGTCCCAAGTGAGCAGATCCGGTCTTACCGATCACGATATTTGGCTTGACCAAAGCAAAATGGGAGGCGCGGCGGCGCTTGTGGGAGGAGGTGCGGCGATGACCGGGAAGACTCATAAGGGTGTAGCAAAATCGAAAAATTGGATGGCGGCAGCCTAGCAAGGAGGCCCAAAATTTGCAAGTTTTGGCTAAAGTCTGGTATAAACGGCCCATGGAACAGACTCTCGTCCTCATCAAACCCGACGGCGTCCAGCGCGGACTCGTTGGTCGAATCATGACTCGTTTGGAAGATGTTGGCCTCAAAATTGTGGCCATGAAGATGGTTCATCCTCTCCGTGAGGACGTGGATAAACACTATGCGCTCACTGAAGAGTGGATGCGTGGTGTCTACGAAAAGGCGAAGGCGAAGTACGAAGCGAATGGTCAACCATTTGACTATCCAGACCACATCTCCTACGGAACGGCGATCAAGAACGGGTTGGTTGATTTCTTGGTCTCTGCTCCTGTGATCGCGATGGTGTTGGAAGGGGAGAAGGCTGTGTCGTTGGTTCGTAAGGTGGTTGGAGCGACAGAGCCGGCTTCGGCTGCACCTGGGACGATCCGTGGAGATTACTCGCATGATACATACGCGCTCTCAAACGAGCACAACCGTCCATTGCGCAACTTGATCCACGCTTCCGGAAATCCAGACGAGTCCGCTTACGAAATCCCTCTTTGGTTCACGGATGCGGAGCTTCACAAGTACGAACACGTCAACGATCGCGTCCAGTACGATCCAAAGTGGTTCTTGCCTCAAGAATAAGGAGCCAGATTCCGGTGCGTGTAGCATCGGCAAAACGAGCCCTGAACGGGGTTCGTTTTGTATCTAGCGCGTGGTACTATCTTCGGGTACACGCTCTTTCACATGCTTGATCGTCTTCGTAGATTTTTTAAGATTTTAGGCCCTGGACTTATTGCAGGCGCCTCTGATGATGACCCAGCTGGTGTCGCAACGTATTCTCAGGCCGGTGTGCAGTTTGGATTTGCTCCGCTTTGGTTGTCTCTTTGGACGCTTCCGTTTTTGATCGGGGTTCAAGAAATGTGCGGGCGTGTGGCGATCGTGACTAGGAAAGGTTTAATTCAAAATTTACGTACGTTAGTGCCACGACCGGTATTGTGGGCATTGATTGTCCTACTGGCGTTAGCGAATGGTATTAATGCGGGAGCTGATTTGGGAATGATGGCCGCTTCGGCAAATCTAATTGTTCCACATCTTCCAATCTATGGTTGGCTTATTGTGATTACAGCCCTGACGTTAGGGATGCAGATTTTCTTAGCCTATCAAACGTATGCAAAGTATTTGAAATGGCTAACGATTTCGCTCTTCGCGTACATTGTTGTGGCGTGTTTAGTTCAGGTGCCTTGGGCGGCGGCGCTCCACCGTACCTTTGTACCGACAGCCTTTCCGAGCCGTGAGTTTGTTTTGTGTATCATCGCGTTTCTTGGAACGACGATTTCGCCCTACCTTTATTTCTGGCAGGCGAATCAAGAGAATGAAGAGCGTAAACTCCAGCGAACAGCTGATCTGCCCATGCCGCGTCGTTTACGAAACATGTTCTGGGATGTGCTGTCTGGAATGACCTTCTCGAATGTGGTGGCTTGGTTCATCATCGTCACGGGCGCGGTGGTGTTGGGCACGAATCACGTTACATCGATTGAAACAGCTGATCAGGCCGCGCGCCTCCTTGAACCTTTGGCGGGGCCATTCGCTTCTTCCTTATTTGCGTTAGGAACATTGGCGACGGGTTTATTAGCTGTTCCGATTCTTACGAGTGTCGTGGCGTATGCAATTTGTGAGGCATTGGGGCGAACGGAGGGTTTATCGAAAACCTGGCGCGAAGCCAAGCTTTTTTATGGGGTCGTTGTGGTCTTGACCTTGCTTGGGCTTCTGATTCATTTGTTGCCGTATAGTCCTGTTCGGCTTCTGATCTTGTCTGCGGTGGGAAATGCGTTGGTGGCGCCACCGTTGCTCATCTCCATTGTATGGTTGGGGAATGCGCCGATCATGCGGCAGTATAAAAATGGAGTCCTTTCAAATACGTTAGGCGTGCTAACGGTTGTCCTGATGACGATTGCTTCTATCACGGGAATCTATCTGTTGTTTTTTTAGAGGGCTGTGGCATGCTAGAAGAGACCGGTAGTGAGGTTTCGGGCTAAAACTCGGTTTTGGGATCCGGATGAGAACAGCACTGTGGGTGCCATTCACGACGATCCCGCGCGGCAGATCACTTTTCGTTTTACGTGTGTGCTGGTCTTCTCTGGCGCAGTCGTAAGATGAACGGCGTTGCTCACTTATAGAGAGCAGAACCGATTCCTCACGCCGGTCTTAACGTTGCTCATTTTTTCTTAAAAACACGCACGCGCCCCGGACAAGAGCTCGAGGTTCGGGCGTGTCCGTGACGCGTTAGCAGCCGCCTCTACCGCTTTGCGGTGAGGGTGAAGTGGGTGACTCCCGTTGGAGACGTCTCGCCGACTTCGGCATCGAAGCCCCGGCCGATGAGCAAGAGCTCCACGGCCGACGTCGGGTCCTTGATGCCTCGAAGGTGTACCTTGTCGTCCCGGTTCTGCGGTCCTGTACCCACCCACAGGCGTTCGGCCCCCCGCGAGAAGAGGAAGCACTCCTCGCGCTGACTCCAGTGGATGCCGTCTCCGGCCTGGAGCTCCGTCCGCTACCCAGCCTCATCGAGAAAAAAATCCGTCCTCATGATGTTTCCACTCCCCGTCCCTGCTATTTGAGGGACGCGAGACTCTAGTAGTATTCTCGTTTTTGATCAATGCTAAAGTGGTTTCTTGTCTTTCTGTCGGTCTTTTGTTACCTTCTCTGCGTCCTGATAGTTGTTTGCCGAGGTAGCTCAGTGGTAGAGCGAAGGACTGAAAATCCTTGCGTCGCCAGTTCGATCCTGGCTCTCGGCACCACA
>CAZENZ010000077.1:0-4806 GCA_964513705.1 uncultured Gammaproteobacteria bacterium
CTCCTTCTTTCGTCGCCGATCTTCTCCGCAACACGATGTCCAGCGTGCGCTCTTTTCCGATCAGAGGGCGTTGCATACGGAGATCCAGGCCTTGCTATCCGCGTACGAGCGTCGCATCGCGTACCTCCAGGACCGTCTTCTGGGGATGACCGCGGCCCAGGCGCATGAAGACCGTCGCCTTTTCGACGAGGCCCACCAATCCCTGAAACGGATCCTTACCCGCCTCCACGTGGCTGACCAGGAAGCGGAGATCCTCCTTCGCGAATGGCATGATTGGATCAGCCAGAAGGCCCAGCAAGGTCTTTCGGGTATGGCGAAGGAACGCTATGAGATCCTCCGGTCCGAGCTTGCCGTCCGCGGCCTCTTGCCGGAGGAAAAGCGGATCCGGCTGGCCATCACCCCTCCACCCGTCAAGAAAAAGACGATCACGTACCACCCCGTCGCCCTCGGGACCGATCGGCTCGCAAGTTTTGATGAGGTTTTTGGTCCCCGCCTCGTCGCCGAGCGCGACTGGCTTGACCGGGCCTGGGACCGCAGCCTGGTCGTCGGCGTCCGTATCCCATGGAAACTGTGGTTGGCGCACCGCCGCAAACGGGTGTACGGTTGGCAGCGTCGCCTTAAACAAATGATTGGCTAATATAAGGGAAAATAGCTTCATCCGGCATGTGGGTGCGGAAAGCGGCTCGTCTTTTTCCTCTCTTGACGACGGGACGCCGATTCCGCATACTACCCCCGTTCCAGCCCTGCGGTTGGTTCCGAGTGGCCAGAAAGAGATCAAAAGATGGGCCCTTAGCTCAGCTGGTAGAGCGCTTCCATGGCATGGAAGAGGTCAACGGTTCGATCCCGTTAGGGTCCACCAACAAAAATTCCGCTCAGATGGCGGAATTTTTGTTATATAAGCGTAACTTGTTTTTTAGACGGTGGTCGGTGGTGTTGCTTGTTGTAAAGTGATAACCGTTGAATGCCATACATCGGGCTTTGTAGCGTAACCAACAAGTAGAGCTTCTTCTCTCGGATGGTGGCCTGTAAGCGAAAAAAATAGTTTTTTCTCACCAATCCAACGAGCGTTATCAGCGCCCATTTCTTGCACCAGCGCCTCTATCTCTGTCCGGTATGTTTCATTGTGTACCGCGCAAGTGACGCGTCTCACCACGGTTGCGTCTAGTCCGATACCTTTCAGAAGATTGGCAAGGGTATTCGCATTCTCGTTTTCACGATGCCAGGCAGTATTTGCGGTTTCATAAGTTCCGGTTCTTGCTAGTCCTTCAGATACGCTTGCCCTGAAATTGCTTGCTGCCATATCAGGGGACCAGTCAATCCCGCTCCCAATGGAATTTTTGGCTTTTGCAAGCTCAGCCATAGCCTTTTGAAAGACTGGATCAGTATCCAACTTTCTTAATTTATCTAGAACTTCACTACGTACGTCCTTTATCCGATCTATCCCAAGAAAAGCTTCAGTTTTCATAAAAGAAAAGAATTATGAGGGAACTGTAACCGATAAGTACATCATTGAAAATCACTTTTCAACGAAGCTTGTTCGGGTCTGTACGATCAAGTACAACCTACCTATATGGAAACTCAACTCGCGGATAAGATTCGGTCACAATATGAGCGAATGCTGGCCCAAAGCCCAGGCCTTGCAACGCATTTTGCTGACATCGCAAAGCGACTTGGGCAGAACCCAGATATCTTCCTTGAAGGGTTCATTAAATACGATTCCAACGTTGGTGCGTATGGCAACCAGATCTACGATGAACTGGTGGTGAAGGCCGGAATGTACGCAAAGTTCTTCGTTCAAGAAAGTTATCAATACGAACGACAACTGATTCTGAAAGATATGATGTGTTCGTGTCCGGGCATTCGATCGATCGTGGATGTCGGCTTTGCGGTCCCTGGATTTTACGTAAAGGAATTACTTGAAGAACGAAATGAAGTTCAGCTCACGTTGCTTGATAAGTTTTCTTCTTCGCTCACGTTTGCAGAGGCGGTGTTTGCGAGTCGTGGGTGGGATTGGAGAGATCGGGTGAAACTGGGAATATTTGATATGGACAAGGGGTTCCCGCCGGGGCTCTTCGACGTGTATGTGTTTTTTGATTCCCTTGAACATACACAAGATCCAACGTCATTTTTGAAAACGCTTGTAACGAGTGCGCCAGAACGTTCAACATTTTTGTTCTCATTGCCCGTGGAGCGTCAGAATGTGTCCGGCAGGGGAACGAGTAATCCGATGCATTTTATTGAATTTAAAACCGAGGAGGAAATTCGTCGTTGGGTAAAACAAAGCGGTCTTACCATTGTAGAGGAGCGATCGATTGCACCGGGGAAAGGGGACTTTTGGCTTCCAGAAGAAGGAGCGTTTTCAAACCTAATTGTAAAAGCCGTGAAGAGATAGGACGGAATTTATGAACTGAAAAACCGCGCCTCTGATGCGTCGCGAGTGGCGCCAAACATGTGGCGACGCGGTCGTTCAGAGGGCGCGGTGAGCGGGCCCCTCGCTCTTCTCACGCGGCGAGCACCCGTTCGATGGCGCTGGCGGCGTGATGCTGGTAGGTCGGACGCAGGCGCTCGAACTCGTGGCGCGCACGGTCGCGCGTGGCCGGGTTCGTGTGCAGCGCCTGGTACATGGGCCGCAGGTACTTCATGCGACCGATCTGCGCGAGTAGTCCGGCCGCGCGGTTGTAGACGTACTCGAAGCCGAGCTTCACGGCCACGGTCAGGAAGGTGGCGCGGATCTCGAGGTTCGTCGCGGCACTGAAGCCGTAGCGAGTCTCGAGCTCGTTGCAGAGTCCTCGGCCCACCTCTCCCTCGGGCAGGCACTCGAGGTAGTAGCAGATCTCACGTGGTGACCAGTTGGGCGGCATGATCGTGCCGCCCTCGGCCATGCGCTTGATCTCGTGCGCGCGTCGCGAGACGACCTTGCGCGTGCCCGCCGGTAGTCCGGGTACTCGTCGCCAGGCCTTGAGGTCCATTTGCGCGGCGACCTTCGGCAGCTTGCGCTTGAGGAAGCGCATGAACTGCTCGGTCGTGATCGACTGGAAGGCAAAGCGCTTGATGTAGGCGCGCGCGAAGCGCTCCATGGCGCGACGTCCCGCGAGTCGCTCGACCTCTCGCAGGAAGAGGTGACCCATGTGGTACGGGATCATCGAGAAGCTGTCGTCGGGGTTCATGCCGTCGAGGTTGGGCTCGAGGCAGACCAGGTGCTCCTGGCCGCGCCGCTCGAAGTTGGCGCGGTCGCGGTCGAAGTCGTTCTGGTACAGCGCGAGATCGAGCAGCGCCGCCGTTCGACCGAGGATCGCCTCCGTCAGACGGAACTGGCCCCACATCGTCCAGCCCTCGTTCAGCCAGAAGTCGCTCCAGCGAGCGTTGGTGACGTAGTTGCCGAACCAGTGGTGCATGAGCTCATGCCAGGCCACGTTCCGACCTGATCCGTCACCGGCCACGATTGAGGGCGACACGAAGGTCAGGCCCGGGTTCTCCATGCCGCCGTACGGGAAGGCGGGCGGCATGACGAGGATGCTGAAGCGACCCCAGCGGTACGGGCCGAAGATCTTCTCGGCTTGCTTGATCGCGCCCTCGATGCCCTCGAACTCGAGCTGGGCTTCGCGCACCATCTGTGGTGAGGCCCAGACGCTGCTCCGCGGACCGATTGTTGCGTGCTCGAGCTCGCCGATGGCGAACGCGACCAGGTACGAAGGGATCGGCCGCTCCATCTTCCAGTGATTGGGTCCACCGATCGCTGCCATCACACAGGTGAGCGGCCGGTGAGGGTAGATGTACGCCTCGTAGGTGAAGCGCACGCACGGGGTG
Source organism: uncultured Gammaproteobacteria bacterium (assembly GCA_964513705.1). GTDB lineage: Bacteria > Patescibacteriota > Patescibacteriia > 2-12-FULL-60-25 > 2-12-FULL-60-25 > JAGOTP01. The sequence goes on from CAZENZ010000077.1 coordinate 3,808, forward strand.
TCCTGACAGGGCAGGAACGACCGTGTGTTCACCATCTCCCCCTGCGAGTAGCAGAAGGGATGTGAGCCGCCGGTCTGTTCGGTGGTCAGCCACTGGAGCCCTGTCGCATCGGGCGATGTCCGGTAGTTGATCGTGATCCTGCGCAGCCCATTCGGCAGGAAGATGCGCAGACGCTTGCCGCGGATCTCGTCCGTGGGGCCGAGCTCCCAGCGCAGCTTGCGGCCTGTTTGACCGATGTGGGTGCGCACCTCGAGGATCTCGAGGTCGCGCGTGTCGAGGTCGACGTACCGGCCCCACCGGGTGAAGGTGAGCTCGGTCGTGGCTTCCAGACGACGCGCCTCGAAGTTCGGCGTGACGAACCACGTCAGGTGCTTGATCCGGGGTTGCCCGGGCACGTAGAAGGAGTGGGGATCGGGCCGTTGTGTGGCGTCCGGCTTGCGGCGACGGTTCTTGATCGGTCTCTCGTTTTTCGGCGGCATGGTGCCCTCCTCGGGTGTGGGCTATGAAGAATCGCCCCATGCAAGAGCGATTCGCTGATAGCTTACACATTTTCGCTAAAATTGCTAGTAATGCATTATTTCAGCCAAACCTACAACCGATCAAACAGCATCTTAAAGATCTTGCGTTGAAAGCCAGCGAAGGTCGCGCTTTCGATAATCGAGGCCATCTCGTTACGGTAGTCGATGAACGCGACTTTGTGGCTATAGATGTAGGCGGAGATATCGTACATGAACTTAGCCTCTTCCGGTGGAACACATTTGTAGAGACGTTCTAAGCGTTTCCGTTTGCGATCCATGGTGAATTTGTTTGTGATGATCAGCCAGTCGACTTCTTTGCCATCGAGCACACGGTCGCGGTATTCTCGCGGGATGTATTTTTCGTATTTCCGATGATCTTCAGGTGATTCGTAGCGGTAAATCACCTGACCTTTTTTCATAGTACGCAATAGATCTTCGTAGGCACTCCGAATGCCTTCCGCGCCTTGGAAGTAACGGATCA
>CAZENZ010000078.1:0-4667 GCA_964513705.1 uncultured Gammaproteobacteria bacterium
AATGGTGGTAGATCAGGACCCTCGGCTTATTCTCATAATACGAAAGGATAAACAGGATATAGCGGTAGAAGTTCCGCCCACGAATCTCTACAATGCCAAGAAGCGATAACCCAACTAGCACGAGCATAAGAAATGCGGTCAGATAGTTCTTGAGGACTACGCTAAAGATCGCAAATCCAGTAAACAAAATGGCAAGAAAGACGAGAATGATTTGGGTAACGGTCAGTCCCCAAAATAACGTCACTTTGTAACGATCAATGGATTCCGGAATATCCAACGTAAAATGCTTTTCGTCACTCATACGGATCGGATGTAGTTACGAAGCTTCATAACGGTGCTTGCCCCGGATTGAATCCCGTTTCGCACGACTGATCGGAATCCAGCCACCTCCGAGGACAGCGCAATCTGTTGAATCAGGTTGTTGCTTTCAACCACAATCCCCATTCCAACAAGCATGAGAATGAGATTCCCTAACGAAAGTCCGTTTGAGCTGAGAAACACGAAGACGAGGAGCAGGATCAAAAGATCAAAGATGAGACCAAAGCTGGTCACGATGAACTTGTTCCAAAAGATGAGTCCCATGGTGCGCGTCATATCGAAGAAGACCATAGGGGTAAAAATGGGGGCGAGGAGCACCATGACAAGCAAAATGAAGTACCGTTTGGCGTTCTTGAAGATCAAAAAGCCAAACAGGATGATATAGACAAGAACAAAGATCGCGAGCGCGACAAAGGCGATAGTAAAGCCACCAAACGAGGACCAAAGACCATCTGTAATGAGGGATTTGAGGGCAACCGTAAGGCCGTTCGCCAGAGAGGTACTAAAGAGGAAGTTGGCGAACGCTTGTGCGGTTTTAAGAACCGCTTCAGCGAGATAACGAGCGACAAACACCCCACCAAAGCCCAAGAGCATTTTTCCGAGGTCGCCGATGAAGTCACTCGAATAATCACTATCTAAGGAAAAGAGAATCGACTTAAAGTAATGCGTAACGATCAGGATATAAACCCAGGCGAGACCGATCACTTCACTGAGTTTCAAAAGGTTGTCAAAATTCACAACCTGTTGCAGATCATCTCCGTCAAAGACGCCTGTCGGTAATGCAAACAAGAAATTGAAATGGAATTTTTCCAGGATCTGCTGCATGGCAACCCCTGCTCCTCTCACAAACTTACTGATAATCACACCAATTACGTCGTTAATTGTTTTCTTCACACAATCAATCGTGTCCACGACCACCAACACACACTTCGGATCCTGGACACTGATCTGCGTATCCTTCACGTCATTGCTCAAAAGATTCGTGTTATTAATACTACCGTCTTTAGGCAATTTCTCCGTGATACTCTCCTGAATATGGGCATAGAACTTCGTCATGTAGACCTGATGAAAGGCGTACACAAATGCCCCCGAGAAAAAGAGCATGATAATTCCAACAAGGACCGTCTGGATGATGAAGTTCGAACGCGCAACGTCATCTTGCCGACCAGAGTTACGGATGATCCCTGCAATCGCGAGAGCGAAGAGTCCGACAACAATCCCAAGAACAATGATCGTCGGAATGTAGTTGGTAAGGACCGCATTAATCAGTGTGTCCATACTCGATTACCGGTGAAAGCGTGAGATTCTTGCAGCTTTCGTAGCCCGAGGTGAAGTAGAGCTTCGGTTGTTTGTCCCACTTACTATCGATTCGGCTCAAGGTGAACTTCGCGTCTACCCCATTGTTTTCGAGCATGGACGTATCAGACAACACAATCTTGTTTGTTGCTGGATCGTGGAAGATTAAAAAGGAGAAAAGTCCTATTGGTTGCGTTTCTGCGGTACGCGACTTCAAAAGATCTTTATCGATGATGCGTTGGTCGCTCACATCCAAAATTCGGTTCCCGATTTGCACTTTCCAATCCGGCTTCGTGTTCATGAACACAGAGAGCTTTGGCATCGAAGCATAACGCCAGTCATAGAGGTCGATACCCGTCACCTGTTCCGTTTTGTCATTCAGATTGCAAACAAGCGTCCCGATCTTTACGAGCGCCGCCTTATCACTCAAAAAGCCCTTATCCTTTGCATACTGATAACGAGCTCTCGCAATGTTTTCGAGATAATTGAAGTTCTCCGGCACAAGTTCCGCTGCATCTCCACCCATGTCCGAAGAAAAATCTGTATTCACGAACAAGATATCCTCGAACTTTCGCTTGGTGAATTCTTGGTCTTCCTTGTTCAGCCAACGCTCGAGCTCACCCGTGAAGGAATCAAGCGTTTGATGCTTGATCTTGTCGGCATACTCCGTGCTTTTCCAATAGGATTCGTCGGCGAGAACGGTTTCCTTTGGCTTCTCTGCTGGTGGGGCAGGTTTTGGAATGGTTGGTGAAGAAGAAATACGCCAGATCTGAAGTGAAATCGCGATTCCAAAAATCACCGTAAAGTACAAAATGGCTCGAAGATTGAAGTTTGGGATGAACTTCTTCACTAAACGATCAAACCAATAGACAGGACCTCGTTTTGGAGGCTTTACAGATTCGTCTTCCATAGGAAAGGTGCTTAGTTCCCCTTAATACCGACGATTCCTAAGACGTAGAGGATGAGCCCAATTACAAAGATGGCTCCGAAGGTAATACCTACACCCATGACCGTTCCCTTTAGACCATTCTTTGCTTCTTGGTTCTTAATAGGATCAGACCCAGATGCTTGCAGCTTGATCCCGTACCACGCGATCATAATGACGGCGTAAAGCACTGCGATACCGAAAATGATACCAATCGTAATATTGGCAAAATCTCGTACTGGCTTCATTTTGTCCGATTGCCAGACTGAGAGATCTGGTTTTGGTAGCTCTTGCGCAAAAGCGGTTGAAGCGAGGGTGAAGAATGTGAGGGCAGAAGTAACAAGAGAAGAGGTGAGCTTTTTCATAAAGAGGAAGAAAGTAATAAATGTGTTAATCGGTTTCCATTGGGCGAAAGACGAGACACGAATGCACGGCTCCATTTATACCCATAATCTGATGATCGCTTTTAATCAGAATCTGATTTGTAACGATTCCATTTTCTCTGAGGCTAAAAAGGTACTTCTTGAATAATTCTTCCAACTTGGAACTTGAGATTGTTTGAACTTTCTCAGTCGGAAAGAGAATTGGTTCGTATTCCTGACTTATCTCATCCTCTACATACGGATGAATGTTCCAAGTCGGATAACTGTTATATTCTGCAAGCATCATGAGCTCTCGAATATCCTGGCATTCCTTCGGATGCGGATCATCTTCTTCCATCGTTGGCTCTCGGGCTTGCGGAGCACCACTCTCCCCCGTCTTCAAGAGTTCACTTTCTGGACGAATCCGTTCAAGAAACTCGAGCCAGGGCTGATAATCGGACTTCGGCATAGTGACCTGCATGTCTTGGATGATGCGTTCGAATTGTTCGATGTAAGAAGTCATAGAAAAGAGAAGAGTTTAATGCGGTTAGAAAGATCAACACCGAGAGAACCTTGTTTTGTGAGCTTGGCAGTCTGTTCTGAGATATAGATAGGCTCTAAGAAATGTTCGTGAGACTCAAGAAGATGTAAGTTCGTTGTGAGAACGCGGAGGTTCTGTAAAAAGTTTGCTTGTCCTAAGAACGCATTCCGCCAAAAGGCGTGTTCCATATTGGCGTTTTGAAAGATAAATCGAAGCGTCGTATGGTCTCGATCTTTTTGATCGAGATGGAAAAGATAGCGCTCAAGCTTTCGTCCCATCGCCGCAATAGATTTGTTGGTTCGTTCAAATTCTGTATAGATGCGCTTTTCCAGTTCCCCCATGCGGTAGAAAACGGTGTAATCCGGCGTAAAGACTTCGACACTTTTGTCACTCCGCGCATCATGAAACTGCGAAGCAATTTCGCCTTTGAACGTAATTGCAAAACTGTTCGAACTATTTCTTACTTCCTGACTCGCAAGCTCTACCACCTGTAATTCATGGCGAAAGATCGCCCACGAAAAGAGCGCTTTGGGTTTCGGATAGTTTTTGAGGAGAGAAACAGGATACTTCCCTTCTTCCACAAGAATTTTCAATCCTTTTCTTGAAAGCATGTAATAAACCGGCATTCCAGCACGAGAACCGGTATAGATCTTGAAACTCTCAAGAAGTCCCGCTTGCCACATACGGCGAAGCTTAAGATAGAGATATTTACTGTCTTCTTTTTGACCTAAAAACCGAGCGATCTGCCATGCGGTTACGACCTTGAACTCAAAGATGAGATGCAAGACATCGAAGGCGGCATCGTTGAGCTGAAGATTGTAGACATCTTCTGCGGCACGGGGCGTAAGTGTGACCTCAAGGCTATTTAAAAGCATAAACTTAGAAATCAAAAATGGTCTTCTGAGGTTTAGGCCCTTCTTCGATGAGAACTGGAACGGGTGCTGTTACGAGAGTCTCAACCTTTCGCGCATCCTCTTCTTCCATAGCCTCAAACGTGGTCGCACGACCCATTTGCTCAAAGAACACCTGTTCACGATCTGGTGAGTAATAGATGCTATTGATCGTGGCACGCTTTTGTTTGATGACCTCAAGGGGCGTCCCATACCGCTCCATCGTTTCTTGAATGAAAACCGCCTCAACGTCCTTTGCGATATCACGAGGGTGATCAATCTTTTGGATGTTGATCGACATGGCTTCCTGCGGGATCCCTTGAACGAGGGTTTTT
>CAZENZ010000079.1:0-4630 GCA_964513705.1 uncultured Gammaproteobacteria bacterium
TGTACGCGGCCCGCCAAATGATTCACGAAGAATCGCTTTGTATTGTGTTGGTAGCCCCAAGGGGAATCGAACCCCTGTTAACGGCTTGAAAAGCCGCTGTCCTAACCGTTAGACGATGGGGCCATCCGACGATTTAGACGCACATACCGAGGTACTAAATCGCGTCGGCAGGATATCGATCTTTGGCACGAGCGTCAACCGAGCCTCAATCTCCTCCCATCTTGCACACAGACACCCGTATCTTTCAGCAGTGACTGAAAAAGACAGGTGCCCGCCCGTCTCCCGAAGGAGTTGAAGACAGGCAGTGCCGACCCGCGAGGACGCGAGATGGCTTCAGCGGGGTTCAGCAGGGAAAGAACCGACAGACCCCCCTGGTGATCACCCGGGCTCGCCGAGCCCCCCGGGCGACGAAGTCGACGGAGCGCGTGACCGCGTCGGCCACGAGGCCGACAGGCCACATGCAGATCACGTTCAGGATCTGCAGGAAGGCGCTGTCGCCCCCCAGCGAACCGTCGTCGTAGCCCGTGGTGGCGTAGGCATGCGGGGCTGGCTCCCCGTTCTAACCGTCGTTCGAAACGGGCGACGACCGTCCGCCCCCGGGGACCATCATCTCGGGCTCGGTACCGCCGCAGCGACAGAGCCCGATGCACACACACATTCTGGAACTCATGACCCATTCACCCATTCACGGACGTCAGGAAACGATCATCAGATCGAGCTGCGCCGCTGTTTTTGCTCAACCGCCAGACAAGCAATAAGCAAGCACAGCGAAGCATCTACCCTCTTTGCAACGCGTCCTTCCAAAACATCATGACAACCGGGCGCGAAGGAGGGCAGTCACTCCTCCGCGCCAGCCTCATCCCTTCCCCGTCAGGAAGACTGAGGGAAGGTGCCGACACACACGAGTGAGGCACACTCGGCGTGCCCCTGCCACCAGGCTTTCAGCACCTTGATGGTCAGTCGCGCAGTTCCGTTGGACTTGGGCAGCCCAGCCTTGGCCGGATTGCCTTGGCTACATCCCCTCAGGTCCAAACGTCGCGGAAGCCCGCCACGCACCATCGCAACCCGCGGAGGGTCGGGGCGGTGGGGATGCGGGTAACAGAGACCCGCCGAGAAGTTGGCTGCCATCCGCCAGGTCATCACGCTGCTCGTGACGAAGGCGAAGTAGGTCAACCGCGCACAGCGCAGCCGCTCACGCGGATACACGGCCACGAGGAGAGCTTCGACCGCTCGATCCTTGTTCAGGCTGGGCACGCACACGAAAGCGCGCACCACGAGCACCTCATCGTCGAGAAGCGACACGGCGGCGATCGCCTGCACGCTCCGGCCCTGCACAAGGGCGTAGAGTCGGTACTCACCCGTAGGGTCGACTCGGCCGAATCCCAGCATGGCGAGTTCCTGCCGAAGCGTATCGGGTGCCCTCCCGATCCGCCTCAGACATGTAACATGTGTGGTCACCATTCCCCTCTCCTGCTCTTCAGAATGTTTACCATCTTCTCTATCCACTCTTTTGCCCAAAAACCAGAGAGACAGAGAATAGCGCATCCTACGAAGCGCTCCGCGTTTTATCAAGGTCTTGGATTTTTTTCATTTGAGAACGACGCCAAGCTTCAATCTTAGCGTGGTTCCCGGACATTAAAATTTCTGGGATCGACCAGGTTTGCTTTCCCGCCTTATACACCTCGGGACGAGTATAGTGTGGGTATTCCAACAACCCAGCTTCGGTATGAGATTCCGTATCTAAAGACGCTTCTTCACCGAGCACGCCAGGTCGCAGACGTGAAATCGCGTCCGTCATCGTGAGCGCCGCGAGCTCACCCCCAGTAAGCACAAACGATCCAATCGACAGCTCTTCGTCGACCAGATGCTCTGTGATACGTTCATCGACACCCTCATAGCGGCCACACAAAAACACCAACCGATCATACTGCGACAAACGTACGGCATCGGTCTGCTCAAAGCGCTTGCCCTTGGCGCTCGTCATAATAATACGCGTCTTCTTCGCGCTCACCGGTACTGAACCGTCCTTTTTTCGAACCTTAAGAGCTACTAACGCCTCATGAAACGGAGCAATTTTCATCACCATACCAGGACCACCGCCAAACGGCCGGTCATCTACCGTCTGATGTCTGTCGTGTGTCCAGGTACGCAGGTGATGCGCTTTTAGTTCCAATAATCCATCACGTTGACCACGCTGTAGCATCGCCCCATCCAAATAGGGCTGCACAAGTTCGGGGAAAATCGTGAGAATATCTACTTTGAGCGGTTTGCGCTTAGCCATGTCCCCCAGCCTAACGAAAAACAGACAAGTTGTCTTGTCTGTTTTTCACTTCGTAGACTGTTTCTAGATTCCCAAGTCACTCAGATCCGAATCAGTGACGAGACCTGCGCTGCCGTGATTCACTGGAGCTGCCTGGTCCTGCAACTGACCTTCACCCGTTCCTTTACGTTCCTGGTGCTCGCGACGCGCTGATTCTGGTTCGTAAATGCGCATATTCACGCGAGCATTGGCTTTAGCACCCACAATCTTGAGCAAAATGCGAAGGGCGCGAGCCGTTTGGCCATCGCGACCAATCACATAGCCCATATCATCCTGACCAACACTGAGGGTAAGCAACACCCCCCGGTCATCGACCGTGCGTTCCACCTTCACGTTTTCCGGGTGGTTTACGATCGATTTGACGACGTACTCAAGGAACTCCTGCTCTACATGCTGCTGTCCATCCATCTGCTGTGCGTCCATATCAATGGTTTTTATGACCTCCAGAAGAGGAGGTGGCTAATGATCAGCCCCTCAGGGGGATAGAAAAAACGATAACATACGGGATAGTCAGTAGCTAGTGGGATCCTTGACTGGAGGCCTAACACAGGCTATTCTTGGCGCCATGTTAACGATCCGCCTCACCCGCGTTGGGAAAAAGAAGCAGCCTTCCTACCGCTTTATCGTGTCCGAAAAAGCCCGTGATCCATGGGGCAAGGCTTTGGAAATCTTGGGAACCTACAACCCATTGACCAATCCTTCAACGATCAAGCTCGAAAAAGAGCGTATCAGCTACTGGATTTCAAAGGGCGCACAGTGCTCCGAAACCGTCTGGAACCTCTTCATCGATCAGGGGGTTGTGACAGGTGCCAAAAAGCGCGTGAACACTATCAAAAAGCGTCACGCAGAACGTTTGGCTAAGCAAGCAGCCTAAGCTGTTTCTGATCCAACAAGAAAACGCTAGACAGACTCCGCCTCCACAGGCGGAGTCTGTTGTTTTCGCTCTGCCTGATTTTGCTCGTTCGAACCGGGATACAAACGCTCTACCTGGCCCAATGAGACATTCGCCAGCGCGAATTCTTGCTGATCCCAACCTGAACAGGCGAGCAGCTGACGACGGATCTGAGCTGGCAAGAGCACAAATAACACCTGCGCTGTAATACCATCCTCTGCACGGAGGGCGCGCCGCAATAATCCAGCCGACATCTCTATTGGCACTTCTAATTGCTTCCATGCCTTATACGCGTTTCTCACAAACGTCAGACCAACCCGTGTTTCGAGGAGGCCAAGGTCAGTAAATACGAGCTCTCCCGAAGGAGATGTCTGTACTTCGTGCGCAAATGTTTGCAGCAACCTCGCTGGATCCCCTTTGGAACGCGTTAATTCGCGATCTATAAAGGCGGGATACACATGTTCCGCACGGTCATACCAGGTATGAATGGTCGCAGCGGTTTGTTCAGCATCGTGATCCAGTCCCATACGCAACTGAGCACGCAATAAACTAGATCGCCATTCAGCAAGATCGGCGTGTGTCGTCCCAGCCGTGACGTGATGCTCATGAAACGAGTGGAGATCACGGGCGGCACGGTAATAGCGCTTCCAACGCTTTTCTTCTGGCTCCTGACGATAGGAGCCCGAAGCAAGACCTCCCACCGGAACCCCCTGACGCCGCATAAACGCTTCTGCCATCGCCAAGTTCCCCTCGAACATACCGATAGCATCTTCCATGTATCCCAACTCTCCTTTCGCCTCATCATCCCAACCAAGATCTAACAAACAGGCAATCGCCTGACAGCGCACGCGGTCCCGATCACGGGCTAATTTTTGCACACGTTGCATTTCTCGCATGAGCCGAAGGAGCCCTTCCAGCACGGACGCCTGCTCCTCGAACGGATCACACTCATGACGCCAATACCATGCGCGTACTTTTGCCATGAAGACCTCCGGCGGAACCAAGTCATGTTCTCGACCAAGATCCTCCATCCAACGATCGACCCTTCCCTCCAAGAGGGAGACTACATCTGACGTGAGTTGTTTTTGTGCGAAGCGTTCTCGACAGACAAGATCAAGTAGCTTGGTTGCAAACACTGGGTGATTCACTTGGAGAGCAATTGTTTCCAAACGTCCCCAGTTTGCTTGATTCGAGGCAGCTAACGAAAAGAACGCTAGCAGCGAGTCTGGACTAAAATGTTCTACTACCCCGTCATCCGGACACGGGAGTTCTTTACTTGGCGGAAACAGAGCGTGCACTAAATTTTCCACACACCCCATATCGGCTTCGTAGATTCCCTCTGTCATGGCTACAAACGGACGAACCCGATCACGCAATCGCTCCATACCAACCTCCATCAAATGAAGGCCTCGCTCAAG
>CAZENZ010000080.1:0-4273 GCA_964513705.1 uncultured Gammaproteobacteria bacterium
GATAGGTCGGCTGGCCTAGGCGCACCTCATCGTGTTGCTCTACCAATCCACGCAACATCAGATTGCGTAACATAAGCGCCGATTGGATTCCGCGAACCTGTTCCACCTCGGGGCGTGTGAGCGGTCCGCGATAAGCTAAAATAGCGAGTGTTTCGAGCGCGGCTTTCGACAACTCTGATGAAGCCTCCTGTTTAAGCGCCTGGCGAATGTCTTCTCCCAGGTCACCATGCGTCACAAGCTCTACATCTTGACCATGTACGACGATTTGCAAACCGCTCTGTGATTCAACCAGACGATCTTTGAGCCCATCGCATGCAACGCGCACCTCTTCGCCCTCGACCTGCAAGATTGTCGCGAGTTCCTTTAAGCTCATCGGACGTGCCGTCGCAAATAATACAGCTTCAATACGTCGGTCTAGGGCGTTCATACAGAGTGAGATGAAACATGAATATCAGAGAACAATTCTTGCTGCTCAATTTTTATCTCGTGACGGTGCAGAAGCTCCAAGAGTGCGAGGAACGAGACAACCGCCTCCATACGCGTTTCTGATTCGGCTAAAAAGCGATGAAACGACACCCGCATGGCGCTCTTCACGCGCAGTACCAGCGATGACATCTTCTCTTCGATGGTCACGACACGCTCAATGGCCACCTTCGGCAAATGAACGATCGGCTGAAGCCGCTTAATGATCGCGAGATAGGTCGCTCGCAGTACATCGGTGGTGCAAGACGCCGGCAACGACGTTTGCATATCAAGCGGTGGTGTCATCGCCTTCGCACGACTATACGAACCAACCCCTGTACGCAATTGTGCCGCGAACTGCTTCGCCGCGTTCGCGAAACCCTGATACGCCCGCAGCTGAGACGCCAAATCCGGCCCTTCTTCAAGGGCCGGATCAAACAACGTAGGCAATAATGCCTTTGATTTCAGGTAGACCAACTTCGCCGCGACCACGAGAAAATCCGCGAGCTCTTCTGTTGGGATTTCTGCCCGATGAGCTTCAAGATGCTGCAAAAACGGTTCCGTCACCTCAATCAGCGAAACATCAGTAATCTGCAGCTTCGCTGATTCGACCAGCTGCAAAAGGAGGTCGAGTGGACCTTCGAAAGCAGCGAGTCGAACGGCAAAGGGCATGAGAGACAGGGCTAAGACTTCTTCTCTGTTTGCCTGAGAGCGATATGCGCTTCCATCAAACGCTTTTCATCCAGCGGCGAAGGAGCCCCCATCATGAGGTCACGCGCTGCGCCATCCTTCGGGAAGGCAATGACTTCACGGATGTTTGGTTCGTTGGCCAAAATCATCACGATACGATCAATTCCCGGAGCAATACCACCGTGTGGAGGTGCACCGAACTCCAAGGCCTCCAACATATGACCAAAACGACGCTGAATCTGTTCTTCGTCCATCCCCATGATCTCAAGAACCTTCTTCAACGCCTCTGGACGATGGTTACGAATACTCCCCCCACCCGCTTCATAGCCGTTCAACACGATGTCGTACTGCGTCGTGAGAATGTCTTCGACGTGCTCTTTATTCATCAACCAGTCCATGTGTTCTGGCTTTGGCGCCGAGAATGGGTTGTGCGTGAACGTCCAACCTCCCTCTTCAGTCTTTTCAAAGAATGGAAAGTCGATCACCCAGCAGAAAGCCAACAAATTTGGATCGTTCTTGTCTTCGCGCAAATCAGGTTTATCCGAATTGTACTTCTCCATGGCCTCTTTATAGCTCAGTCGAGGGAATGGAATCTGTTGAATGCGCTTTTCTGGTGTACAGGTCTTTACCATTTCGATCATCATCGCTTCGATCAGCTGCAAGACATCCTCGCGCTCCACAAAAGACATCTCAAGATCGAGCTGTGTGAAGTCTGGCTGGCGATCGCCACGCATGTCTTCATCACGAAAACAACGAGCGACTTGAAAATAGCGCTCTAAACCTGCCACCATGAAGAGCTGTTTAAACTGCTGTGGTGACTGTGGCAACGCGTAAAATGTTCCTTCGTGAAGGCGAGATGGCACGACGAACTCACGCGCACCAGTTTCACCCGTACTCTTCGTAAGGTATGGCGTCTCAATCTCCAAGAATCCACGCTCATGCAAGTAGCTACGAAAAGACGTCACCACACGATCACGTAGCATGATGTTGTTTTGCATGCGTTTTGATCGCAGGTCTAGGTAGCGATACTTCAAGCGCAGCTCTTCACTGATCCCTGCGGTGTGATCAATTTCAAACGGCAACGTCTTTGACGTGTTCAAGACCTGAATTTCTTTAGCGAGAATTTCAATCGTTCCGGTTGGGAACTCGGTGTTCACCTGTTTCTCACTGCGTTGTTTCACTTCACCCGTAATCGCCACACAATATTCAGTACGGAGCTCTTTCATCACCTCCTGAGAGTCCGCGGACAACTCCGCAGGAACCAGCACCACCTGGGCCATGCCTGAGCGATCGCGCACATCAAGAAACGCCAATTTCCCCATATCACGGCGGGTGTGGATCCAGCCTTTAATGGTGATGGTTTCTCCGACATGCTGTACCGACTCAAGAATCATGGTGCGTGGCATAAAAGAAAAGCATTAAGAATGCTTCCGCATCTCATCATATTGGAGGTTGTCCCGCAATTACTTGAGTTCCCAGCCATTCATCGCCCACACCAGTGATGGCTGACAATTCGTTGTTTGTGTTTTATCCACACAGGCTTTGTAGCGAATAAACTCTGCCTGTGCACGTTGATTCATGGCAATTGGCAAAGCGACAAAAAAGGTAACTCCAACCACACCTAGAGCCACCCAGATGTTGATCCAACCAACAGGAAGGGACGAAGAAGCGGGCATATGGAGCTATTTTAACACAGATTGCTCTGAGGGCGTGGATAGACGTGCCGCACGAATTGGTTGATCAAAGGTCGAGAGAAGGATGACGCGTTTTGGCTCGTCTACATCCACCCAGGCGAGCGTACGATTACGTGAAACCAGCAATATGCGCTCATTCAACCAAGCCAGAGGCCGAGTCCCTTTAATGTCACTTAGAATTTTATCCCCACGCACAACGACCAACGAGCTGTCTGAACTGAGGTACGCCAAGGTCGTTGATGTCGGTGAAGGCACGAGCTCTAAGATCATCCCCGGATCCTGTGCCACCGTCGTACGCACACCCGTTTCTGAAATGCGTACGAGTTCACTCGGCCCTTGAGGGATCTCAAGGGCACTTTCACTACTCGATGACTGTACGAACCAAGCATTTTTCCCCTGCACGGCGAGCGGCGCCAGGGAATCATCCAACACATCCACTACCTGAATATCCCCTGCCTTACTCACAGACAGTAAGGCGCGCTGGGTGCGGTAGGACACAATTGCCAGACGCCCACTCGCAAACCTTCCCCAGATCACTGGATCCTGCCAGTTCGAACCTCCAGGTGTACGAAGAGGTACATTCCAACCATTTCCTGTGACGCGCCAAGAAGAACCGGTCACCTGATCATCCGGCGGCGTAAGCGTGAGGCCCTGCGTCTTCCAGTTCTGCGGACGAAACGCGGTCTGATCTTTGACCGACGTCACCGTACCCGTCTCGTCGACAACAAAAACCTCCTCTTGCGCAGCGTTCGATGAAGCCGTTGCGACCAAGACACGCGTCGATGTTGGAACGGACGTTGGAAAACGCACTGGCTTTTCTTGGACTTGTGTTTGCGATGCGGACGATGACGACACTCCAGGATTCACGTTTTGATCATTGAATCCGTAGAAGTATTTCAACCCATACATACCGAGCGCCACGAGAAGGAGCAGGAGCCCAACTGGAAGGACGAGCACAGCCAAACACGAGGTGGGACGCTTAGGGAGCATGAAATGGAGTATAACATCAAAACCTATCTAAACGACGAACACCCGCACCGAGCAGTGATTCCCAGGTCGGGGTCGTCGGTGACGGGTGTTGAATTCTATCCTCGCTTCACCTCGACGGCGGTGGTAGTAGCGACAGTGGAGGCAGGAGCGCTCTCCTCGAGGGGCTCGTCGAGCACCGCGTCGGGAGCGATCCTGACGCCGGTGCCCGCCCGCTCCTTCTTCGCACCAGCGATCGCGGCGGCGAGGCGCTTCTCGAAGTCCTCGGCGAGGGCCGTATCGGCCACCAGGAGCTTGACGGCGTCGTCCATCGTCTCAGCGATGCGTAGACGTTCCTTGAGGATCGCGAGACGCTGGCGGTGCGCATCCTCCTGCAGCTTCCGCTGATGACGACGCTCAAGCGTTTTGCCGATGATGTCTTGCATCATCGCCATCGCCAT
>CAZENZ010000081.1:0-4142 GCA_964513705.1 uncultured Gammaproteobacteria bacterium
TCCCACGCTCACGCTCGAGCTCGTTTGAGTCCATGATCGTCTCACCTTCCAATCCGCTTTCACGGAAGGTATCGGATTGCTTCAACAACGAATCTGCCAGGGTGGTTTTGCCGTGGTCAACGTGAGCGATGATAGCGATATTGCGGATGTCCATAAGAAGATGGTCGTGTAGATAAAACAGGCGCCGGGGTCGGCGTAACTTGCGGCCAAGGATAGCGAAAAATCGCCTTTACGTCAAAGAATGTGCTTCGTCCTAAAATAACGAAGAGGGGTCCTGGTATGGGACCCCCTTCAAGGGAGATGCTGTCTTTTTGAGAAAACCCGTGTACCGGACACCCTCCCCGCCAGGGATCAGCCTGAGCTAATGGCTGGGCTTGCCGACTCAGGAGACCTAATCTCGACAACTGCGCGCTGCAACCGGGCAAAGTGACTGCAGCACGTATCGCCAAAAACACTGAAACGGGGAGGGGCCGGGCTGGGAGCCGCTTAGCGAACCGGCGGAGCAGGAGGCAACGCATAGGTTCGCATGTGCGCGACCACCGAACGCCTACACAAGTAGACGTATAACGACAAGATCGAGGGAGTGGCGAGCGCAGCGCTCAAAGCCAACATCCATGTTCGCAAGTAGACCATCCACTTAGTCCCCTGTCAACAAAAAACCTGCACGTTTATGGTATTCGCAGAGAAGACGAACCGTTCGGCTTGCCAAGTCGTCTATCCAGAAACCATACTTGTCCTGGCTGTATGCAAGAAAAGTTCATTTTTCCTAAAGACTTCCTGTGGGGCGCTTCGACCTCAAGTCACCAAGTTGAGGGGGAAAACGATAAAAACGACTGGTGGACTTGGGAACGCACCCACCAACCCAGCGAGCGCCAATCAGGTCATGCCTGCGACCAGTGGTATCGCTGGCCAGAAGATGCAGAGCTCATAAAAGCGCTCGGCCATAACTCTCATCGCCTCTCTTTGGAGTGGTCCCGGATCGAACCCACGGAAGGGGTTTTTGATGAATCCGCACTCATCCACTATCAAACCCTTCTCTCAACACTACAAGCCTCAGGCATCAAGACGGTTGTCACTCTCCATCACTTTACGAATCCGAAGTGGATGGCGGAAAAAGGTGGTTGGCGTTCTTCTTGCGTCGTAAAATACTTTGTTCGCTACGTAGAACGAGTAGTGAGCGTTCTTGGTAGCCAGATCGATTACCTCATCACAATCAATGAACCGACCGTGTATGCCTTTATGTCCTACAGGGCGGGTCTTTGGCCACCACAGGAACGCAGCACATTTCAGATGACTCGTGTCATATGGAATATGGCGCAAGCCCATAAACAAGCCTACACAGTCACTAAACGATCGTTCCCTGCTCTACCGATAGGTATCGCACACAATGTCAGCACCTTTGATGCGATTCATAAGAACTGCCTCCGCGAAGAATGGGCGGCAAGCTGGCTCGACTTTTGGAATAACTCCTCTTTCTACCGACTCACGGGGATTCACACACATGATTTTCTTGGAATAAACTATTATTTCCATCGACGCTTGGATGCAGCAGGTCGTATTTGGCCAGCGTTTCAAGACCCGAAGACAACAAAACGACCCGTAAGCGATCTGGGCTGGGAATTGTATCCTGAGGGCTTGGGCCAAGTTATGCGTACTCTCAAAACATATAACAAGCCCATCCTCGTAACAGAACATGGGCTGGCTGATGCGGATGACTCACAACGACCCGAATTCATTAAAAAAGCCTTGGCGAGTTTATCTAAAGCCATCCAAGATGGTAGCCCTGTCATTGGCTATTTACACTGGAGTCTGCTCGACAATTTTGAATGGGCAGACGGTTTTTCCCCATGCTTTGGATTAGTAAAGGTCGATTATTCAACACAAAAACGCACGCCTCGACCGTCAGCCTGGGTCTATAAAGAGCTCATAGAGCGAGCACGGAACAGTAGAAGTAAGAGCAACCTACATTAAATCTCAACCGATTCACTTAGCCTGGGAGCGTGCGCGAGAATGCCCAACTCTTCTGTTATACGTGAAGCGAGCGCGATCGCCGTACCCTCTTCCCCATGCGTACAAAAGATACGACTCGGTGGAGCGGCAGCAGAGCGAACCCAATTGATCAGCGTTGGTTGATCTGCATGCGCACTGTAAGCACCAATGCTCTTTACCGAGGCATGTACCTGAATCCGTTCTCCCAGCACCTCGACTACCTTCTCTCCTGAATACAGCTTCCGACCAAGTGTCCCCTGCGCCTGATACCCAATGATGAGCACCGTATTCTTTGGATTTCCTAAATACCTCACTAAGTGATGCAGAATGCGCCCACCGTTCATCATACCGGCACCTGAGATAACAATCTTGGGTGGCGGCACAAAGTTAATTTTTTTTGATTCATCCCGCGTCTCACATAAGTAAAGTCCCTCAAAATCGAATAAATCGTCGCCATGAGAGACCTTGCGAAGCGCTTCTGGATCATAGTACTGGGGGTAACTCTTGATCACACGCGTCGCACGAATCGCCATCGGACTATCCAAGTACACATCCACTTTCGGCAAGCGCTTTTCTTCCACCAAGTCATTCAATTCGTAGAGCAGTTGCTGCGTGCGTTCGATCGCAAAAGCAGGAATAAGCAGTACCCCCCCCTGCTTCACCGTCGACTGAATGAGTTCGTGTAATTTGTCGCTCCGCGAAGACTCATCTTCGTGAATACGGTTTCCGTATGTCGATTCCATGACCAACGCATCCATTCCAGATAACTGAGCTGTAGCTCGCAAAATCGGCACATGTGTATTCCCCAGATCGCCCGAGAAAGCCAATTTCGCGCCACCCTGTTCACGAATCTCGATAAATGCACTCCCAAAAATGTGCCCCGCGTCACGAAAGCGCACCATTAAATCCTCAATACGTAGTGAATGGCTGTACTCGACCGGGACGCAACGCTTCAGGACTTGGGCCACATCTTCTTCGGCGTACAACATCGGCCGAGCACTCCGGCGATGATTCTCCTCCATGATATGGTACGCGTCTTCGAGCACCAACTTCATGAGGTCAATCGTTGGACCAGTAGCGTAAATCTTGCCCTTAAACCCAAGACGAATAAGGCGTGGTAAACGACCCGTGTGATCGAGGTGGGCGTGGGTCACGAAAACCGCATCAATCGTGGCCGGCTGAATAAATACCTCTTCAAAGTTGCGCGCTTCACAAAATTCACAACCTTGAAACATGCCGCAATCGACGAGAACACGCGCGCGTTTTGTTTCAACAAGATAACAGGAGCCCGTAACCTCACGAGCCGCTCCAAGGAACGTCAGCTTCATACCCCAATTATACCAAAGAAGCCAGCACAGATACACATATAAGAGACGCAAAAACTATTTAAGCGAAGCGATCAAAAGCAAGAACGCTATGCTCGCGAGTTTTTTACAAGCGAATACTTGCATCTGTGCTGGCTTACACCTCCGCCTTAACCGTGTCCGCTCCAAGAATTCCCTCTACCTCTTTTGCAATGAGGTCATTGAAGGCGATGCGGTAGGAAGAGAGGATTTTTTGCTTCCCACCTGGATTCTCAATCGCGAAATACACGTTATATTGCCCCGGGTATTTATCAAGCACGGTACGAAGCGTGAGGAGGATGGTTTCTGGCAATTGTGCACGCAGCGTAAGAGTCACGGCGCGGATCTGTTTGGTCGCTGTCGCTGTTACCACTAAATCTCGCTTCAGTGCGTCTGATTCTTCTCCCACGATCGTCATCACGCCTCCACGCGTAGATTCCTCGATCATATCAATGTTATCCGGCGTCACTTCATAGGCGGTTTCGGCCAAAATCTTCCATTCACCATCTTTTTCTTGAGGACGGCCGCTCACCACGAGCACCTTCTCCCCTTCCCAGACTTCTGGCTTCTCTTTGTAAGCGCGTGGAAAGACGACGACTTCAATATCACCGGTCAGGTCCTCAACCTTCAGGAACATCATCGGCTCGTTAGCTTTGGTAGCGATCTTTTTAGCAGAAGTCACCATTCCGGCCACACGAATCGCTTTTTCCTTCTTACGTTTCATGTCAGCCCCTTTAGCCGGAACCTCCTGTATCGGCGTACAAAAATGCTTCAAGCGACCACTGTACTCTTCAAATGGATGCGCCGACA
>CAZENZ010000082.1:0-4113 GCA_964513705.1 uncultured Gammaproteobacteria bacterium
GCTTTTTGCCCGGAATTGTAGATATCCCTCAGAATAGGGATCCAATCGGCTTTTTTCTTTGCGGGCAGAAAGACACGTTCTTCCAAAAAAGGACTGAGGGCCATAAATAACACATCCGTCTCTCCTACTTCAGCCACGACGTCCAACATCTCACGCGTCACTTCAAGCAATTCCGCGGATGAGTCAGTCACATCCACCACAGAATCAAGCAGATAGGCGAACAGCTCTCGTCTTCGCTTAGGTGTGTGTAAGAGCCCTCGTTCGCCGATTAGTAACTTGCGCATCAAAGCATGCTTAAGCAAAGGTTCTGCCACCTCTAAGCTCTGTAGAATGGCTTCCGTACGAATCAACGCCACCTCATCCGTAGAACTAATTCCCAGCTCAGACCAATCCTGACGAATCGTGAGAAAAATATCCCGTTTCGCGTCCTCATCAAATTCTGAATATTCAAACGCGAGACGGAACAACGTCATGGCATCCTTTCTTCGCTCCAGACTTTCCAAGACCGCATAAGCCCCCATACGGTCGCCGGAAAACACTTGATCTACTTGTTCAAGTACAATTTCTCTTAGTTGCGTCAACTGTTCAGGTGACTGTACCTCTTCATCAATCACACGATCTCGAAGCGTCCCGAGAGGCACTGGCCGAACATGAGGGTTTTTCCAGAGCAGATCGATTTTGTCCGATACAGACATCGTGCCCGTAGCAAACTCTCGCGCCACCACGTGCCGAACAAGTCGAGCACGCAACATCACGTCGTGTATGTGACTCGCCGCATAGAGACAAAGACGACGACTTATCGGTCGCTCTAGATCCTGGACTTTTTCTAGAAGATACAGCGCGAATTCTTCATCTGTATCTAACACTTCACTATCTTTTCTTGGTGCCAACGGAACCACTTTACGTAACCGAAAGATAACCTCGTGGAGCTCCTCAACGAGTCGTATCGTATCCTCCTGAGTGAACTCCTTATGACGAAGGCTTTCTTCTGCCGTTCGTTTCAAAAAACGTAGGATCGGAACCAGTTCATCGCCCAGATCTAGTCGATTCGCCTTTGGATCCGCTTGACGTACATGGACTTCCGGATCTCGCGCAGTGCGCCCATCGTGATTCAAGACAAGTTTCGCCATCTGCAATCCAACTCTCCACACATCTTGAGTGTCGACAAGGCCCGTCATCCCCTCTAAACAATGCAAGTCTCCAATCAACTGTGATACCGCTCTGCCAGGCGTGTCCGCCATCGCCTCCACCAGCGTGAGCAGTGCCTTGTCTTTTTCTTTTGGCAGCCAATCAATCGTGCCCACCTGAGACATGAGATGCGCGATCGAGAGAGCCGCGACGCTCACAAAATAAGATTCTTTCTCGCCATTTTCAGAGGCGGCATCTTCATCCATGGCGTTTAATGCTGCGCAGAACTCCTTAAAACGATCGAGAGACGTAAGAAGCCTCGAGAATTGCAACCGCTCACATACCGCTAAAGCATACGCAGGCTCGCCTCCTCGCTCCAAACCTATTGCTTCTCTGAATTCATCTCGGCCAGGCTTCTTTACGAGAATGGTGAGTAAAAAGGCGATTTCCTCTCTTCCTTTTCCAAACAACACTTTCGCAACATCAGACGCCGTCTTTTCTTTACCCTCAACAGAAAAATCATCATAGTCCTTTGGATTATCTGCAAAGACCGGGCAACCAGCGAGGGCTGCATAGTGTCCAACCGGCATCTGTCGACAAAGGGGATGAGCCCCTTCGTAAAGTCTCACCACAAACCTATCGATATGCGTACCGTAGAGCTTGTCAGGCCCCTCATGAGCATAGATCTCTTCGTGCTCTACATCCTTATAAAAATGCTGTCGTCTTAACGCAGCTAGCAATTTCCCACTTCTCGAAGGAAGTCCCGCCTCACTCATGACCCGTTGAAATTCCAAAAGCGCATCAAAGGCAGGTTTTGCAGATTCATGTACATCAATATTTACCAAAAGCTCATCAATCGCCGCATCGGGAAGTTGATATCCCCGCTTTCCCTGTAATGACACCTCCTCCAGTACATGTGCGGTCGCACGCACAGACGCCATCATTTCTTCGAGATATCCGGCGACATCAAAAACTCCATCAGTTTTAAAAACACCTGCTTCATTCGCTGAACGAAAGACGTTTCCAGTGAACTGAGCGACGCCTGCTCCACCCATACACACGGCTCCCAACTCGCGTATACGATCTGGACTAATGACCGCCAATACCTCCTGAAGAGCGGCGCGATCCTCAATGTCATCCAAGTAAGATCGAACTCCCTCAATCGGGCTATCGAGCAACTCATGACTGGAAATACCTGCCGTCGATTCCAACAAAAAATGAACCAGCGCTTTCCGTTGCAGCTCCGTCGCCGTCCTAGCTTTCTCTGCTACTTTTGCTTCAAGATGTCTCACCGCCACCTCGTAGCCATCACCAACGATTTGGACCTCCACTCCCTGCTCTTCGAGCTCTTTCAACTTCTTCTGATCCGTTTTTAGATTTTTGCCACCTTCGTCGATCTTCTTTTTTAAACGAATATACTCCTCATCAAAAATTTCCGCCGCCGCCATTCGATCATCAATTCTCCAACGCCGTAAGCAGGAAAGAATTTCCATGGGAGAAGCATCTTTGAAAGCCGCCTCCGCCTCTTCGGGCTCACATTCTCCTGATTCAGGCCAACGTGGAGGGATTTCCGCCGCACAAAACGCCTCCACTCTTTCAGAAAATGGTGTTCGAACGCTGTAATCGGTCGAGAAATCATAGACCTGAGCGGCCATGCCGGCATTCACGATACGATCGATCTCACTACCATGTACTTTTCCAGTGGCAGCATCAGGCACGTTGTCTCTCTTCCATTTCTCGAGCTTTTGCATGAGGGTACGCAAAGCCGCCGGATGAGTACCGCCCTCATCCCCATCAATCAACCCATGAATATCCGCTCGTGACTCAGCGAAGCGCATCCTTCCAAGAAGGGCGACTGACTTTTTCACCTTTTTGTTACTCGCCTGGATGTCTTCAACTGCTTGGGTGAATTCCTCCGCGTCTCTCGAGCGAAAGTGGCGTATTTCGTGCGCGATGACAACCTTCATTTCCTGTACATCCAACATCCCAAGCAAGGCTCGGTTTATCACGATTGTTCCGCTTGGAAGAACAAACGCGTTCGGACTTTCGCTATCCAAACTCACTCGCAAACGGACTGGTTTATCCTCTCCTGGATAATCAGTAAGTAACTGCACTACCTCTTGCACGACTGGGTCATCTCCGGGAAGAAACCCATGCTCTGCCTCATACAAGAGCTCGTATGCCTGACTAGATCGAACCAGTTCCGGTGAAAACGGCGGACGTTCTTTTCGCCGGGGCGTCTCTAACGCATGTTCGGCAATGACAGAAGCGTCTGGTTTTTCAAAACTCATACAACGTAGGTATGATAGCAAGATTGTCTTCGTTTTGAATAGAAATATCCCCGTATTTCAGGGGATATTTCTACGACATATCGCAGCCTCAACGTAAGTACCCCATCACGCGCACTGTCGCCCACTGGAATGGCGTCGTTGGTGCACGACCGAACATCTGACGGAACTCAACGATCCCCTGTCGCTCCTGAGTAAGATTTCTTGGGAAACGAATACGATACATCAGCGTGTTCCAGGCAAGGTTCTCTGTCTGGTTCTGGAAGTTTGGCACATGACCAAAGATCGACCGAAACGTGGCAAGCGCACGAGGCACCATCGAACGTTCATACGCCAAACTGCGTGTGAGAGGAATTTCCCCACGTGACACACGGTCAAGATCATCAGGAGGAAGAACTGCGCGTGAACGACCAGTCGTCTCTTCCAGATCGCGGATGACCGCCTCGCGTTCGCCTCGACCAAGAGCACGACTTTCAGAACTGAGCCCACGTTCAATGAAGTCTTGAACCGTGATCTGTACAGGAACATCTAGCGAAGGCGACAGCGGAACCACAGCTGGTTGTGGATTAGTGATCACTGGAACTACTGGCGCTGGAACAACTGGCGAGATTGGTGCTACTGGAGCATTAAAAAACGTTTGAATCGCTCCGCCTGCTCCGCCGCCACCCCCACCAACTGCTCCGCCGCCACCCCCACC
>CAZENZ010000083.1:0-4055 GCA_964513705.1 uncultured Gammaproteobacteria bacterium
CGTTTTCAGGCTATCATTTTGCCAGGTACACTAAATGGCTCGTGATAAATGCCTTAGCAGCATCGAACAGCTTCAAGACTTCAGACATAGACTAGCGATAGAGGCGTAAATAAGGCAGAATCTTGGCACATGACGCTCTTGCAGCTTCAGGAACTCACGAAATCCTACGGACTCCAACACGTCTTAGATGGAGTCACGCTTACGATTTCTGAGGGGCAGAAAATCGGACTGATCGGTCGCAATGGCGCCGGAAAATCAACACTCATGCGCATCATTGCCGGCCAGGAACAGGCTGATCAAGGCAACGTTGTGGGATTTGATGGGCTCACCATTGGCTATCTTGAACAGCATGCCGAATTCCCAGAAGGCATCTCTGTTCAAGAATATCTTGAAGAGCGTAGCGGAAAACCTGCCTGGACCTGTGCAAAAGAAGCGGCACGTTTCGGACTCAAAAAAGATCACCTAGCAAAACCCTGCACCGCCCTGTCTGGTGGGTATCGCATGCGTATCTTGTTGTCGCTGCTCGCGATTCAAGAACCAACGCTCCTCCTTCTCGACGAGCCAACCAACCACCTCGACCTTGAAACACAGTTGTTACTGGAAGCCGGGCTTCAAGAAGTACGCCAGGCCTGTTTGATCATTTCTCATGATCGCACGTTCTTGAAAAATGTTTGCGACCGAACGATCGAGCTCGAACGCGGAAAAGCAACGACGTTTCCTGGGGACGTCGACACCTATCAGCGCTACAAAGAAGAACGCGACGCCATGCGTGAGAAATTCAATAAAAACATTGAAGAACAGCGTGCGCACCTGGAGGAATTCATCAATCGCTTCCGTGCCAAGGCATCTAAAGCGACTCAAGCACAGTCAAAACTCAAACAACTTCATAAGCTGAATACGGTCGATATTGATCCGCCTCTCCCCACCATTCGACTTCGCATTCCGCAGGTCGAGTTTCGTAAAAGTTTTGCGTTACGTACACACGAACTCGTGATTGGATACAGGGATCGCGTCGTCGCATCGGGTATCACGTTCGAGATTCAACGCGGTGAACGCATCGCGATTGTTGGCGAAAACGGCCAAGGAAAATCAACCCTATTGAAGACCCTTTCCGAATACATTCCGGCCTTAGGTGGTACGTTTACGCTTGCCAATCGCCTAAAAGCCGCCGTGTATTCGCAACATGTCACGGAATCGCTGAACGCAAGCTACACCGTCATGCAGCATCTTGAGGTGGCGAGCGATCAAGCCGTGACACGGCAAGATTTGTTACAACTAGCCAGCGATTTTCTGTTTCACGACGACGATCTAGAGAAACCGATCGGCATCTTAAGTGGCGGAGAACGATCACGCTTATGTTTGGCAGGATTGCTACTTGGTCGTCCTGATATTTTATTATTAGACGAGCCAACTAACCACCTCGACCTTGAAACAACCGAGGCCTTAGCGGAAGCCCTAACGCGCTGGAAAGGTACCGTGCTGTTCGTGAGCCACTCCCGTACCTTTGTGAAGGCGCTTGCCACTCGATTGCTCGAAGTTCGTGATGGTCACGCCGGACTTGATCCTCGTACCTATGACGAATACGTGTCCGATACACGACGTGAGACTGTACCGATCGATGAGCAAACCCTAGACGAAGAAGCTCGTAAGCAGGCTAAACGCGAACGTCACGAGCGAATTCAGGAACTAAAGCGCTTGCTCAAAACAACCGAAAAACAGCTCGATGAGTACGGAAAAAAGCGCCAAACCTTGCTCGACGCCTACCTCCTAGAACCAACCAACTATTCAACCGAACGCCAAAAAGAACTCCACCAAATTGAGACGGTATTAGCACATACAGAACACGAATGGCTCCGTATTCAAGGTGAGCTCGAACGAGAGAATCTTCCCTCTGATTAACCCGCCCTATGCCCTCCGAAACCTACACCTTTATCCCCGCCTCTTCCTACGAAGGGCTCTCACCCATTACGCAAGTCTACGGTGTATGTATTGATTCAGAAGGACGAGTCCTCATGCAAAAACACCCTGAGCGACCTTGGAATATTCCGGGCGGCAAACCAGAAGCTGGTGAAACATACGAACAAGCCCTCGCCCGAGAAGTGTACGAAGAGACAAATGTCCATATTGAACGGCCGGCCATGATCGGCTATCAAGAAGTGTATGTAGACGGGGTCGTAAAAAACTATCAGCTTCGATACATTGCATTTGTCACAGCTATTGATGAGCGACAACCTGATCCAGACGAAGGCGTGATGCGCGAGCGACTCT
This sequence comes from uncultured Gammaproteobacteria bacterium, assembly GCA_964513705.1. Classification (GTDB taxonomy): domain Bacteria; phylum Patescibacteriota; class Patescibacteriia; order 2-12-FULL-60-25; family 2-12-FULL-60-25; genus JAGOTP01. Next base: position 2,269 of record CAZENZ010000083.1, read on the forward strand.
TCGTCCCACTCGCCGAAGCTATGAACTACATCCCCTACCCGCAATACGCGGAACTTTTTAAAGCGGCATCGAGAGCCCTGGAAAAGGGCTGATTCATTCTGGCGCCTTCCTGTCTGATCCTCTACACTCTGTCCACCTATGCCTTCCAAGCCTTCAACCGCTTCTGTTTCTTCTAAGAAATCTACGAAAGACGCACTGCCCGCCTGGAACTTGTCTGATCTTTTCGCTTCTATCAACGATCCGAAGGTCTGGACGCATCTTGCACGTTGCAAAACTCAAGCGGAGAAGTTCCAAAAAACCTACAAAGGCCAACTCGCAAAACTTGCAAAAAAACCAACTGACCTAAAAAAGGTCATCCGTAGCTATGAACGCCTCCTTGAAGAATACGCAAAACCACAGATTTATGCGGCCCTCGTCCACGCGGCGGATTCGCTCTCGCCGGAGAACGGAGCCTTCCTTCAAAAGGTAGACGTGCTGAGTCTCGACATCTCACGTGCCTTCTTGTTTTTTGAGCTTGAACTCGGCGCACTTCCAGAGACAACACTCAAGTCACTGATCAAACACAAGGATCTCGCCCCCTACTCGCACTACCTCTCACGCATCAACGACTACAAACCACATCGCTTGGATGAAGCGCGTGAGCAGCTTTTGAACGATCTCTCCGTTAGCAGTGGCGGTGCCTTCACCCGTCTCTACGATGAGGAGTTATCCCGCAAGAAATATCTTGCCCCTGGGGGGAAGGCAAAGACGCTTTCCGTAACGCAAGAAGAAGTACTCCATGAGCTCCAGCACCCGGACCGCAAACTTCGTAAACAAGCAGCGGATAGTCTGACCGAAGGCCTGAAGGAGCAAGCGCATCGCTTAACATTCATGGCGAACACCCTGCTTCAACATAAGCGCACCTTGGACCGTTATCGTAACTACAAGAGTCCTGAAGCAGCTCAGCATCTCTCAAATGAAACAGATCAAAAAACCGTCGATGCCATGAGTGAAGCTATCACAAAGAACTACGCGCTCGTGACCAAGTATTACAATTTCAAGAAAAAGCTCTTGAAGCTACCCGAACTCACTGATTACGACCGCTACGCCCCACTTCCACAAAACCAAACCAGTTTCACCTTCGATCAAGCAAAAAAGATCGTACTCGATTCGTTTAAGCGCTTTTCGCCGATCATGGCAGAAACCGCGCAGGAATTCTTTGAGAAGAAGTGGATTGACGCCGGCGTCCGCAGCGGAAAGCGCGGTGGTGCATTCTGCATGTTCAACACGACAGATCTTCACCCGTACGTTCTCGTGAACTACAAGGGTGGCATCAAGGATGTTTCAACGCTTGCACACGAACTCGGTCACGCCGTACATGCCTGTCTTGCACGCAAACAGGGGTATCTTCAATTCGACATGCCACTCACGTTTGCGGAAACAGCCAGCGTCTTTGGAGAAATGCTGGTGTTCGATGCCTTACGTGAACAGATCAAGAATCCAAAAGAAAAGCTCGCGCTCTATCTCCAAAAAATCGAGGAAACGTTTGCCACCATCTTCCGTCAGACTGCCATGTATCGCTTTGAACAAGATGTGCATGCGCTCGGCAAAGAGAAAGGCGAGCTCACGACCGAAGACATCAGCCAACGCTGGCTGGTGCGTCAGCGCGAAATGTTTGGCAACTCTGTGAAAATGCGTGAAGACTACGGCTATTGGTGGCTCTACATTACCCATTTCATTCACACGCCGTTTTACGTCTATTCCTACGCGTTCGGCGAAATTCTCACGCTCTCTCTGTTCGCACGCTA
>CAZENZ010000084.1:0-4039 GCA_964513705.1 uncultured Gammaproteobacteria bacterium
CCACCACTACATCCATCGCTTTTACGTCCGCCTTGATCTTCGCCTCTACTCCCACGGTAAGCGCTCCACTGCAGGTCAGGGTTCCCGAAACCTCGCCTTCGATCGCAACGTCTCCTTGGCTAGTAAATTCCCCCTCGACGCGAACCCCTCGCGCTATGAGGGTAGTTGAAAGGCTATCACCGTCCCCCCTGGCAACCGAGAACACGTTTCCTTCCGATGTTTTCGCTCCAAACATAGTCAGTTCAGACCAAGGTTCTTTATTGGAGTGAATGGTAGCATACTCGCCTAGCAAAAAGCAGGTGGATACCTGCTTTTTGCTATCGCCTACATTTCCTCTGGGACGGGGATCCCGAGAAGGCTCAATCCTTGGGAAAGTACTAACTTGGCCGCCTGAGCTAAACGCAGACGTGAGGCCGCTTCTTCTGGCGTCGCATCCAACACTGGCACATCGCGATAGAAGGCATTCACGTTCTGCGCCGTCTCAACACACCAATGCGCAATCACCGAAGGCCGTTGATCGCGTCCAGCGAGCTGTATCATGTTTGGTAGTGTCGCGAGCGACAGGGCCAGGGCTTTTTCAGACACATGCGTAAAACTCCTCGAGGTATTTTTGGCCGGTATCAATCCTTTGGCAGCTGCTTTCCGTAAAATCGAAGACAAACGCACAATCGCGTACTGACAATACGGACCCGTCGCTCCATCAAACGACAACGCCTCCTTTAGATCAAAGACGATTTGCTTGTCATTATCTTGCTTCAGCATGCCGAAGATCAATCCAGACTTCGCAAGCGCGTCGGCTGTCATGTGTACCTGTTCAGCGCTCCAGTCTACATGACGTGTTCGCACCCCTTCTTCTGCGTACGCGTACACAGCGTCACGCAAACTCTGATAGGTCACGATGGTGCCCTTACGACTACTCATCGCCCCCTCTGGTAAGCGCACCAATTCATACCCAAAGGAATCGATCGGAACAGGGAATTTACGGCGCTTCATAACCTCATTCAACTGGCGGAAATACGGCACCTGACGCACGTCGATCACCATTTCAAGCGCACTCGCATCTGGATAATCTTTCAACTTCTGTTCCATCAGCGCGAGGTCTTTTCCGGCGTAGAGCAACGTCCCATCGCTCTTACGCATCACAAGCACACCAAGCTTCATATCCTCCATGTCGACAATCACTGCCCCCTGACTCTCCTTTGCAATCCCCTGTTTCAAGAGATCGTCCACTAATCGACTACTTTCATCTAAATAGGTTGATTCAAAATATTGTCGCTCAATTTCAACGCCAAGTTCGCCAAAAATACGATGTAGCTCATCGATGCACCAATCACGCGTTACCCCCCACAAACGTTCCCAAGCTGCGTTGTGCGCCTCGAGCTGTGACTGTACGAACGAAATCTCAGGCGTGTTTGTCTCATCTTCTGCAAGTGCTGTCGCCTCGGTGTAGAGTTGACCGAGATATTTCCCTGTTCTCTGCTCAGTCGGCACAGCGTTCACGAGCGCTTCTACCTGCGACTCCGTGAGTTCTTTCACCGCATAACCGTGCGTACGCACGAGATGCCACAAACATTTCCCCACGTTTGTTCCAACATCGTTCACATAGCTCACCGGAATCACCGCACGACCCGCCGCCTTCATGACGCGCAACACAGCCGCCCCAATCGTAAAGTTACGTAGGTGACCAATATGCACCTCTTTGTGAGTGTTTGGATTCGCGTATTCAAGCACGATCGGCTTCGCACCTGTTGATTGGACGAGGCCATAGCGAGCACCACGTGTTTCAACATCTTGAATGACACGCTCCACCGCATCATGCGTCGTGAGCTTGATGTTTACATACGGCCCCATGGCTTGCGCTGTTTCAATCCAGGCCGTTCCTTCACTCAACTGAGTAGCGACCAGCGTGGCGAGTTCAGCCGGATTCTTCCCCAACTCCTTGGCATACTTAAAACAGGCGAACGACAGCTCACCCCAATTCGCGTCTTGCGGCGGGCTCAATTCTCTCGCTTCGACCGCTGTTCCAAGAATTTTCGAAATGCGTTCTGCGAGGGTCTTGGACCACTCGTTCCAGGCATAAATAGACTCCATAATATATTATCTTTTCACGATTTTCGCGAAGTGGCGTTTGCCTTTCTGAATAACCAATCCATCCTTCAGGGGAACAACTGCATTCATATCTTCAACCAATACATCATCAATGCGCACGGCTTTTTGTTCGATCTGACGTCGAGCTTCACCCTTCGAAGGAACGAGTTCCGTTCGAACCAAGAGATCCAACACCGACAACTCAGACTCAGTGATAGCGATCTCAGGGATGTCTTCTGGACGCTCGCCCTGCTGGTGAACTTGAGTGAAATGCTCTGCGGCCCGTTCGGCGCCTTCCGCGCTGAAGGCCCAGGCAACGACCATTTTGGCGAGTTCACGCTTGAGGTTCATAGGATTCTCCCCTGCGTCGATGCGCGCCTTTCGTTCTTGAATCTCAGCCGCCGTCAACTGCGTCAGCACCTCAAAACAAGGCATCAGCATCGTATCTGGCCAACTCATGATTTTCCCGTAGGCATCCACCGGATCATCATTCAGCGCCACCATGTTCCCTTCGGACTTCCCCATCTTCTTTCCTGTAGGATCCACTAACAAGCGACAGCCCATGACAAACTTTTCTTTCCCCTTCATTTCGCGCATGAGCGTGCGACCTGCCAACATATTAAACGTTTGGTCATTGCCACCCACCTCAAGGTCAACATCCATTGCGACCGAATCAAAACCCTGCATCAACGGGTACAGGAATTCATGCAGATGGATCGGCTTTCCCTCCTCATAGCGTTTTTCAAACATGTCACGTTCCATCATTTGCTGAACCGTGAAGTGCGAAGCGAGTTCAACCACATCTGCAAAGGACATCTTACCAAGCCAATCATTATTGAATTTCACCTGTACCGGATTTGGACCGTCGACCTTCAAAAAGCGAGACAGTTGCTCTTTGTACAGCTTGAGATTCTCCATCACTTCATCTTTCGTGAGCTTGCGGCGTGTTGCGGACTTATCGGTTGGGTCACCGATCATGCCGGTGAAGTCACCAAGCAACAAAATAATCTCGTGGCCAAGTTCTTGAAGTTCAGCAAGCTTCTGCATCGCGACGGCATGCCCGATATGCATGGTTGGCCCAGAAGGATCTACCCCCAAATACACACGAATCCGATCTCCGCGCAGAAGTTTTTCACGCAAAGCATCAGCGGTCGGCAAGACACGCTCAACCGCATGCGACAAAAAATGATCGATTTTCTGTGGATCCGTCGAAATCTGAGGTGTAGACATACCGCGTCATCTTACGAAAAAAGCCCAAGACAAGCAATAAAACGCAAACGCGGATCCTGGAGTGAGGATCCGCGGCGGGAACCGTGGAGAACGGCTCGCGAGGAAACGAGAGACATGTTGTGGGACCGGCGGGACTCGAACCCGCGTTCTGCTGCGCGTTCCTACGGGAGGTTCCCATGGAAGAGGCCCTTGAGGAGGGACCGTAGGAATGTACAGCTGCTTTACTCCACCAAGCTGCGATCCCAGACACGGAAGGCCACAAGCGCCTTCCGTGCACCTCCTCATCACCTTTGGCGCGGGGGACTGCGCCGGCGATGATTCGGCAGTAGAGCTGAAGGGATTCGAACCCTCGACCACCCGATTACAAATCCGGATGCTCTGCCAACTGAGCTACAGCCCCGAGTCAAAACCTACATTAAGCTGTGTGAACGCAAGAAAGGGCGGATCGACGAGTTGCCGCGAAGCACTCGTTGACCGCCCAGTCTTGCGTATTTCTTTATTATTGTCAACCGATCTTTTTTCGAAGTACGGTTTGCTTCATACGAGCCTCTTCTAGCTTCTGCTTCATTCCTTCAGTAACGTGTGCTGGTGCCTTGGACACAAACTCCTGATTCGCGAGCTTTTGTTCGAGCGAAGCAATGTAAACAGTCACCTCTGCGAGCTCCTTTGTCGCCTTCTCACGCTCAGCAACCCGATCGACCACTGCTTCCAGGTTCAAACC
>CAZENZ010000085.1:0-3953 GCA_964513705.1 uncultured Gammaproteobacteria bacterium
CTCTCTTTACAAAATATTTTTAATTCATTGCTGATATCTAACTCTTTATTAAACAGTCGCGTTTTTATTATCTAGTTAAAAATCCTTATTTGCAGCTCCGATTCTCTTATTTAAAGGCCCTCTAGCGAAAAATTTCTCACGTTATGTATCGTCATTTGCGTCGTGAATTCAATAAAGTGGCTGATGCGCTGGCCAATCAAGCGATGGATGAAGGAATGAAGAAGTAACCCACATTTCGAGCTTCAGTGCTTTGTGCTATTCTAGCCGGAGTCTATGGGTCTTTTTTCTTCACAAGATAAGAGTAGTTATATTGGCTTGGATATCGGCTATGGAGGCATGAAGCTGGTGGAGTTGCGCAACGAAAAAGGTCGTGCGCGCCTTGTGACGTATGCGTACGTCAACATGCCGTCTGATAGCCTCGAGAAATCGATGTTGAATGATGCGGCTGGTTCGTCCGAAATTTTAAAACAAATGTTAGCCAAGGCGCGTACGACCACCAAGAAAGTTGCGGCGGCCCTGCCCTTGTCATCAGTCTTTTCAACGGTTCTTAGTGTGCCGAGCGTTGAAGAAAAAGAGGTGAAGGATCTCGCGCTGTCTCAGGTGAAGAAGCTGTTGCCGTGGCCCGTCGAAGAAGCGGCGATTGATCTCAAAGTTATTGATAAGATAGATAAAACGGATGTCGCCAAGGCTTCGACGCGTGTTTTGGTATCAGCGGCGCCTAAATCGCTGGTGACCAAGTACACAGAGTTATTTAAGCTCACCGGGCTTGAACCAGTTGCACTTGAAACAGAGGGCTTCGCGGAGATCCGTGCTCTGATCGGGAAAGATAAATCCACCATCATGTTGATTGACTTGGGCTCACTTCGTACCAACGTCATGATTGTGGAGAAGGGGGTGCCCTTTGTGATTCGTTCCATCGGAACGGGTGGAAATGCCATTAGTCAGACGATTGCTCGCACCCTTGGAATTCCACTTGATCAAGCCGAAACCATGAAGCGCGATATTAAATCGATGCAAGGTTTCACGCCAACTGGTGATTTGCGGCCGATTTTGAGCGTGCTTGTGAAGCCTATTCTCGAAGAAATTCGCTATTCGATTAGTCTGTATCAGTCGCAAGACCAAGAGAGCGCCAATAAGCGTATCGAAAAGATTATCCTGACGGGTGGTTCATCGCTGTTACCGCGTTTACCTGAATATCTGACGCAAGAGTTAAATATCAATACATATTTGGGTGATCCATGGGCGCGTGTCGTTTATCCGGCGGATCTACGTCCTGTGTTGGATGAGCTTGGACCTCGTTACGCGGTGTCTATTGGCTGTGCCATGCGTGAAGTTGACGGCTAGCTATGCAGAACGTGCCGCCTACCTCGATTCGAGAACGTCTCTTGTCCGAGGCGGTGCGTCGGCATGAGATTTCTGGAGCTGCTGTGCCGATGGTTCATGATCTTTTGCGTCATGGGTTGTCGTTGGAACAGGCACTCGTAGGAACGGGTTTGGTTACTGCTCAAATCTTTGCACATTGGATGGAGGAGGCGTCCGGGTTGCCGCTCTTAGCCGTGGTCTCGAACGAGAAAACGCTACCCCCTGGCTTGGAGCGTGAAACGATACAGGCCTGGCGAGTGATCCCTCAAAAGCAAGGTAAACAAGGATGGTTGATTGGGCTGACCGACCCTTGGGATCAGGAGGTGCGATCTGCGCTAGAGGCACTAGCGGTGGAGCATGGCTGGCAGCTATCATTCGCGGTTGCGCTGCCTTCGCTCGCGGATCGTTGGTGGCGTGGTCTGGAGTCTGGTCGCGTCACTGACCCGCTGATGAGATACGCTCGAGACTTGGTGGCTCGCGTGGAAAAGGAATCTACGATTGCTCAGCATGACATTCCTCACGCGTGGTATCCGGCTCTAAAGCAACGTCTTGTCCGTCGTCGGGATCTTTTGGGGATTGATTTGGACCATGCAATAAAGACGCGCTATCCAACGTTTGAGCTGCGTCGCCGCCAGCGCGCTCAGAGTGAAGCGCTCCGTCACGCAGTCTTTAATGATGTTGGACAGAGCGAGCATCCAGTTCGCGACTGGACTCCAGCGCTTCAAGCCTTCTTTGATCAGGGTATGATGGTGTTTTTGGTTGACCTAGATGGAGCGCTTCAAGCGCATACGACTGATCGTCATACAGCGCATGAGCAGCATGAAGTGTGGCGCAGTGCAGAAAAACGTTGGGTCGCGCAGGCGGATCGGGCCAACCAAGAAGAGCTGTTCCATCTGACGCTCTCCGGGTATCCTGGAACTGTCTGCTTTTCATCGTCGCATGAGCTGGGGGATTGGGAACGTGCGGCGGATGAGGCGGGCGTGCCGTATGCTGCCTGTATTGGCCGCGGTACAAGCCACGGGATCGCTTGGTCCATTTATTCAACCTGACCTATGACGAGCTCTCCACGCCTTCTTCTGACAGAGTCAGACACGTTTTTTGCCTCGTTTGCGACGAGGCAGCTTCGGCGTGTTGGATTTGAAGTGGTCCACTCAATGCATGGTCAGGAAAGCTGGGAGCTTTTGTCTCATGAGCCGTTCGATCTCTTGGTAACGGAGTTGGTTCTTCCTCGTATGGATGGCTATCAACTCGTAGAGGCGATTCGTGCCGAAGAGCGCCTTGCGCATCTGCCGATCGTTATTTTATCAAGACTTGGTACACGTGAAGATGTTGAGCGTTGCCGTTTACATGGGATCGAAGATTATTTTATTAAGCCACACCATCAATTGGACTGGATTGCGCAGCGTCTGTTTCAACGCTGGCATTCCAAAGCCACTTCTCGGGTATAATCCTTCTGTATGTCCTTTCTTCGAACTATGTTTCGTGCCAGTCGTCCGGGATTCAGTCTCTTGGAGGGGTTGATTGTGCTTGCGATGATCGGCTTATTAGCTGCCTTTGCGGCGGTTTCGTTGAATAGTGCTCGAGCTCGCACGCGTGATGCGCAGCGTTTGGCGAATATGAGCACCATTCGTTCAGCGTTGCAGTTATACTGGCTCGAGAAGGCGACCTATCCGGCAAACGATGGCGTAAATATTGGTCAGGCCGCGACCAAGAGTGAGGTGCTGACCAGTAATGGCTTTGCTGCGCGCGCGGAAGTGACGGGGAATGTCTATTTGCCACTCGTGCCAACTGGCCCAAAAGTCGGAGAATTCTATACTTACAAGGGCGGTCCAAACGGCTATTCCATCCGGTTCAAGACGGAAAGTGACACAGAGTTTGGTAAAGCAAACGTATACTATCTACATTCTAACGGAATTGATCGAGACGAGATGTTGAAATAGTATTTTTGACATTTCATCAGAAAAACGGCTACATACGTGAGTCGGATTTTGCATAGGTATCTTGAGGATGGCCCCTCATCGGACAGGTTGGCTTGTTTTATGAAGGGCCTTTCTGGAGTACCGAGCGTCTGAATGATTTAGGTGCTCGCACAACCAGTGGGCAAGAGGATCTCATGAAGTCCAGGTTCGTTTCGGTCACGCTGCTCTGTCTGCTCTCGGGGTGCGTTGAGGACAGCCTCGTCCTCCTGCTGCCCGATGGCGCGCATGTCGACGTCACGCTGGGACGCGCGACCTGCTGGTACACCCGTACAGGAGCTCTCGCTCCCATGTCTATCGACGTGCGGGTGAACCCTACTTCCCGGCAGGCGACGGTTACGGTGAGCGACGTTTCCCATGTTCGTGGTGCGACGGGATCTTCACCTGTAGGACCGGTCGTCATGTGCTCGACTCAGGCGATCATGAGTGGGACCTTCTACCGTCTCCCTGGTCCGGGCGAAACTGTAGACCAGGGCTTCGTCACGATGGGGATCTATGATGTGACGGCAACGTCGTACGGGATGTGGGTCAACGAGCACTACCTGCACGGCAACGGCTCTTCCACGCAGCTCTACACCATGTCATGGGTGGATGCGTCTATGGGCTTCAGTAGGC
>CAZENZ010000086.1:0-3776 GCA_964513705.1 uncultured Gammaproteobacteria bacterium
TTCTGATACGACGGATTTCAAGTCCGTTGCTTTCGACCACTCAGCCACCTCTCCTCTTCGGCTTAATGCGCTGACCACTCGCTCACAAGCTAAAGCTTGCTCGCTTGAGTCTGCGCACTGCCTCCAGTTTGCTTCGCAAAGGGTTTACCAATGCGCTGGCAAGAATAGAAGATAAAAGCCCTTTTGTCGACTGGTAGGCCTAGTCATCCCCAAGATCTCGCCAGTTTCGACCAGTTTGTCTCTCAGCCTTTTTCTCGCCTTCCTTCTTTTTATTATTGATACGTCCTTGATCAGCGCTCTTTGGAACTTCGGTAGCGATGCGTTCCTTTGGAGCCTGAAGTGCCTTCCAAATAGTCTCAGCGAAGCGATCGTAAGCGGTCGCGAGATTGCGATGAAAGTCTCGACCGTTACTACACGTACGACGGATATATCCACCTTCGGTGATGTCGCCCTGGAGTTTGTCCATCAATCTTCGCTTTTCTGCATCAGTAAAGCCTCTACTTGTTTCGGGATACCAAACGAGAACGGCTTTAGAGCTCACCTTATTTACATTCTGCCCGCCTTTGCCACCAGCACGTGCTGAATCCACCTCACACTCATTCACAAGAATTTCTCGGATGCGAGCTCGTTCCATAGAGGCTTCAGGGATAGCGGGGGTGGGTGCGACTTCAAGGAGCTGTTTGGCCATATATACAGAGGTAGTATCTCAAGTTTTGCTCGGATTGAGAAGTTTGCTTGATGCGCCTAGTAGAAGCTGTTACCATCGCCAGGCGTTCGTCCAATCCCCAAGCCAAGCACGGAGAGGTACCCAAGAGGCTGAAGGGGGGAGTTTGCTAAACTCCTAGGGGATCAAAAGTCCCGCGAGGGTTCGAATCCCTCTCTCTCCGCCATCAAAGAAGGGGCATCGTTGTAAAGCGAGGGCTCCTTTTTTGTTTGCAGTTCGTTGCTCAGATGATCATCCATACCTGATGATTATTGGACGAATTGCTTGACGTATCAGGCGAAAGGCTTTAATGTTTTACAAATAAAAGGATATTATCCATTTTAATCCAATTCTATCTATGGCTACCAAACCTCAGAAGAAGTCCCGTTACACCTTGAATAAGGTAGCGGCCACCATCAAGCGAATGCGAACTGAAAAGGATCTTACGCGAGATGAATTGGCACGCGAAGCAAAGGTGAACTATAACACGATCATCAAGCTTGAATCTGGTGCAAACAAGAATCCAACAGCAAAAACGTTGATTGGTCTTTCCGGTGTCTTTGGGTGTACGATCGACGATCTGCTCTCCTAAACGGTTCGCAGAATCAAACCAATGGGCTACGATGAACTTGCTATGGCAAGTTCATCTTTGTTTAAGCAAGCCGTCTTCGCGGTCGTACGAAACATCCAGAAAGGGGAGACTATGACGTACGGTCAGGTCGCGATCAAGGCAGGCTATCCCGGTGCCGCACGTGCTGTTGGAACGGTATTGAAGAGTAACTATGATCCAGAGATTCCCTGTCATCGTGTGATTCGTGGAAATGGATCGTTGGGTGAGTATAATCGTGGCGCGGAGCTCAAGCGTGAGCGTCTCGAAAACGAAGGTGCTATCATGAAATCCTCTATGACTCCTACCCTCGGAAAGAAAGCGCCTGCATGGACATTGCCCGACCAAGACGGGAACATGCATGCCTTGGCCGATTACGCCGGTTCTTGGGTGCTGCTCTATTTTTATCCAAAGGATGATACACCGGGTTGTACAAAAGAGGCCTGTGCCTTTCGCGATAATTTTCCAAAGTTTAAGAAATTGGGCGTGCAGGTATTTGGTGTGAGCGTGGATTCTCCCAAGAAGCACACCAAGTTTATTGAGAAATACAGTCTTCCGTTCACGCTGCTTGCTGACGAAGAGAAGAAGATGGTGAACGATTATGCGGTGTGGGCCAAGAAGAAGTTCATGGGCCGTGAATATATGGGGACGCTTCGCATGAGTTTTTTGATTGATCCAGAGGGCAAGATCGCTAAGATCTACGAGGAAGTAAAACCGGAAACACATGCGGATGAGGTGTTGGCGGATCTGAAGGCGTTGGTTTGATAAGTCTTGCTCTTTAAATACGCAAATAGAGTATGTCATATGTCTGAAAAACCCCCTTCTAGTCGATCACGGGTAGCTTCTCACGGCCATCGATTCGTAGAGCGTCCTGATCTGTTTGCTTCATCAGCAGATGATATCGATGAGCAACATCCACCATTAGCAGCCATTCCACCTGAACGTAGAATGATCCATTTTATCAAGCAAGAACAGCGTCCACGGCATGAACGACAAGAGGTTGACTTTGTAGCGGCACACGTTGTTGTCCCAGCGCGTTATAGGGCAGAATCGAGGTATCGTTCTGAATGCCAAGATGATGGGTTTCATGACGAGCGCACTGGTACGATTGCTGCATGCGATGGTTTGGGTTCAGGTGGAGCGAGCCAGCTTGCTGCTCATGTCGTTACGAAGGCGTTACGTGAATATACGCTCCCAGGTCATCCAGAAATTCCTTTTTTTTCGAGCACTTTTGATCAGACCTATTCAGATGAAGAGGCGAGACGGGCGGCTCACGTGCTTCATCAAAAACTACACGCAGAGGTCGCTCAATTTCGTTTCCGAGCTGATGTAAGAAAAGTCTGTGAAGCTTCGGTGGGTGCAAGAGAACCCCACCTTGATTCGTCGTCCGCTTCGTTTCAACGAAAAGTTCAGGAAAGTATTGAAAATAGTGGTACTACACTTGCGCTTGTTCGGCCTTTTTATGATACGACAGGCCAGCTCAAGGTTGTCTGTCTAAATGTTGGCGATAGTCGTATTTATCGTCGTCGCCAGGGTCAATTTGAACAAGTATCTCGAGACCATGGATATATTCAAGCGCTGGCTGAGCTTGGGCTTGTTCAAAATGAGCACGACGATCAAACGAGATTTTCGTTCCAGCAGGTAACGAACGTACTTGATCGATTAGAGTCCGAACTCTCATTTCTTGCGACTACAGATCCTGCATACAGAATCAAGGAATCTCAGGCACAAGCGCTAACAATCTTACTCCGTGAGTTTAGTCATCGACAGGCGAGTGAGCTTACTCTGTATGATGTAGGAAATGTCTGTTTGGGCTGGATTGGACGCGAGGCTTCGCTCGATCCGGCGGATATATGGATTGAAGAAGCTCAATCTGGGGACGAGTACTATGTCATGACGGATCAGCTTTACGAAAACATGACCACAGACATGATGGAAAAGGCGCGTTCAAGGGCGGGGGATATTGCAGCTGCGGCCCGTATTCTGTGTGCGGTCGCAGGTACGATCGGTATTAAAGATGATGATGGAACGGTCTCTGCATTTGCAGTCGTGCCGACCGCGCTAACAAAATCTCGTTCACGAGGAGTAGATCCTACTCAACACCCGGCATTATGAGGAGCTTGGATAGATAATACGAACCGAGTACACAAAAACACCAACGTATCCGTTGGTGTTTTTGTGGTGCACCCTAAGAGACGAAGTCCTAACTGCTGTCTGGGACGATATCGAGCGGTTGGCGGGTATTCGTACGGTCCTAGACCTGATCGTTGAGAGAAAGGCCAGCGCTTGAGGCAGACAAAGATAATTTACCCCACCTTTGGCTTGGGACTCCTAGGGACACGGTTTTTGGAGCCCTAGCTGAGGTACGCGTAATATTTTTAAAAATTTGCTGTTTCTCCGGCCTAGATTTAGATAAGCCTTCTACGAAGATAGGGCTGAATATCGCCCTCTTTTTTATGTGCTATG
>CAZENZ010000087.1:0-3661 GCA_964513705.1 uncultured Gammaproteobacteria bacterium
GCCGTACGCATACCGTCCACGCACAAAAAACGTCACAGATTTAATCCCCGCTTCATTCCCACGCGATTCATCAACAAGCTGTACCTGCCAATGTTTACGCTCAGCGTATCGGACAAACATGCGCATCAACATCTCCGCCCAATCTTGCGCATCCGTCCCACCGGCTCCCGCATGAATTGTCATGATCGCGTTATTCGCATCATGCTCACCAGAAAACATGAGCAAAAATTCTTGATCAACGTACGCACGCTCTAATGCATCGAGCTGAGCGCGAATTTCTTCAGCAAACGATTCATCCTGAGACGATTCCTCTTGCGCGGAAACAATAAAGTCCTGCACTTCTTGCAGGCGCATACGCATACCCGCCCACACATCATATTCCGTTTTCAAATCAGATAACTTCTGCGACTCTTTGCGCGCACGCACTTCATCCGCCCAAACATCCGGCGCACTCGTTTCGGCTTCTAATGCCTTAATTTCATTCGCTACCACGTCCAAGGCCAGGATCTTCCAGGCCTCTTGGATCTTCTGCTCAAGTACATGCGCGCGATCATGCAGGACATCAAACATATGTCGCCATCCTACGTGAATACAGCAAAAAAGACAAAACAAAACTCAAGCAAATACACACATCGATTGACCAAAAACACATGTTTCGGTATCATTCCGCCACAATTCATTCCGGGATCGTCTAATGGTAGGACAACAGACTCTGAATCTGTTTATCTTGGTTCGAATCCAGGTCCCGGAGCCATACTGGATGAACAGGGTTAACAGCCCTGTTTTCCAGTTCTTGGAGCGGGACTTTTAATAGCAAATCAAAGGGTTTTCTGAGTTCAAAGGTCAGTTTTTTATTCTCGACAAGGGAGTTCTGAAGTAAGAAATTCAAAAGAGCACGCTTCTCTTCGACTTCCGAACTCTGGAAAAGACCAAGGGCGTTCTTCGCCAAATTAAATACGTTAGATACGGTGATATAGTAGTTTTCATCGGCTCGGGTGTGTTCTTCGAGCTGAAGGTTGAGTTCGTACTGACGTTCCTTGAGCGACTTCAATTTCTTGTCATAGTCATCTTTAGTAATACTACCGTCCAAAAGTACGTCCAAGAGACGATCGATGCGGGTTTGCGTCGAGTCGTATTCTGCTCGCAGGGACTGGATTGCCGTCCGATGGTAGAGGCCTTTTGCCTCGTTCGATTTTTTGAGCTCTTCAACGATCAACTGAATTGCGTCTTCTGGGATAAAGCTAAAGGCCTCCAAGAGCTCGTAAACGGGTTTAAGAAGGTCTGCTTCAGGAACATAGATCTTCTTGCTGCACAGTTCTTTGCGAGCATTTGTGCAGGCGTAAAAGATGTACCTTCCTTTATGGATTTCGGGAGACATCGAACAACCGCAACGTGCGCATCGAAGAAGGCCTCGAAAAATGAAAGGCTTGGCTCCATATTGAAATGGCTTCTTGCCCCAGTTTTGTCTTACCTGCTGACACTTGTCGAATAGCTCTTTGCTGATTATCGGCTTGTATTTATGTGGCAACAGCTGACCCTTGGCTTTCATCATGCCGTAATAGAATGGGTTCTTCAAAATGAAATCGACCATACTGACTGAAAGCGCTTTGCCGCCAACACTTCGGAGACCGAGTTTGTGCATCTCATCACGCAAGTTCTTCATTGAATACGTCGCCGTGGCGTACAGTTCGAACAACTTCAGGATCAAATAGTCCTTGTCCGGGTCTGGAATCACGTCCTTTTCTGTTTCGCTGTTTGGCTTATTGATGTTCAGGTAGCCAATAGTGGCACGTCCCGTCCATTCCCCATTTCTTCGTTTCAGATCGAACGTCCGCTTTACGTTATCACTAACCTGTAAGACGAAGCTCTTAGCCGTAAAGACTCCCAAATCCCAGCGCTGGATTTCGGAACTGTTCGAGTCTTTGTGAATAATGAGATTCTCTCGAATAAAATGGAGTTCGAGCTTGCAACTTTTGCGGAACTCATCGAGTAGAACGGATTCCTTGAAGCTGCGCTGAAGACGGTCAACTGTTTCAACAACGAGAGCAACCGTTTCTTTTGATTTTCTGATTTCGTCGATGACTAACTCAAATTTTTTACGCTTGTCCTTCAAGGAAGATTCATCGAACTGGTGCTCGCTTTGAATGGTGAGCGATTTTCGTTGGCAATACTCTTTTGCGCGCTGAAGTTGCGCTGGAATAGACTGCCCTTCCTGCATCTGCTCTTCGGTTGAAACACGGGCAAGAATAATGGCCTTCATACAGAGTATCAATCCATTTTATTCCACGATCTTCGAAAGCTCAATTTGGTTGGGTAGGTCTTTCAGGCGCAGAGAATGGAATGTACTAATCGAAGAGTCGATTTGTTTAACCCATCCATGGAGTGTCTTGCTGGTCGTAACGGCATTTAGAGACTTGAGGCTGTTGGCCATTCGATACCAACCTCTCTGTGAGAGGCCTACCTTGAGCAGCCTACGAAGATCTCGTACACCCCCTTCGTCTCGACAAAGTTCAGCCAGACCAACGAGATAGACCGCTTCTTTTGGCTTGAGGTTTTTCTGTTTGAGCAGACGTTTCAATAGCTGCTTCGGTGAAGTCGATAGATCGAAGAGAAACAAGTTTTCGTTCTTGATCATCGCTTCCCAATAAAATCGAACGATCTTCTGGCAAATATCTTTTTTGAAGAGTTGTCTGAAGGTCGGATTGGGAGGCAGACCAAGCTTATGCAAAACAGAGTTTAGCTTTTGCTTTTGTGTAATACGGATTTCCAAACGCAGTACTTCGAGAGACGGGCGATCTTTCTTGAGCTCAGAGAACAACGACAGCTGTTCTGACGTCTGATCCTTGTCGATTGCACGTTTCTTGGATTGAGCGAGGTCAGCGATCTTGTCGTAGAAGACGACTGAGTGTGCCACGGTATAGCCCTGTAAGCTTTGTCCATCATTTCTGAAGCTCGTCTTACTCAGATCGAACTTCTGATTGAGGTTTATCTTGGCGAGCTCCTTCATCACGAGCGAAGCTGTATAGCCGTTCGTTAAAACGATGTTCTTTGAGGGGTGAAAAACGGTGACGGGCGCGGCTTCCAAATCAGCTATGGAAATAATGACTCCCATTTGAAAGAGCCTTGAGCGAAGCGCTTCAATGACAAGCGGGAAATCTTTTTCTTCGACCTCTTCCAAGTTATTTCCGTAGAGGAGCTTTGGGACGGAAAACTCAACCTTCAGAACGGATTGAAAGGCTTGTCCGCTCGTCCAACGTTTTACGCCCGTTAGACGTGGCTGATAAAGTCCTGCATTCTTATCTCTTGCCGAAGGATTCTTTACGTACTTCTCATACTTACTCGTTCTACTTTGCAGATCCCAAGGCGCGACGAGATCCTTGATGGGATCAAGCAGGGTGAATTTATCTCGTTGAATTGTAAGGACGACGGTATCAAGCATATTCGTTTGTCGTTGGTTGTATGGAATAAGTTTGAGGATTGAGACGTTTATCGACCGTGAGAAGTAGCGAGAAGACGCCAGTGAGATTTTGCCGAGCTTCAAAACCCTGCAAGGCGTTGCCAAGTTCGCTAGAAATGGATGCGAGGGAATCATCATTAGGGTGCTCGGGCAACATAAAAACTCCGTGCCTACAAAAGCCGTTTTAACGGTCTGGCGCGGAGC
>CAZENZ010000088.1:0-3619 GCA_964513705.1 uncultured Gammaproteobacteria bacterium
GGACTATCAAGAACACTTGCAGAAATGCAGGTGTTTTTGTTTTGTGTTGAATTCTCCACATTACTTCAACTGAAACTGCGCCAGCTGAGAGTGCGTCGCAAAATTTCCCAGATGACCCATGCAATTTCAGATGGGTGTGGGTATTGTGGCTACAGCTTCACGAGATCGCCTGAGTAGTGGATCGGTGTCATCGGATAGAACTCACAGAAGAACTTGAACTAGTGTGGGTTCGCGACCGAGATATCGCCAATCTCTCATATCAAAAACCTTGTATTTTTTCGTGTTGTCATGTATTAGTGCCTGTCGCCGTTTGTTTCGAAACAAAGAAAAGCAGAAGAGGGTTTTTCTTTGGTTCGAAACTCCGGGGAGGAGGACGTGTATGAAGAGGGCGCTGGTGAACTGGTTGCTGGTGGTACTGGTGTTGGGTGGTGCGGTCGCTGCAGGCTGCGGCGAGCTCCCTGACACCGTCGGGCAGACCTCCTGGGTGTTCTGTATTGGACCGATGGACGCTTGTCCGTATCGGTCCGACGCGGGTGTGCAGAGGAGGATGGAAGGAGGGTCTGACGCGTCGGTCGATTCGGTCGGTCGATAGCGTTACGGGGCGGCGTCCAGGACTTGGACGACCGCCTCGCTGTTATTTATCGAAAACAGCAACGCACCCGAGGACCAGGTTGACGCGAAGAGGGGCGTCACTGTCCGCGAGTGCGGTGGAGAAGTTATCGGTGCGTTAGCTTCCAGGCAATGCTGCCCATGACCGTTACGCCGATGCCGACGAGGGCGAACGCGACACGACGCGACTTAGCTGGTCTTGTCTCTCGCACGGCGGCGGCACGGTAGGGACCGTCGCTCGTGACAGTGTTAACGATCTCGAGTCGCGGCACATCAATTTTGACCTCCTTGCTCGCCGAAAGTCCCTTCACCCAGTACTGTCGTAGTACGAGGTAGGTGCTTACACCTGTGCCGACCAGGTAGTAGGTCGGGTAGAGCGTGTCCTGGATCGTCATCCGTTCGATCGTAAACATGTTGCACACGTTCGCGATGCTCCAGATGACCCAGGCATGCGGTTTCTCCTTGGCCGGGTTCTTGAGGAGATCGCGCCAGGTTGGAATGACGCCCATGGCGTCGGTGATGAGCGCTCCGAGGAGTCCGAGCGCCGGAGCATGCAGCCCCTTCCAGAGCAGCAGGCTCATGACAGCTCCGAGGAGGCACCCCTTGTCGAGAGTGTCGAACTTGCTCTCGCCGTATTTCAGGCTAAGGAGCATCGTGATAGCCGGACCGACGGCGAGTGCGATCGTGCCCGGCAGGTTGTTGCGCGATCCGGTAGCGTAGTAGGTCACGAGGATCAGGAACCCCATGACCGACCAGATAAGCCAGCTCGCTCGGTTGGGCTTGGTCTCCTTGCGGACGACCTGGAAGATGTATGGCAGGAAACCAAAGAAGGCGATGAAGCCCCCGATGGTTCCCATGATCATGTGAAAGTTCGCTGTGAGCATGCGTCCCTCCTTCCTGGATTGGTGCCGTTTGGGACAGGTTATTTAGGCATAGTTCTGTGGGCAAAGCAATTCAGCATTTTACTTCTTGACAGGTCTATACAAAATAAGGAACGGAGTAGAAGGAGAGCGCATAAAAGACTCTCAGAAAGATTCGGTGAACGATGATCGGTCGAGATTGGTTGCATGTAACGCAGATCGCCCTCGGTGTGATGGCGAGTGCGCTTTTGATTGGGATGTATATCTTGCCCGCTCCTGTGTCTGCAGTCAGGCGGGTCGAGGCAGATCGTCCCAATATCCATCGCACGATCTACCTGGTCGACGTGAAGTATCTGAGTTCTGAAAGAAAGGAGAAATAAGTTCGCGCGACTCGCGAGCGATATTCAAGCTGTACTCAAACCGTCTGGGGAGCGCCTCTCTCAAGACGGTTGCTTCCTTTTGAATCGAAACAACCGCACCCCCTGAGAGCGAAGCCCATGGGTGGATGGTTGCTTCGCCGCGGGATGCGGTTGCGAGGTCTCTACTGTCCAGAGCGGAGACGAGCGCTCTTGCCTAGAATGGAATGTGCTAAATCGTAGCCAGTTTTGCTAAGCCGTGGCCCGTTGTTCGACGGGGGCAGGCAGCTCGATCATCTTGGCCAGGTCCTTCGGCATCTCCTTCAGGATCTGCTCGACGAGCTGTGCGACGTGAGCGGGTTGCGGGTTCGGGACGCTGCAGTCCACGTTCCGGTGGAGCATGAGCTGAGTCTCGTGATCCTCACCCGGTCGGAAGAAATCGGGGTGCCAGGTGTGTACCAGCACGCCCTTGAAGCTGAGCACTGCGCCACGATAGAGCCGCATCATCGACACGCGCAGACGCTGCTCCAGCTCCTCATAGGTGTTGCTGGAATAGCCGATTGCGTGCAAAAGAACGTCGAGCTTGTCGAGGTTGACCTGGGCATGGTCGGCGTTCAGCACGTCCGCGCCGAAGGTCTCCATGAGCCAGCTTCGGAGTTCGCCGCCAGCCGGTGAGGCTTCGTTCAGGGCTTGCTTGCGCAGCTCGGCGAAGTCCACCAGCTTGGCCTGAATCTTCAGGCTGATGAGGTGTCGCACGAGTGTCTCGGCGAGCGCCACCGTGTTCGCGTAGCCGTAGGTCAGCGAGTAGTCACCCGTGACACGGACGTGCCAGCGTCCCATCTTCGTGACGAGCAACTCTTCGATGAAGGGAGCCGTCCACTGACGGACGACGACTCCGAAGGTTGCGGAGAGCCGGACCACCGTTGAGGACATATGCTGCCACTGGCGTGAGGCTTTGATGAAGTAGACCTTGCGGTCGTAGCCCGGCTGCATGAGGCAGCTCATCGCCACCTCTCCGCGCTCGTATGCCAGGTCCGTCGCGTTCCGAACTCCCCGGAAGACCGCGTCGCAGTTATGCTTGGCGACGAAGTCGACCTGGAGACCGCTGCTGCCCATGACCGTCACGTTCGTGAGGCCCGCTTCTCGGATCAGTCGCCGCGCCATCTCCAGGCACTCATCGTGGGAGAAGAGGGGCGTCTTGTTGGGATTCTTGCCGATCACGACGATCAGCTCGATGCATCGCCTGGCAGCACGTCCGATGACGTCGATGTGCCCGAGCGTGATCGGGCTCCCCGACAGGGGGAAGAAGCCTCGGCGGAACTTCCGTCCGAGGACCCAGGGGCAGCGTCTCGCGACGTACGCGTAGATGCCAGCGGCCAGGGTGAGGAATGCGACGAGCAAGGCCACGGGAATGGAAAACATGGAAAGAGCCCCACGGTTCCTGCCGTTTCACCGACAGGTGTCCTTGATTGGACGTAATAATATATTCATAAAATTGCATTTTTGTCAATCAAAAAGCCTCGTATTTACGCCATAATAAGCGCTTTCTCTATGAACGTTGACCTATTTTTTCGAGCGGCGCTGACACGCCCCACAAAAACAAGAACAATTGTCGAAAACTTTCGGCAGTGTGGCGATGGGTGATGCGAATCGCAAACGTATGGGTGCCTGATAACAAAATCACCGAATCATCGATCACCCACAAAGAAATCTCCACCTGCATGCCGGGCGGCAGAACGTGCACATCAACGTTATGTTTTAGAGCTTCAGGGCGAATGTGTGACTCTTGTCCAT
>CAZENZ010000089.1:0-3521 GCA_964513705.1 uncultured Gammaproteobacteria bacterium
CGCGTTCTGGAGGGCGACACCAAGGAGGTGGAGGTTCGTCAGACCTACGACGACTTCGTCTCCGCTGGAGGCGGCAACACTGGGCGGATCAAGCTCAACGAGCTGGCTGCCCAGCTACTCCTGCAGGGGCTCAAGGTCACCTCGAGTGACCGAGAAGGTGCGCAACGACCGACGATCGTGATCCGCGTGACCAATCTGGAGAGGCAGGAGCTCCTGAGCCACTCAGAAGACACGCACCCCGTGGGTGACATCCACGTCTCGTGGTCAGCGGGCGCAGCACTCCTTCGCTGGCTGTTCGGCGCGGATGACACGCGCCGGGCGACGCCCATTCATCGCCGCCGAGCCTGACCGCCCAGGCTCACTCGACTACGGGGAGGAAACGCCGCGATGCTCTCGCGGCGCCCTCCCCATCGTCACTTACTTCTTCAGTCAAAACTTTCCTTCCTCAATTTGCTGCCGGATCTTTTTCATGAGCAAAAGATAGAACCGTAAATTCAATAAGGTCGCTAAACGCTGTCCCAACATTTCCTCGACCCGGAACAAATGACATACATAGCTGTAGGTATAGCGCGATAGCTCTTCATCCACCGGCGTAGAGTCCTCACCCAACTGAACCAATGGCTCTTGAGACTTCTGCCACTTTTCATTCGTGATGTGCACGACTTCGTAAAAATCCTCCCGATCAAAGTCATCATGACGGAATCGATAGATCACCCCATGTCGTGCATTACGCGTTGGCAACACACAATCAAACATATCAATCCCGCGCTTCACGTAACCGACAATTTCGTGTGGCTTGGCACCGCCCATGAAATAACGGGGCTTATCGGTCGGTAACTCGTGATGAAGCACGTCCAACACGTCGCAGGCCTGGGCAAAAGGTTCACCAACCGATAACCCACCCACCGCATACCCATCAAAACCAATATCTACCAGGGTCTTGGCACTTTCTTTGCGGAGCACCAAATCTGTTCCGCCTTGAACAATACCGAATTGTCTCGCCCCTGGATTCACGGACCCGTCTTTCAAGGCTAAGAATGCCTCTTTCGAGCGCTTTGCCCATACTCCTGTCAAATCCAAAGCGCGCCGAATTTCTTTGTCTGTCGCTGGCAACTTGGTGCAGACATCCAAGACCATACAGATATCGCTCCCGAGCGTACGTTGGATATCCATGCAGATCTCAGGCGTCAAACGAAGTCTGGCTCCGTCAATATGCGATTGGAACCAAACGCCATCGTCATCAAGTTTACGCAACCCCTCAAGACTAAACACCTGAAACCCACCTGAGTCGGTGAGAATCGCTCCATTCCAGTTCATGAACTTGTGGAGACCTCCCGCCTCTTTCATCACTTCCATACCCGGGCGAAGCCATAAGTGATAGGTATTGGAAAGGAGAATGGGTGACGCCAAGCGTTCCACATCAAAAGACGAGAGCGTTTTGACGGCGCCGCGCGTCGCGATCGGCATGAAGAATGGCGTCTCGAGGACTCCATGCGCGGTATGCAATCGACCGCGTCGAGCAAGCGATTTTTCTGATGATTTTAATTGTTCAAACATATTATTCAATCTCTTCACGACGATCGCGCATGAACGCCAGCCAATGTTCTAAGGCCGAAAGGAAGAGCTTAAACGGCGCTTCAATCAAGACATCGAAGAACAGGATGAGAATATTAATACGCGACACTGCCGTTGAAAGTTGATGTCCTGCACGCAAGACCGGATAGGAGAAGAAATCGACTACTGCCGTCGTAAACCGCTCTGGTCGGCGCAACACCACCAATTCACGCGCATTACTGCGTAAACGAAAGGCGAAGAAACTCACTAGACATAGGAAGAACACGAAAATAGACGCGCTGATGAAGGTGAAGTGCGCGCGAAACAAAATATAGCTAATAAGCCCAAACGAAGCGCCGAACATGAGGAGATATACCAAACGAACTAACATCCGTCCGCCAAAACTACGCGCCTTGGCGATCGTCATACGCAAGAGTGGTACCTGATCCGTTCCCAACAGCTCTTTGACCATTTCAATAATGCGATCGGTGTTTTTCTTTCCTGGCAAACGAATCAACGACCCCAAGATCAACATGAGTCCCGGTGGCAACCCTATGTTAATCATGAGCGTTCGTTGATCGACATGGCCATAAATAACTGCTTCAAATGGGATCTCGAGCGCTAAAGCGAACAATACTTTCGTCGCGAACAGGTAAAAAATCGCGCGCACCATCCCCTTTCGCAGCCGTGACCTTGCCTTACCCATTTGGGCTTCCGCTATTTCCATGATCTGCTTTTCGAACTTGTCCATCTTTTCAAAACGATCTAATTGATACTGACCGTCAACGAGAAGCGCATCTACCATCGTGCGCAATGCCACAGCGTGCGGGCGCACGGTCTGTAAAAACTTGGCCGACCAGGGATGACGTAACTGCCGCTGAATCAGAGAATGGACACCCGCTAAACGATAGGCAAAATCCTGGGGTGTTTCCGCCCACGTTTCCGGCGTTATCCATTCAGGCAGATAGCCTCGCAAAAGCGTCAACGAGACCGTATCATCCTCGGCTTTTTGAAAAGCGCGTAAACAAGCAATATACACCTGCAAGCGTCGTTCATTTGGATCCATCTCCCCCTTACTGATCTGCACCGACTCTGCCAATCGTTCATACAAGAAAAAAGACAACGAACGACGTTCAGCGGCTGCATCGAATAGCTCATCTAACTCGGCGACCGTGATGCTATACAACCATTTGTAATGCGCTTCTGAGCCCGTTTTGCAGCCACGCACCGTCTGATAGCGCTGAATGATAGTTGCGACCTTTTTGGCGAGGGATTCTGGCAGAGCGGCATTCGGAAGATAGCCAGCTGCGACAAGCTCTTTCAGAAGAGTCAGCGCCGTTTCATGGACATCATTATCGAGCGCTAAACGACGACGCAAAATACGTGCGATCGCCCCTTTGCGCAACAAATGCTCATCACGATAATCGATGGCGTTGCGCAGTTTTTCATAGAGGGTGGATGCCCTCGTCACGGCCGCATGCACGGCAATTGGCTCCCCTTCTCCAGCTCGAAGATCTTTTCGTTCCAATAAGCGACTCTTTACCCCGGCAATCATGTCAGGTGAATACCCCATAGAGAATGCCAAGACCTTAGCGAATTTTAGCGATTTTGTCATGTTTTTGTGTGGAATGATTTGTTTGACCAAGAGATCGTACTATGATACAAAACGCCGTTCTTTTCACACGAATTTTTCCTGAATGAAGGGTTTTTCCTTCTCTATGGTCCTGCGCATCCACTGATGGGTGCTCAGGACCGATGGAGGAAGGACGGACGCCTTCTTCTAAAGGTCTGCTGTTACACGTTTTTTCTGACGTCCACTGCTGAGGAGCATCATGACTGGTTCAGCGACTGCAACGACCGTGACGGATAGGCGCCGGTATACCGGCAAGGTGGTGAAGGTCTTGCCGGGCGAGAGCTGCGGCTTCATCGGGATGACCACGATCACGAACGATGGGAGTGAACCTATC
>CAZENZ010000090.1:0-3439 GCA_964513705.1 uncultured Gammaproteobacteria bacterium
GAACCCGCCTTTGGTGCTTGGGAAGCACCCATAATAACCACTATACGATACCCGCGCATAGCTATTATGTGCCAAGACTATAGGGGAGTCGAGTACAAAAATCAAGCCAAATATGTTGTGGATGAATGGAAAAATGCCTTAGTGGAGCCTATTGTAGGGAATATTGTTCGTTGTGCTCGGCGTGAGCGAGGCTCGTGCTCCGACGCCGTACGGCGACGCTTTGAACAAGGCCTACATTGATCCAGACGACAACCAGTGACGAAGCGGCGCTTGAGACGAACGGCAGAGGAATACCCGTAATCGGGAGAACGCCTAAATTCATACCGGCATTTTCTACGACGTGCACGAGCAGTGTGGCGCCGAGTCCGATAAGTAAAAGAGCGGCAAAATCATCCCCTGCTCCCAGAGCAGTGAGGATATAACGTGTAAACAGCCACCCAAAGAGCACGAGGGTCACGGCGATCCCAACGAAGCCAAGTTCTTCCCCAACTACGGCAAAAATAAAGTCGGTGGCGGCCTCGGGGAGAAAACGTAAACGAGCCTGTGAACCTTCACCGATCCCTTTCCCTAACCAGCCTCCAGAACCTATGGCGATTCGTGCTTGTGCCGCATTGTACCCGGAGCCACGTACGTCTGCCGTTGGATGGACGAACGCGATGACACGTTCTTTTTGATAGGGCTTGAGGGCGACGGTCCAAGCGAGTCCGATGCTTGCCGCCGCAATAACGGGCAAAATAAACCAGGCAAAACGTGGAAGACCGGCAAATAGAGTCATCGCCCCCCAGACGGCTAACATCACCATGGCAGAACCAAAGTCCGGCTGGAGAAAGACGAGCGCCACATACACGCCAACGGCTGCCGCGCTACGTAAAAAACTAGGCCAACTCAATCGTCCATGACCATGACGCGCGAGAAATGCTGCCAAATACGCGGCTAAGCAGATCTTGGCGGGCTCCACCGGCTGAAAAGAGAAGCCACCAACCACGAACCAGCCCTGCGTGCCACGAATCGTTTTTCCAAAGATGAGCACAGATGCCAGTAATACCAGCCCTACCAAATACACGACTACCGATAATGAACGCAGATGACGATAATCGACGATCGTGAGCACGAAGGCGATCCCAACGCCGAGTGCCAAGGCCACCAGCTGTTTATAAAACGAGAACAAATCTATCGGATCACGAGAGATCCCAATTCCATAAATTACAGAGAGTCCAATTGCAACAAGTGAAGCCGCTGCAATCAGCAGGCCCCAGTCCAGTCGTTCAAAGATCACAAAAAAACGCTGCATGCTTGGTTGGTATAGCATGCGTTCCGTCGCCTTCTCAAGATGTTTCGTTTTTTGTTTTAAATTCGATCCGTCGGCAAATAGCTGGCTGGATCCAAAATATTCACATACGGAATCACTTCAACCTGATCAACACCACTGACGTTGTCGTACCATTGCAAAGAAATCGGTCGCACCTCATTTGGTTTGAGTTCGCGCACGTCAACTTTGTTCACAGCGAGAGGTGTGCCTTGGCGCAAGAGCGTAACGTAAAGTTGTACATTCCAATAACCGTAGCCTGAATTATTGGTAAACGTGAAATCGGTTTTGCCTGAACCGGCGCCTAGCGACACGTATTGCGGTTCTTCACTCACCGCAAAGTCCTGACGTTGAGTCGAGAATAGTTCGTAATTGCCATTAATAGCTGGGAGAGGGATGCGTTCCCAGCGAATTTCTTGCACATCTAGGATGGGGCTCCCACCTCCACGCCAACCAAGCTCAACGAGTGGTCGGGTGGTATGTGGAAGGATGGTGGTCTCTTGCGTTGGGGTTGTTTGCTCGTCGAGCTTGAAACGAAATTTCACATGTGCCAGCCACAGGTCGTTGGGGTTGCTCAGACTACTCATCAAGTCGAGCCGTGCGTCTGTGGCTTCAAAGGCCATTACGTCTGCTGGTTGGAGGGGCTCAGGGGCGATACGTCGTAGCGCGTCACTTGGAACTGCTTGTTGAGCGATGGCTTTGGGAATGCGCGATTCACGTGGCCAAGAAATTAAGTAGGCATCTGCATACGACCAGAGCGTATAGCCCCAGAGGAGGACGCTTAGTCCAATCAAGGAGCCGTATCCAAGACGACGCAGTCCGAGACGATGCCGTACCCACCAGGAAGCGGCTGCTAAATCCGATTCACTCATCCCACTTCCAATCAAATAGTCAGATGACGACATAGGCAAATTATAGCATATCTTTCCTCTTCTCTTGGTGCGTATCACCTGGTACCATCGGGCGGACTCTTTCTATGGCAAAAACACCCGCGAGTAACGGCTATAGCGCCGATCAGATTTCGGTCTTGGAAGGTTTGGAACCGGTACGTAAGCGTCCGGGAATGTATATCGGGTCAACCGGCCCGGAAGGTTTGTTTCACTTGCTTCGTGAAGTGGTCGATAACTGTTTCGACGAAGCAATGGCGGGCCATGCGAACGAAATTACCATCAAGTTATTGCCAGGTGACAAAGTAAGCGTGACCGATAACGGTCGTGGTATTCCGGTGGATACGCATAAGCAATATGGCGTGTCGGCGCTTGAGCTCGTCATGACGAAGCTTCACGCTGGAGGAAAGTTCGGCGGTGAATCGAGTGGGTACAAAATTTCTGGTGGATTGCACGGGGTCGGTGTGTCTGTGGTGAACGCGTTGTCAGATGATCTTGAAGTGATTGTCGAACGTGATGGCGGAAAGTTTCAACAGTTCTACAAGTGCGGAAAGTCGCAGGGGAAGGTCGAGAAAATCGGTAAAAGTGATCGTCACGGCACGACCGTGATTTTCCATCCGGACAAAACCATCTTTACAGATGGCATCACGATGGATCACCAGCGCATTATCGATCACTATCGTCAGCAGTGTTACCTCACCAAAGGTATTCGTTTGTCCGTGATCGATGAGCGTGAGGCGGGGCGCCATGATGTTTACGGTTTTTATTTTGAAGGTGGCGTTGTGTCGTACGCGCGTTTCTTGAATCACAAGAAGTTGCCAAAGCACGAGAATATTTTCTTCGTAGAAAAACAGGTCGATAAGTCCGAAGTGTCTGTGGCGCTTCAATACACGGATGACTATTCTGAAACGCTCTACGCCTTCACGAACAATATCACAAACCCAGAAGGGGGAACGCACGTACAAGGCTTTCGTGCGGCGTTGACCCGTGTTTTGAACAGCTATGCGCGTAACAAGGGCTACCTGAAAGAAAAGGACGAAAACTTGTCCGGTGAAGACGTGCGCGAAGGTCTCACGGCCGTCATTTCAATTCGTTATCCAGAACCACAGTTCGAAGGGCAGACCAAGGCTAAGCTTGGTACGCCAGAGGTACGTGGTGCTGTTGAATCCGTCATGAGTGATGCTCTCACGATGTTCCTCGAAGAGCACCCACGTGATGGACAGGCCATTCTCGAGAAGTGTGTCTT
>CAZENZ010000091.1:0-3382 GCA_964513705.1 uncultured Gammaproteobacteria bacterium
GTTCCAAAAGAAAACACGGAGTACCCATCATTCGCGGCGTACGCTCTCCGCATCCGTGGACGGGGAGATTCTGACGCGTTTGCGATGACAAGAGATTTCGGCGACCGGCATCCGTAAACGCCGATACATGAGCCTACTCTCCGCGCGGGATTTTATCAGAAAACAAAAGAGCCGGCATCCACGAGACGCGAGCTCCTTTGCGAAGCGTTGCGTTGTAGATACCGGCCAGAGGGACCGGAGGAACCAAGGTCCGAGAACCAAGGTTCCTCCGAGTCCCAAGGGTCCGAGTTCCGAGAGCCGAGCTACTCCCGGAAGAACGAAGGCACCGCCCACCGCGGATCGCAGCTGCCGTCCCAGTCGTAGTCCAGCTCGATCTTGCGGTCGCCGCGATAGAAGTACAGGCCCGGCACGCGCGTCCACGGAACGCGGCCGGGAACCGAGACCTCGTAGCCCGGGATCCACGCGTAGGGCACCTTGTCGCCGTCCATGCTCTTGACCCACTGGGGGTGGAGCGCGGCGGCGGCGAGGATGCCGGCGTGAGGCGAGGACTTCGCGGAGCGGACGTCGCAGGGCTTCTTGTTGCGCTGCGAGCCCAGGCTGATGACCTCCCAGCGGAGGCCGACCTTATGCTCGATGCCCTTGTGGAGACGGAGACGCTCCGGACCGGCCTTGTCGTAGCCGTCCCAGCGCCAGCTCCCGTCCTGCTCGGCTTTCGCTCGCGCCCACAGCTCGTGGAACGTGCGCTCGAGGCCGCTCGTGACCGTCTCGTCCTCGTTCGTCTTGTCGGCGAGGTAGGGGACGAGCACGACCGCGACGAGCTTCTCCTCGGGCCAGACCGGGACGGACTTCTCCGCCGCGGCGAAGGCCTCGTCGGGGATGCCCCAGCCGAACTCCTTGTTCCAGGCGCGGACCTTCTCGATCTGCTTCTCGGGCGAGGTGAAGAGGCCGTGGACGAGCGCGAAGCGCGGGTGGCGCATCAGCGTCTCGTACATGAGCTTCGCCAGCTCGTTGTCGTCGCCGGTGTTCACCTCGCGGACGATCTCCGCCGTGAAGCCCGCGCGAGCGAGGCGGCCCTTGAACTCCGTGATCTCTCCGTCCGTGTTGGTCGAAAGGCTGGCCATGATGGCTTGCCTCCTTTGGGTGCCGTTCGGCTGGTCCGGGTCGCGAGGATTCGCGGCCTTAAGACTTGCCTTTGGTTTGAAAACGGCATGCTAAGGCCAATTTTTTGGCCGTAATACGCCGTTTTCAAGCTCGTTTCTTTTCAATGTTCGACAAACAAATATAGCACAAAACAAGGGTTTTGTCAAGTAGGATGGGGGGCGGGATTGTGGGGTATTAGTGAGCAGTATATAATTCTGTTCGTGTTTAAGTATGGAAAATAACGAAGTTCCAACTTTGCTCACCTTACGAGAGGCGAGTGAGCTTTTAAAGTGCCATCCTAACACGCTTAGAAATTGGGATAAGAAGGGAATTCTAAAAGCGGTTCGTTTCGGCGAGAGAGGGGATAGGAGATTCAGAAAAGAAGATGTACTGAAATTTATCAATGATTCAAAACATTTGTATGCCTAATATTGAAAACGAAGCCATCTCTGGCCTCCATCCAATTTTTTCAAAGAAGGCATATGCAAATTGGAACGAGTTAGAAGAAGAGATACGGCAAATAGAAGAAACTACAGAAAAAGGAAATGTTTTCGAACAGTTTTGCTACCTGTTTCTGCTTTATCATAAAGATCTTTATCAGATTCAGGAGATTTGGTCTGATAAGATTCACGGGAGAAAAATTCCTAATACAATCAAAGAGAAATATAAGCTTGAACAGACTGATTATGGCGTTGATGGCGTAAGCCTTTTAACGGATGGGCGCGTGGAGGCATGGCAGGCTAAGTTCAGATCGGACCAATCATCTCCAACAGCTACCGAATTGTCGACTTTTTGGTCTGAATCGGAATATTTCGATCAGAAAAGAACGATAGCGAATAGCGCTCGTCTTCCGGAGGTGTCTAACAAAAAGATTAATCACGAGCAAACCTTACTTGATCGATTGCTCGAATTAGATTCTGACTTTTTTGAATCACTTTACAAATTAGCAAACCAGAAAGTTTCAACAATTGCACCTGTTAAATATTCGCCTCGACCTCATCAAGAAATAATGCTGAGAGATGTAGTAAAGGGATTGCAAAGTAATGATCGCGGAAAATTAATTGCTGCCTGTGGTACCGGAAAAACATTGGTGGCGCTTTGGGTTTCAGAAAGCCAAGAACTGGGTGCGTCTAAGGTTCTCGTTTTTGCTCCGAGCATTTCTCTTGTGGGCCAAACCGTTAGGGAGTGGGTAGAGCACCGCAAACGTGATTTTGAGTATCTTTGCGTTTGCAGCGATAAAACGATCCTTGCCGATATTGAAGATGACGGCGAATCTTCTGATATAAAGATAGAAGATTTAGATTTCTCGGTTACCACAACGCCAGATGAGATCGTTCAATGGGTCAACTCAACATCAGACAGGCGTCAATACATTTTTTCAACTTATCAATCTATCCCGGTTATCGAGGAGGCTATAAAGCGTTTAGACGGTTTCAAATTCGATTTAGCAATATTCGATGAGGCACACAGGACCGTTGGACGCGAAGACCAATTTTTTTCTAGGGGTTTACTTGATGAAAATGTCCCTGCTTCAAAGCGGTTGTTTATGACCGCCACAGAACGTCTAGTTAATCCTGCGGTTAAAACGTACGCAAAGAAGTCTGGAGTCGAAGTGTTTTCAATGGATGATGAGGCGAAGTATGGACCAACGCTTCACGATTTTAATTTTGGAAAAGCCATAGAAGCAGGCGTTATCGCAGACTACGAAATCGTGCTCGCTATTATTAATGGCGAGGAAGAGCTGGAGCTCATAAAGAATAATGCTTACGTTTTTCTCGACGAAGAGCAAAAAGAGAGGGTGACCCTGTCTGCCGATTTGTTATTTAAAGCGGGGTTTCTGATGAAAACATTAGTGGCCGGAGAGGTAAACAAAGCGATCACATTTCACAGGTCGAGAAAACAAGCGATCACATTTAATCGCGCGCTTGGTCTTATTTCACAAAACATGTCGTTTGGCACCGACATGCCGGTGTTCACTTATGTATTGGGTGACCAAAATAACGCTGAACGCTCGATAAGAATCTCTAACTTCGCAAATTCAGAGCGAGGCGTGCTCGGGAATGTGCACGTATTGACTGAGGGGGTGGATATACCGATCGTCGACTCTGTATATTTCGTTGATCCAAAGAATTCTTTAATAGATATTGTTCAAGGCATTGGGAGAGCGCTTCGAAAAAAACCGAATACTTCCAAAGTGGCAAAGATAATTGTGCCGGTAATCATTCCAGAGGATGCCCAGACT
>CAZENZ010000092.1:0-3333 GCA_964513705.1 uncultured Gammaproteobacteria bacterium
AGAGACGTGAACGCATCCGGTTTCAATCTAGATGCACGACCCCTCCAAATGAAGCGATTATATTCATTTCTGTCATTCGTGCCCGGAATCGGTTCAGGATAATCTGGATACGCAAAACCAGGATATGCGTATACTTTTTGTGTAAGATTGATACGTCTTCGCGCAGGATCCATAAGTGATGCTTGCGGTCCAGGCGACTGTCCGATCCTCTCCTTTAGTCCGGGAGATAATATCTCCCAGTATATATGCGTTGCCTGACGTGGTCGACCCAGTCCACATAATCGGCCCATCGCTTCGTGGACTAATGACTCGGCAGTTAGCATCTCTTCTCTTCGTAACACACGCGTTTCAAGCACGATCAGAGGAGCGATCATGTCATGCTTTTCATCAACGAGAAAATCTTCCCCCTCATAGATATACGTATACCTATCACCTCTTAAGTGAACGGCGTCTGGAAGATCTTCTACAGCGAGCAATCCAGTCTGTACAAACAGTTCTGATAACTCTTGCATGACTCCTGGATCTTCGTGCCATTCTTTCCATGAATCTTTCATCGCACTCTTTACCGTATCTTGTCTACAACGTTCGATGATCTGCCTCATCAATAAATTTCGTTCTCGCCATTTCTTTTGCCGATCCTGCGAAAGCTCAGACAAACGGGGCAGCTCCCCGAAGTGATTCAAGATACGATCTAGATCAACAGTAGAAACTAACTTTCGTTCCATGCGTTCTCGCGCTCCACCATTAAAGAATTTTTCAAACATATTTTGGATAATCGTAGCAACTCAACATCAACTACGTAAGATCTTCGATTACGCAAAATCTCGCCCAATGAAGGCGAGATTTTGCGTGGTGGACGTTGGTGGGATCGAACCACCGACCTCACGAATGTGAATCGTGCGCTCTAACCAGCTGAGCTAAACGTCCAGGGCGCGAAAAGCATAGCGAATTCGGCCCAGGGTGACAAGCATCCCCTTCCCTACGTACACTAAGCGAGAACCCCTATGCCAAGCCACATTCGAGATATCGTCCGGAACAGCGCTGAGGCCTTAAGCGAACTCATCGACCAGGCTGACCAGCGTTGGTTCGAGGCAGAGGTCTTGGCCGGACATGTGTTAGGTCATGATCGAGACTGGGTAGTCTTACACCCAGAAGAACGCGTCTCAACATCTCAGGCAAAGACCATCCAACGACTCATTGCACGACGTCTCAAGCATGAACCCATCGCCTATCTCTTGGGTCAAGCCCCATTTCTTGATTTCACGTTTTGCGTAAATCGTCACACGCTTATTCCTCGCGCCGAAAGTGAATGGCTGGTAGAAACAGCACGTACACTCATTGGAAAAGCCATTGACTGGACCGTGTGGGATGTCGGAACGGGCAGCGGGTGCTTAGGCCTATCCATCGCAAAACGCCTGTCACAAGTCTCGGTTATCGCAAGCGATCGCTCCAAGAAAGCCCTACAGGTCGCCCACATGAATGCGCAGAAGCTCAACGTACAAAATGTGTCTTTTCTTCAAGGATCACTGCTCGCAAAACACATAAAAACCGCACTGAATGAGCAACCACAACATCATCTCCTCATCGTCGCCAACCTGCCGTATCTCCCTGAAAGCGATCGGACAACTCTTCAAAAACAGGTAACGGCATATGAGCCATCATCTGCCCTATTTGCTGATGAAGATGGACTTGCCCTTATCAAACGTCTCTTGAAGCAACTTCGCCCATTCCTCAAACAACGAACTGGCGACGTCGTTCTGCTAGAGCACGACCCGCGACAAGCAAAACTACTCCTCACATTTGCGAAAGCAGTATTTCCAAAAGCAGCTGTTTCAAGTGAACTCGATCAAAATAACGCCACACGTTTTACAAAAATTCTAACCTAGCCGCCTTCTCTAGGCTCCTTAGTTCGCTGGTAAACCGGCAAATACACGATCATCAGTCGTGACTTCGATCCAAGTCGTTCCGGCCGTCATCACGTATTCCGAACCGTCCGCTCCTTCGAAGCGCATCGGTTCATTCTGTGAACGACTCCAACGAGCGATGTATTTCTTTCCCGCTCGATAAAGCACGGCGTCACCACTCCCCACCGTACGCACGGACAAGCGCCCCTTATCATCCAAGACCTGAGCATCCGTCTTGATTACCACAACGTTCGAAGCAAGCAGTTCTTTACCTTCTGCCGTTTTTTGGACAGTCGTTCCTTTGGAGCGGCGATACTGCCCTAAGTCCGTGTCATACTTCCACGTGATCGAGTAGGAACCGCCATACGGAATCTTCACAGACGACGCAGACACGACTGCATTCGTTGATGTAACAAGCGGCTCAAAACGCCACGCTGCAAATGTGGCGGTACTCGTACCGTAGCGGCGATCCATCGCCTCAGACAGCATATCAATTGAGGAATAGACGTTGTGCGGCGCGACTTTGGTACGCAAACGATAGAAGGTGCTGCTATTCGCCATCTCATCTAAGTTTGCGACATCACGACCAAGCTTTTTGAGCTTCTCAAGCGCTTCAGGACTGCCACCCACATGGGCATAGCCCGCTTCCCAGGCACGCGCCCAATCTACAAAGTACGGACGAGCACTCCGGACCGGACCGATCATCGTCGATGACGAAACGCTCGGATCAAAGAAGGCCATGAGACGCGTAATACCTCCCTCTACTGGCGATTCGATGACAAGCGAGGCACGATCCACGCCCGACCACGGCTGCGCATCGATCTGATTATCAATCATGACGCTGATTGGCCGCTTCGCTTCCATTCCAGGAGCGACGAGCATGCCATCAAGACGACGCACCGCTTTCTGCGTAGATGTTGCTTGAGGAGTGGTTGTCGTTGGAACAAATGGATCTGGCTTTTTTGAACGTGTCAGACCCGTCACGATCACGTACAACAGGACCGCAGAAACAATGAGCAACAAACAGGCTCCCACGATGATCCATCGTTGGGAGCGCTTATTGTCGGCTTTCTTGGACGATTTTTGCGGATACACAAGGGGCATGCGTTGCATGCCCCGTAGTATATCACACGCCGTGTGACGATTCTTATTCAGCAGCCTTTTCCTCGGCTTCCTTCTTGGCAGCCTCTTCTTTCTTGATGTCGGATTCGGTCTTGATCGCAGAGAGGTCGGCGACCGTTGATTCTTCCATCTTCTTGAGTTCTTCTTCGGTCAACGGACGAGCGACTGTTGCAATCGTGGCCGTTGATTCCGTGAGCATTTCAACACCCTTTGGAAGTTTGAGTGCTGCGACGTCGATGGAGTCATCGAAGGTTGCAAGGACAGAGAGATCAACTTCGATTTCGTGTGGCAGGTCGGCTGGCAAACA
>CAZENZ010000093.1:0-3136 GCA_964513705.1 uncultured Gammaproteobacteria bacterium
ATCCTTCAACCCCTTTCGTCAGTTGTGAGAGATTGTAGAAGGGTCGGTATTCAAAGGTAAAGCCACTAAAATAGCGTTCGAGATAGGCCGGTTGCATCGGAACTGTAATCGAACCACCTTCCGACCGGATGACGTTGTCGATCGTTTTCTTGAGATGACGAAGGCCGGTGTTAAAAAGCTGACGATAAACAGCGAGGCAGTCCGCAGGGAGACAGTCTTGCGTGGCATCGAAGCGAAGCCAAGTAGCATTAGGAATTTCCGTTCCCTTGTTCTTTAAGATATCGGGCATACCGGATGACGTCCTCTGCTTCCTTGTCTGAATAGCCCAAATGTCGAAGGGATTGGGTGATCAGCTTGTAGCTCGGCCGTTCTTCGTTATTTAACAAGCCAGCCTCCTCTAGGAAGGCGCGCAAGGTAAGACCCAAGCCATCCGCTAATGCTTTGACCGTCGGGAGCGATAGGCTCTTATACTCCCCGTTTTCAAGGCGGGAAATATAGGCAGGTGAAAGACCTGACCGTTCGGCAAGCTCTCTGGCAGATAACCCTGCTTGTTCACGTTTTTCCGCGATGAACTGGGCAATCTTTGTCTCTGAAGATGGGGTAGTGGTGTCCATACCCCTATAGAGTAGCAGGAGTATTCACTATTGTAAATACTTGGTTGATGAACGTAACCATCACTTCTTTGCAAAGTTCATTTATAAACGAACTTTTTGGCTGAATTCAGATAAATATTGACATTTTGCAAAAGCATATGTAGGGTTACCCGTTGCCGAAAAGGTCGGCAATCGCTCTTTGTTGAGCGCACAAGTCAAAACCAGATGTCACCAGAGGAGGTAGCACATGTCGTTCGGATTTGGTCTGTCTCTGCGCCACGCGGTCACGCTCATGCATGAGTTGACCGTGTCCATGCCCCCGATCCAGTGGAGCCTCTTGCAGGCGTACCAGAGGGGAATCATCGGACCGCCGCCCTACGTCGAGCCGACGTTCGAGGAGGAGGAATTCAAGCCGCGTCTCAAGCTCGAGCAGAGCAGGATCGAGGGCTTCGAGTCCTTGGCCCATGTTGAGCGCATGCGTCTCGTGGACGAGGCGAACGAGGTCTTCCGCTTCGCCTACACCCGTGGGACCTATGAGGACGACGGGGAGAAGGGGGGCTACTTCAAGATCCCCCTGCTCCGTGATCGCAACATCATGGGCGCCTGCGACGGGATCGACAAGATCAAGAAGCGTATCAGCCGTGCCAAGTACGAGAGGGCGATCGCCCTGCTCGAGTCGGTCGGCGAAATGGAGCGCATCGCGCGAGCCATCCCGTACTTCGGCCTCTACCAGACGGTCACCAAGGACCTGCGGCGTTCACACAAGGTCGGCCTCGGGCAGATCGTACTCGTGTCCATCGACCGGGGCGGTCGCCTTCCCTGCCTCATCCTGATGCGCGCACTCGGCTTGACCGAGATGTACAGCCTCAAGGTGGATCAGAGCGGCAATCAGCTCGACGAGGACAAGCTCGAGGAATTCGCTACGAAGGGAACGCTTCGTGGCAAGCACGTCCTCTTCGTGGACTCGACGGTCGATTCCGGTCGCCAGATCCGGGTGCTCAAGCGGTACTTCGACGGGGAAGCACACCGTGGTCGACTCGGCCACAAGAGCTGGAGCATCGTCGGTTCGAACGAGTACAACAAGAGCCTCGAGCACCACTGCAACGTCAACTGGGGTGTCGATCCGGACAACACCTTCGAGGACAACCCCGAACTCATGGGCGTCGACTACGACCCGCGCACCTACGCCAAGGTCGTGGAGCGTCCCACCGAGGCGTCCGAGACGATCCGCAAGGTTCTGCTCTCGGTTCCCGACGGGTACATCTACGTCGCCGCTGACATCGACAACCAGATCGAGGGACAACGGAAGAAGTGGACCGAGCGTCAGAAGGGTCGACGCGCGGAGCATGACGAGGATGTCGCCAAAGGCCGAGCGGCGCACGCGCTGGAGGTGGCTGAAGACGCCGAGCGGCGCAAGCGTGAGAAGATCGAGCGTAGGCTCGTGAAGATCACGTCCAGCAAGCGGTGGAAGACCCTCGTGGCCAACTGCACCGCCCTTCCTGAGGAGCCTCTGCCCACGGCCTTGCCGAATGGAGGCAATCACGCACATCACAACGTGCTCGTGATCGGGTCCGGAAAGCAGGTCGATCTGCCGCAGAGCGCGACGCAATTCGTGGCCGACAACCTCGGTCCCACCTGCTCGCTCTTCGCGGGAACGTCGGACGGCAATCCGGGCGCCGTTCTCAGGGCGACCTTCGCGAACAGCAAGGTTCCTCGACCGGAGGTGCGCCTGTACCAGCCCGGCTACATGCAGGGTCGAGTCAGCGACTTCTTCGGTGGGCTCCCCGTGGTGTTCGTGGGCAAGGAAAAGGACGACATGCGTCGGCAGATGATTACTGACACCGAAGTCGTCCTGACGCTCGGCGGCGCGGAAGGCACGCTCCGCGAAGTACTTCTCGCGCTCGATGCCGGGAAGCCCACCCTCCTGATCGAGGGCTACGGTCCGGTTCCAGCCTACGTACTCTCCATCAAGAGCCTGCGCCAGAAGCCGAACCTGAAGCCGTGCAAGAACCTCGTCGAGGCCGTGCAGACGGTTCTCGACATGCAGTAACTACGCAGAAGCTAACGCCCTCGCGCGTTCCCGCCCGCTTCTGCTCATCCCCCACAACGCGAACTCGCCTGTGGGGTTCGTCGTTTTTATAGAAAGATGGTTATCCTAGTTTTTATAAGCAAGCTGACTGTGCACGTGTTTCTGAGATAGAACGAAGAGACTGAATTCTTCCTTAATCCTCTTCCAGTTCTGAGTTCTAAACTCGTCCAATAGGGGGAGCCACAGGAAAAACAGGGTTACACGCCCTGTTTTTACGTAAAAATCACAATACAAAATGGACCCACTCGGGTCCATTTAAAATCGCTCTCCGTAAATTTTTATTGAACAACCTGTTCATCCGGGCTGACAACGGGTGGCGGAACTTTTTTAGCTTTCTGTAAACGCTGCTGAGCTTTGAGCGCCTTTTTTGCTGCCTCTGACGATTGCTGCTGATCTCCCACAATCGGAGGCGTCGAAGTAGTCACATCAAGTGCCGTGCCGCAAGGTGATCGTT
>CAZENZ010000094.1:0-2992 GCA_964513705.1 uncultured Gammaproteobacteria bacterium
GCGTGCTCTGGTGAGCGTTCGAATCGGGTGGACGTTGCCACCCCGCATGTGGCGCGTGGATCGAGTGGATCGCTAGGCTCGGCGCTTGCCGGGCTCAGCAGCGGGCGGCGGTCGGGCTTCGCCCGCCGCGCCCGCGCCCGCCGCCGCTCGCCTGCAGCGTCACGTTGTCGTGGATGCCGCCGAGGCTGAGCAGGAAGGCGAGGTTCGCGCCGAAGCGCGGGGTGGTGCAGGTCGACGCGGTGTCGACCAGGTGCGCGATGGCCGGGCCGTCGGTGCCGGCGAGGAGCTCCGGGATGGGGTCCGTGCCGGGCTGCGGGCTGGAGTCGGTGTCGATGGTCGCGAGCTGCAGGGCGTTGGTGGAGTGGTAGAGGTTGTGCCCGTGCTGCTGTGCGTCGCCGTCGATGTTGCCGTTGTTGCCCGTGCCGTCGTCGTTCTTGATCACCATCACGTAGTCGCTGTTGTCGGGGTCGGTGGGCGCCTTGATGCGCCCCCTCCCTCCGCCGCGTCCGCCGCCGCTCACCTCGTAGGTGCGCGGCGGGTCGCCGTCGGGGTCGCCCCCGCGGCAGTGCCAGGTTGAAGAAGTTCCTCCGATGTTGATGTGCGAACGTGCGCTGCTCATGTGCTTGCCCTCCTGGGCCTGTGTCGATGGCGGGTAACCTTTCTATTGGTGCCGCCGGGTCTTGGATGCACCCCCCCAGGGTTGAAGCTTCGGGCCGGAACCGCGTGTCTCGAAAGTGAGTACGGAGTCGGTCGATCGCGTGGGGAGCCTGATAATATACTATATTTTGCGTATTTTGTCAAGAAAAATGGCATTTTCACATGTAATACAATATAAAAAGCGCTCACTACGGCCAAAATTGCACAGCGTAGCTGAACAGATGTTTCACATTCAAAATCCATCCCGTATAAATCGCGTTATTTTAAGCCAGATCCTCCCACCACTTTTTGTTCAGTCTTGATTGACAAAATAATAAAATCTGCTATAGTATCAGGTTCGTTACACTCAGAGTTTAAATGCCCGAGTCGTGCCTAGATGCGATTCGCATGGTGGCTTACAGAGATAGGCGAGACTGTTTGGCCCGCATGGCGCGGTGTCCTGTTTCTCGTCTCGCTCTGGAGTCTCCATGCGCATTCTCAAGGCCTTGTGGAATGGGTTTCTGTGGCTGGCGAAGTGGTTCGTTCGAATCGTGTACTGCCTGGGGATCTCGCTCCTCGGGTTGGTCATCGCTCGGGCGACTTACCTCTCGCTGGCGCTCGGGATCTCGGAGACGGGGCCCGTGCGCTGGGTGCTGGCCTTGTTCGGCAAGGCGCCGAACCTGGCCTACTGGCGCGTGACCGGCCAGTCCCGTCTCGATGCGGATATCGCGCTGTCGTGGGTGTTTATCGCCGGCGTGATGGGTCTCATCTGCTTGTGCATGATCTGCTGCACGCCCGAGAGTCACCCGCGCCGCGGGAGCTTCTGGGATAACGCGTTCATCCAGTGGTGGGTGCGCGCGTTCGCCACGATCCGTGGCTGGGGTGGGTCGCTCTGGACCGTGATCGTGAAGCACTGGTTCGTCTGGACGCTGGTCGGCTTCATCGCCTGGCCGATCGTCCTGATGTTCCTGTACTACGCGTTCCCGGGCGCTCACCACTGGGTGATGGGCTTCGGTCCGAACCTGGCGGCGTTGGTCCGGCCGATCGCGGTCAACATCGTGTACTTCCTACTTCTCATCAAGGAGGTGATCACCACGGGCTACTGGCCGTAGTCAACCGGCTAAGAAGGGAAGATCGATGCAACCAGATCGTGAGAGGGGACTGCGGCTCCCCGAACGCCTCGTCAACGGCGGCTTCAACGACACGCAGGACAACGTGTCGCGTGGCCTCGAGGAGGGTGGCGTGCCGCACGACGTGTCAGTGATGGCCGGTCACTGGTACGCTGTAGCTTTCTTCATCGGCGTCTTGTTCCTTCTCGTGCGCTACTTCGGGTGGATCGGCAAGAAGCGCCGTCCGCCCAAGAAGAAGCGGAAGAAGTAGCGCGATCCTCGCGCATCGCCGCCTGCTAACCCGGTGCAGGCGGCGTCAAGTACTCACCGGGCCGTTCTCTACGGATCACTCGTTGATCCAGAGAGAACGAAAAAGAACCATCCTATGCAAGAATTGCTTGCCGCTAGGGTGGTTCTTTTGTATTCTTGAAAGGTATGTCGATTCAGCCGTCCCGCATTCTCACACAGTGTCCACTTTGTCAGTCCGCGTATGATGAGGCTGGAATTCGTTTAGTCGAAGAACAGGGCGCCACACGCTTATTCCACTGCAGCTGTCAGAGCTGTGGCCGGGCGATGTTGGCTGTTGTTCTAGAGGGCTCTGGGGTGGTTAGTTCGGTAGGCGTTGTAACCGATCTCGAAGCCGCCGACGCCAAGCGATTCCACGAGGCTGCCCCTATCTCGGTCGACGAATGTCTGCGCTTTCATGTCCAACTTGAGCAGGGTAGTAAAGAGCTGTGTACACGCCTCCTGCAGTCCTCCAAAACCGCCTAAGAATCCACACGTTGCGTTGGCTTGACGGAATTCGGGCTTTCCCGTATCGTTAAGCCACTTTTTTGAAGTCTATGAAATACGCGATCACTGCCGAAACACGCGAGAATACGGGTCGCCGCGCCCGCGATGAGTTCAAGAAAATGCGCATTCCAGCCGCTATGTACGGCAAGGGAGTGGCTGCTCAGGTCTTGTCTTTGCCAAAGTCTGAGTTCGTGAAAATGTACGCCTCAGCTGGATTCTCTAGTTTGATCGACGTTACGGTTGGGACTCAGTCACCGGTAAAGGCGGTTATTAAAGAAGTTCAATTGCACCCACTCACCAACGAAGTGACGCACGTGGATTTCCACCAGTTGCGCATGGATGAAAAGATGACGGTGCGCGTTCCACTCGCCTTCGTCGGTGATTCAATCGCGGTCAAGGGCTTGGGTGGAACCTTGGTGAAATCGTTGGACGAAGTTGAAATCACCTGTTTGCCA
>CAZENZ010000095.1:0-2942 GCA_964513705.1 uncultured Gammaproteobacteria bacterium
ATCAGCGTTTGGGCGTTTGTGAAATGGATCTCACGCTTCTCCAGCATGTTGCACATACTACTCTGGCTTACGCTCCGGTGCCGGAATTCCCATCCTCAAAGCGTGATCTCGCAATTGTCGTTGGAAAAGAGGTAACGGTTGAGGCGGTACAGAAAGCGATTACTGCTGCAGTGACGATTCAGACCCATGTAGAGTGGTTCGATACCTATGTTGGAAAGGGAGTAGAAGAGGGGAAGAAATCCCTCGCATTTCACCTGACGTTCCAAGAGGCGAGGAAAACCCTTTCAACAGAAGAGGTAGAGCGGCAGATGGAGAAGCTTGTCGTGTCGCTCAAACAACAGCTCTCAGCTGAGCTGCGTGGATAGTCCATTTTTTCCCCCATTTTCCACAACAGGACCCGCGTTCCGCGTGTTATGCTGTGGTGGGTAAGGCCTTATTCATTCAAGTAAAGTTTCTATGGAACGTCGCTTAGAGATCGGGGTTAAACGTTTGCCGGAGATGACACAAGAGCAGTTGCAAGCGAGAAGTGACATGTTGGAATCACTGGTTGAAAAAATACAGGCCGCTGGGCTCAAAGTGGAGGAACATGAATGGGCTGCAGGGTTTTTGTTGCAGTTGGCTAAACTTCCAGAGGATGAAGTGAAGAAACTTGTGAAGGATCTTGAGACGAGCATTCTTCCTGTTACGGAACAGTATTCTCGAGAATCATTTTATGAGGAGTGGAAATCGGGTGTAGGATTGGTGATGGACAAGTACGGACGGCCGAACGTATAACACGAAAGCAACAATTCTTTTGTGAGCGGTTCGTGTGTGAATGGCTCTTCTGATATACTGGTTCTATCTATGCTCCTTTCTTCAACCCAAGATGTTTGGTATTCCATCGCAAGCATCTGTCTTGTCGCTATTACGATCTTCTTGTGCATGGCCCTTTACGAGCTTATGCGTGTGTTGCGACAGGCGGATAGTATTCTGACCTCGGTCCGTGACAAAGTCACGTCGCTTGAAGAGACGGTTGAGCTCTTAGCTGAGCGCTTTTCGAGTATCTCTGGATACGCCTCCCTTGTAACAGAAGGTGGAAAGAAACTCCTCTCTCTCATCGGAAACCGCAGTTCAGGAGTAAAGAAAACCAAGCGAAAGCTCCTCGAAGATGAAGACTAGATAGTGCGTCTGTTTCAGACAAAAAAGACCTGAGAAATCAGGCTTTTTTTGTCCATTGCTTGGGGCGGCCCGAGCGGATACTATCCACGTCAGTTCCGGTATATGGCCTCTCCCTTTGTTCACTTGCACGCTCACTCCATGTACTCGCTCCACGACGCCATTGGCGACGTGGATGAGATTGTTGAGCGTGCCAAAGAACTAGGGTATGACGCCATCGCTCTCACCGACCACTCGGCCATGTATGGAGCGATCGAGTTTTATGAAGCGGCAAAAAAAGGGGGCATAAAGGCAATTTTGGGAGTCGAGGTGGCTGTCGCAGCGCACAAGCATACAGACAAGCGTGCTGGTATCGATAACCGAGTTTCTCACCTCACGCTGCTCGCCGAGACGAACGAGGGCTATCAAAACCTCCTCAAGCTCGTGTCGACGTCGTATCTTGAAGGGTTCTACTACGTTCCACGTATTGATAAAGATTTGCTGCGAGAACATGGGAAGGGCTTGATTGTGTTATCCGGCTGCATGAAGGGGGATATCCCGAAAGCCTGTCAGGCGCATGATTTAGATAAGGCACGCGAGTTGATTGCGCAGTACAAGGAGATCTTGGGAGAGGGGAATTTCTTTTTAGAGCTCGTCCATCATCCAGAATCACCGACCCAAATTGAAATCAACGAGTTTCTTGTTCAGCTCTCGAACGAAACAAATACACCGGTGGTTGCCACGAAGGACGTGCATTACCTCCACGCCGATGATCGCGAAGCACAAGACGTACTCGTGTGTATTCACGATGGGAAGCTGTTGTCGGATCAAAATAGACCATCGAGTTCGACCATGGACCTTTCAATGTCCTCGCCAGAGGAAATGGTGGAGGCCTTTAAGGATATTCCACAAGCCATCGAGAATACGCGTAAAATCGCGGATCGCTGTAATGTAGAGATTCTACTTGGAAAGAATCACCTCCCGAAATTTGAAGTTCCAGAAGGCGAAACAGATAACAGCCATTTGCGGCAGTTGTGTGAGAAGGGATTGGGAGAGCGCTATCCCAATCCAGAAAAGTTCAAGGAAGCTAAAGAGCGCATGGAGTTTGAGCTCGCCACTATCGAGCGCATGGGCTTTGCGGCGTACTTTTTGATCGTTCAGGACTACATCGTGTGGGCTAAGGAGCATGGCGTCATTGTGGGCCCGGGTCGTGGATCGGCGGCTGGTTCAGTTGTGGCATATGCGCTCAAGATCACGAACCTTGATCCATTACGTTACGGCTTGCTGTTTGAGCGTTTTCTGAACCCGGATCGTATCTCCATGCCTGATATTGATACGGACTTTGACGATGTAAAGCGTGTCGACGTGATTAAGTACGTAACTGAGCGCTATGGCCTCGATCGTGTGGCTGGGATCATTACCTTTGGAACGATGGCGGCACGTGCGGCTGTGCGTGATGTGGGGCGTGTTCTCGGTTTGCCGTATGGTGATGTAGACCGGATTTCTAAGGTCGTACCGCCACCGG
Source organism: uncultured Gammaproteobacteria bacterium (assembly GCA_964513705.1). Classification (GTDB taxonomy): domain Bacteria; phylum Patescibacteriota; class Patescibacteriia; order 2-12-FULL-60-25; family 2-12-FULL-60-25; genus JAGOTP01. The sequence goes on from CAZENZ010000095.1 coordinate 2,660, forward strand.
TGCAGGGGAAGCACATTCCGCTCGAGACTTCGATCAAAGAGGCGCCTGAGCTGCGCGCTATGTATGAGGGGGATCCGCGCGTAAAACGCCTGATCGATCTCGCGATTAAGCTCGAAGGAACAACCCGTCATGCTTCACAGCACGCCTGCGGCATCGTGATTACGCCTGAACCGCTCGTTCAGTTTTCTGCACTGCAGAAGGCGCAGGGCGGCGACGTTGACCGCGTCGTGCAATATGCGGGTCATTCAGCTGAGGCAATCGGGCTCCTCAAGATGGACTTCTT
>CAZENZ010000096.1:0-2897 GCA_964513705.1 uncultured Gammaproteobacteria bacterium
CCGCTGCCAACGGATGTGACCCTTGGCTTACACAAGCTCTCCTATCTAGCTGGAACGGCCGATGGTGATACAGCGGGTGAACCGTACAAGTCCTTCTATCCAGCCCGTCCACCGATGGTGGCAGCGCCAGATATTCGCAATTGTCCTTCTCCTGGAAAGTGTGCGGTTCAAGGTCTGAACAAGCTATCGATCGATGGATCGTCTGAAGGTGTGGTCAGTGTGCCTAGCGCGCAAGCGAAGAGCACCTTGCGCTTCTACGCCTGGGCCTCTCATAACCAGATGCCGTTACGCTCTGTCACGATTGATTGGGGTGACGGTCAGCGTCAAACGATCTCGGATGGAAAAATGAAGAATCGCAAGCCATACTGTGGTGTGCGCAAGGAATGTGTCACGATTTCTCGCAGTGTTGGAGCGCCGGACAAGGTTGATTCAATCGGTTTGACCTGTAACACGGACTCAGATTGTCCTGTGTCTGGCGGCACCTGTCAGCCGGTCGGTACGTGTCGTGAGAATGGGAACATCATGTGTACGACGGATGCGCAGTGTCGTTCCGATGCGAGCAGTAAGGACACCTGTCAGATCCGAAACTTCTTCGGAAACTCTAAGGAAGCTTGTGATGAAAACTTCTTTGAGTTCTCTCACGTGTATATCTGTGGTGGACCAACGACGTTGCCAGTTTGTGGAGCGAGTACCTACGGTAGAAACGCGACGGCTCTGGTATCTACCTTGCTTCCTCCGGCGAGTGTTGAGAACGGCTTCTGCTACTTTGGGACGCGTGATGCGGAAGTGATCTCTCGTTTGGGTGGAGCTCGCCCACGAGGTCTTCTGGGCTTGAACGACTGTGTAACTCAATACAATCACCGCTTGGGTCTTAGTGTGACGCTTACGGAGGCTCCAGCGCTGGGTATCGTGGTGGTTGGTCCGACAACGCCTCGCGCAAGTGTAACGGATCTGCCTACGAACGGACCTCTGCGCTATCGCTGTGAGCGTGATCCGGATCGCACCTGTAATCCAGATAACGTCGCTTCACTCACGGAAGGATGTGCGCCAGGCGATCGCTGTATCGCGAACTTGGCTCCGGCGGGTGGATGTTGGGACTCGCAGGTGCAGGTTTGTCGCTTCACTCCGAAGGTCATGGTCCAAGATAACTGGGGTTGGTGTACGGGTGAATGTCGAACGACGCGTGATGGAGGAGGGAATGCGGCGGATAACCGCACTGGTTCTGTGCCGACAGCTCTTCACCCATATGGCGGTTGTTACTCGGGTACGCCTTCAGGGTCAACTCAGAGTATTAGGGATAATATCAATAGCGTTTTGCGCTTCAATAATGAATGTGAAGTCTCTTATCCAAAAGATAGATATGAATCGATCAGACCTTGGACTGTATATGCCGGAACCATCAATCTAAGGAGCGGTCGATAACACAAACAAAAAGAGACCGTAAGGTCTCTTTTTGTTTGTGTTAGGTTCCCGCTTCAGTTTTTTAAAAGCGAAATCCCTCGTCCACGAGTTACCGTGTTCGAGGGATCCCGCCTTCTTGTTCGCGTCGTTACAGTCGCCGCAGGCGCACGACGCCGCTCGTGCGGGCCATCGGGCGCCCGCCGCGCATCGCGTTGACCGCGAAGTCGTTCGTGCACGCTGCGCCACTGGGGTGGTCGTTCACGAACTCGCCAGTGTCACCGCTCCCGTCCTTGATGGCGCAGGAGCATCGGTCGCCGCTGCAGTTCGCCGCGCAGCCCGGGAATGCGACCTGCAGGTCGATCGTCGTTGACCCCGGAGTGCACGAGATCTGGACGGTGCGGGTGGTCTCATCCATCTCGATGGCGAGAACCATTCCGCAGAGCCGGCGCCAGCACTCCTCGGTCGGGGGAACGTCCGGCATGGTGACCTGGACGTCCTCGGTCGGGGTGGGCACGTCGGCCGACGGCGCGTCGGCCGGGGAGGGGGAGTCGGGCTGGTCCGCGTCCTCGCCGGGGTTCACCCGGTCGGGCGTGGGCGTCACCGACGTGTCGCTCTGGTCCATGGTCCCCGGACCGGGGGTCCCGCAAGCGGCCAAGGCGGCCGCCACGAGAGCGAGCATCCAGTGCTTCAGGCTCATCGCAGTCCTCCAGTGCCACTACGGGCTCCGGTGTTGGGTCCAGTTCACGCTTCGGGCGGAATTGTCCTAATGCGTAGACATAGACTCCGGGAATCGCAGCGCGAGACACATGTCTGCGCTGTCTGGGTCGTGTTCGCGGTCGCTGTTCAGCGAGCGATACGAAATCAAGAAGGCGTAAAAGTCAGATTGTCCCACGGTTTCCCGTGGAAGGTGCGGTACTTCTGGTCGAGGGTGCGGCTTAACGCACACAGTCCCGATCACCTCAAAAGTACCATGGAACGGTTTTGTGTATCAAATGCAGCGATTTTTGTCAAAGAGAGGGCTCTGTTTGCTGTTTTTAGAGTTTTTGACTTTTTTAGCCCTGCCACCCATACTAGGAGCCAAGTTGACTCGTTCCGGTGGGAGCGAGTCACTTTTGTTCACCACCCACCCTACAATTTTATAGACAATCCAATATGGCTAGCCCTATTTCACAAGCAATGCGTCAGATCGCGGATGAAAAGAACATCCCGTATGAGTCGGTTCTAGAGACCGTTTCCACCGCTCTGGCAGCTGCGTATCGCAAGGACTTTGGAAATAAGAACCAGAACATTCAGGTCGAATTTGATCCTGAAAAATATGACGGAATGACGGGTGGCATTCGCGTCTTCGATGTAAAATTGGTGACGGAGGACATGAAACTCGATGAGGGCTACTTTGAGCGTTTTGATGCGGCGCATGCGCCAAAAAAGAAGGAGCGCGACGAGCGTGGCCGAACCATTCAGGAAGCTCCGGAAGTTGCCGCGGCTGCCGCCGAAGC
>CAZENZ010000097.1:0-2884 GCA_964513705.1 uncultured Gammaproteobacteria bacterium
ATCACGCGCGCACTTGCCGACCAATCGCGTACGATTCGTATTCCGGTGCACATGGTGGAAACGATCAATAAGTTCCAGCAGATTGAGCGTGAGCTTATTCAGGAACTTGGTCGTGAACCATTGCCAGAAGAAATCGCCGCAGAAATGGGACAGGATGTCGACAAGGTGCGTCATATCATCAAGATTTCGCAGGATACCGTGTCGCTCGAAACACCGGTGGGTGACGACGAAGAAGATTCAGCTCTCGAGGACTTTATCGAGGACGTGAAGAATGTGGCGCCAGATCGTGCAGCGGCGCTCGAGCTCTTGCGCGACTATGTCCGTGAGATCATTAAGGACTTGAATCCTCGCGAACAAAAAATTCTCGAAATGCGCTTTGGACTAGCGGATGGAGTCGGTCACACGCTCGAAGAGGTTGGAAAAGAGTTTGATGTTACACGTGAACGTATTCGTCAGATCGAAGCCAAGGCTCTTGAGAAGATTCAACAGCACCCATTGGTGAAGCGATTGGCTGATTACTAAAGAAAAAGGCTGAAATAAGAGGTTTTAGAGAGGACCAGAAAACCCCTAGAAATAGGGGTTTTCTTGACATTTTTCGCTAAATCTGCTTAAATTTCTTGTTCCGTCTTGGGCTCATTCGATATGATTGAGCCAGTCGCATCCTGACTTTTGAGGGATACGTTCGCGTATTTCGTAAGAGCCAGGGTGCGACGGACGGACCAGCGGTTCATTCCGTTTTCTACGTCAGACGTACCTTACAACTCGCTAACAACAACGTTTACAGCCGCTGGGCAGCGGCTCCACCACACAGGGCAAGAAGGGCAGGAGAGAGGCTATGGATTTTCCAGATTTGACCGGTATGCGGGTCGGCCCGCGCGTGAACGTCAGTGCGCGCGGAAGTGCGCCTGAGTTCGGCGGCCGCTACAAGCTCCTGCGCCTCATCGGCGAGGGGGGCATGGGCGCGGTCTACGAAGCCGAGGACGCCCAGCTGGGTGTCCGAGTCGCCGTCAAGGTCGTCTTCTTCATGGGGGTCGGCAAGGACGTGATCGCGAAGCGTTTCGAGGCAGAGGCGCGCAATCACGCCAAGCTTCGTGAGATCCCCGCGATCGTCACGATCCATGACTCCGGGATCGAAGAGGAGGGTGGATTCGGCTACCTCGTGATGCAGTACCTCGATGGTGAGAGCCTCGAGGACTGGCTGTCTGAGATGGTCGACGACCCGGATAAGCCTGGTAGGAAGAAGAGCGTTCGTCGGAAGCTTACCCCGAAGGACGCCAAACTCCTGAAGGGGTGGATCGCAGATGTGGGGGATGCGCTCTGCTGCGCTCACGCGCTCGGGCTCGTTCACCGCGACATCAAGCCCTCCAACATCTTCCTGCACAAGACCGCTAGTGGTCGCATCGAGGTGAAGCTCATCGACTTCGGCATCGCGCGTCAGAACGACGCCGATGGCCAGGCCGTCGAGCGGCACACGAAGACGGGGATCATGAATGGGACGCCTCATTACATGGCCCCTGAACAGATGTGGGCATCGAGTATCATCACGGGGCGGGCTGACCAGTACGCTCTCGCGGTGGTGCTCTACGAGGCGTTCACGCGCCGTCTGCCTCGTCTCGAGAATGAGGTGGATCCGACGCATCAGCGGGTGATTGGTGCGATGATGGAGGCCCTCCGTGAGGACCGGGCTCCCAACATGAGCCTCCTGCCCGACTTCGTCGAGCAGGAGCTGCGTGACGCGCTCCTCAAGGCCCTCTCGGAGAAGCCTGAAGACCGGTACAAGAGCATCTGGGAGCTCACCGCGGTGCTTTGCGCCACGGTGAGCCGCCAGCCGCCCCCGATCCCTCGGGGTGACCCGCTCTTCGACCCCAACGAGGGAACTCAGGTTCTCGGCCTGACCCCGATGGTGGCGACGACGCAGGGCGCTTCGGCCGGGCCCGACACCATGCAGGAGGCCGCGGTGAGCTCGTCGACGCATCGCGCGCCGCGCAAGCCGCGATCGGTGTGGGCGATCGCTTCGGCGATGCTCGCGCTGATCGCGGTTGCAGGCATCACGATCATCGCGGCGCTGGAGCTCGGTATGCCTTCGCCGCCGCGTCATGTGGCGAACGTCGACGCCGCGACCGCGCGCCCTCCGGGTGTGCACGCCGTCGTCGATGCGGGTGTGCGTCCCCTCCCGACGCGGATCAACGTGAACGTCGCGGACGCGAACAGCGCCCAGGACGACGCCGCGATCGTGCGAGCGGAGCCGGACACGGGGGTGACGATGCCCGAGCCGAATCCGCCCACCCCGCCGACCCAACCCACTCCGCCGCAACCGACGGTGGCGGTGGTGCTCCAGCCTGCGCCTCTTCCGGCGAGGCCCGAGCGACCGCGTCACTCGAGCCATGGCTCTCATGGCTCGAGGCGGGAGCTGACCGAAGTCGAGAGCGGGCTGGTTACCCAGTGCCGCTCGAGCACGAATACGAGCGGAGTGACCAAAATCCACGTGCCGGGGGGCGCTGACTACGACTGCCCGTCACAGTGGAGAGCGCTCCGAGGCGCGTTGTTGGCGACGCACCAGTAACTACCACCGACGAGACGTCCATCGTCGGTGCAGAGTCTAGTGGGGGGACTTCTTCGCGAGCCGGCTCCGATCGAAAGATTACGGAGATGCCGCGACCCCACGCCCACCTGAATGGATCAGCGTTCACCAAGAGAGCGAGCTGGTCCCGTGAGGAAGGCGATAGCAAAACAAAGGAAAAACGTGTCCACTTGCCACAAGAATCGACGATTGTTAGACTGCTCCCGCACCTGATTCGTCAGGTTCGTTCCGAGGTAGCTCAGCGGTAGAGCAGGGGACTGTTAATCCCTTGGCCGTGGGTTCGATCCCCACCCTCGGAGCCAT
>CAZENZ010000098.1:0-2872 GCA_964513705.1 uncultured Gammaproteobacteria bacterium
CTCTACAAGAATATGGACGGGTGCTGGTACGAGAGCTTCAACAGCTGAGGCCTCTTGTTTTGACGTATCCCCTTCTTCTATGGCCTCAAACGTGGTTGCTCGACCCATTTGCTCAAAGAACACTTGCTCACGATCTGGTGAGTAATAAATACTATTGATCGTGGCACGCTTCTGCTTAATCACCTCAAGCGGTGTGCCATAGCGCTCCATCGTTTCTTGAATGAAGACAGCTTCAACGTCTTTAGCAATGTCTTTGGGATGGTCAATCTTTTGAATATTGATCGACATAGCTTCTTGCGGGATCCCTTGAACGAGGGTCTTGATATACGCCGTTCCGGTCGGAAGGTTGATAATGTCGTCCGCGACAACCTTGCCACCTAGGATCTTCTCAGCAATCTCCGCGTCATCGACAGATTGAGTACGCATAAAGACTTTTGTCGCGATATTGGATTCGATAGATTTTTGAATCTTTTCATCGAGCTGGCCCATAAACTGGTTCGAGATCACAAGTGCCGTGTTAAATGCACGGACTTCAGAAAAGAGGGTTTCAAAGATATCGCTTGCGACTCGTTGAAATTCATCAACCACAAAGACAGCCGGTTTGCGCTCTTCGCTCGGTAGCCTTGCTTGTCCGAAGATCGCTTCGGCGATGTGAGCGGTGAGATAAACCGAATAATACTTCTTCATTTGCTCACTACAAGCACCAAAGTTTGCAATGAAGATTTTGCCCGTCATAATCATGTCTTCAAACGTGATCTTGGCATCCAAACGATCTGCGATATTCATGAATTCGGGATAGTCGAGAAGCTTGCCGATCTTGTTGTTAGTAGTTGCCAGATACTTGGCGAGGTCATTGTTCGTTCGCTTCAAAATGGAGTCGACCCAGAACTTTTGCAGGCGGATTGGAAGATACTTCAAGATATTCTTGATTTGATTCGGTTCATGGAGTAGTTGATCCAAACCAGATAATGATTGTTCTGGGAGAATATAGGCCGTCGCAAAGAGTTGGCGCAGAATATTTTCAAGCTCTGGTCCCCAGGAATAGGTCGAATCAATCTGGACAAAGCGCTTCATGATCGAGATTAAGAACTCGATGCGTTCATCGTTATTCTTGCTTCCACTAAACTGCGAAAAGAAGGGAAAGCTCAATGGGCGATCTTTTTGTCTGGGCGGATTAAAGTAAATTACGTCATTCCTCCGATGCTCCGGGATCATCGTGAGAAGATCCGTCGCAAAGTCATTCTTTGGATCGATGATAAGACAGGCTGTTTGTTCATCCCCTTCTTTTTGCAAGATGTTATGAAGAATATTCTTAAGTGTTTCCGATTTTCCAGAACCCGTTCCACCCAAGATATAGATGTGCTTTTTCATGTCATTCCAGGTAGGAACACCGATCGTTGTTTGTTCTTGCATCCGGAAATTCGATTTTCCAAGATCTACAAATTGCTCTTCTGGAAATTCTCGCATATCCCGACTCGCCGGAAGTTTCTTGAATTTTGTAACTTTAACCGATGAAACCGTTTGCTCGGTAAGGTTTGGCAAGTGCCAGAAAGAATACAGTTCACTATCTGAAACGACTTGGCCGTAGTTTTTATAGATTGAAAAAGGCCAGTACCGGAATTTACGTTTCCTGAGTACTGGCCGGGTATGAATGATTGGAGCGAGTGATCCCTTGGCAAGGAGGTTTTCAATAAAGTCAGTAAATAAGTGTTCGTGCTTCAAGGTGTTCATGTTCTTCTGGTTGATTTCGGTGAGAACAGCTTGGACATTAGAGAGTCTCGCATCCGCCACTTCCTTGGTGGGGGCGACCGTCCAGTAAGAGACAATGATTTGGAACAGTGACGCTTTCATCTTCTCGAGCATGGCAGCTCCGAGAGACGACATGAGTTCAGAGACATACACACGACTCAGAGTTGGAAACTTCTTCTTGTCTTCAGGGAGTGCTTGCAAACGCTCTTGTTCTTCAAGCAGAAAATAGATGATCTGATTAAAGAAATGTGAGGTCGGTGAAAGCAGGATGTTATAGACCATGAATTGGCCTTTTGGCAGGCCTTCCATGGTTGAGATGATGGAATCGACAGGATCGCTGGAAACATCTTTCAGAGTTTTCACGCGGTGATAAAAGGGACCTTCAATAGAAGATTGGCCGTAGGAGAGATAGCTTTTGTGGTGTTTGGATACGTCTTGAAAAAGGATGTTTTGATCAATGATCGTAATCTCCGCGTTTGGATAAGCATTAAAGACGGCTTTCTCAATGCGATCGAAATAGACTTTTGGGAGAGACAGGCGGAAGGAAATGTAAGGGTACTGCGCCCAGATTTGAAGTGTGAAAAAGATTTGTTTTGCGCGGTAGACCTTCCAGAGACGCCAGAGTTTTTGAAAAAGTAGAAGTGGCGTGAAAAAGCGTGCGGACCTTCGACCGGATCTTGATAAACGGCGTGGAGGGCTTTCAAAATTTTCTGCTGAACTTGGAACGCGGTGACTTGGGAGTTTTTGGGGATAGTGATTTCAATCTGCATTGCATCCCCTATTGCTTGATCCAAGTCTTTCCGTTTGATTTCGATGCGTTCAAAGGCGTGAAAAAGGGGTAACTGATAGAGCTTCAAAAATTGGTAGATAGCAACGGCGGAAAAAGTGAGGAGGAAGAATAAGCCTCCTGCCGCCAATTCCCACCTGGGAACTTTGTGGATCATGTCGAGCCATAGCTCGAAGCCAATCGCATTGGTCATAGAATGTATTTCATTTTTCGGATTCCGCCGCGAAGCGGCGGTTAGTGTATCCTCCTACCCCTGCCCCTCCCTCCTTCCCCCCGGTTCCCCTCCGCTTTCCCCTCAGACAGTTGGTATTTAGAATACTTTGTTATTGTCTGTCA
>CAZENZ010000099.1:0-2767 GCA_964513705.1 uncultured Gammaproteobacteria bacterium
AGAAGGTGCCTGATTGCGTTGCGGCAAATTGTTTGAGGCCAGCAAGAAGTTCTGTGCGTAATCGTTCCATCCCAAGCGTATGAATTTGAAAGACATAGGTTGAGGCGTAGCGATCAACGATCAAGCCGGGAAGTCCATCTGCTTCTGCATGGACGAGGCGATACCCAGTGGTATTTGCGGGAATATGCTGGGTTTTCCAGGCGCTCAATGCTTGAAAACGTTGCGTAAAAAATTCCGCATCAATTTTGGCGTTTATATCTTGCGTCAATATGCGAATTCGGATCGACGTTTTCGGATTCCATGTTCCAAGACCGAGGGCATTTCCAAGGCTGTCCTGAACCTCAATAATCGATCCTGGTTCTGTCTCAATCGGATGTGTTTCGATCGCTTCAGAAAAAACCCAAGGATGCCCGGCTTTGACCGGGATGTGGCGACCTGGTTTGAGGGTTGCGAATGCGCGAGAGGAAGGCATGGCCGGAGTATGCCTGGAATAGCCAAAAACGTCTATATTTATTGACAAAATCGGTTTTTTCAGTAAGATCATTGGTTAATGGAATACGCTGAAATTCAGGAGAGTACTCAGCGCTCGAGCCGATGGGGCTTGGCAGTGGTTTTTTTGATGAGCTTGTTCGTTGGCGTGGTGCTTGGCGCGACTGTTCTTCGTCCGATCCAGCCGCGGTCATTTCTTGCGTGGCAGAGCTGCCAAGATCGAAGCTGTTTACGACTCAATGAACTGACGGGACTCGTAGCAGCCGTTGGGATTAAAGTGGGAGGTTCGTCGTTGCCGTTGGTGGTACGTGAGACCCCGTACTCGCTTGTTTTGCGTCATCCTTTGCCACAGGCACGAGTCCACTACATTATTGTTCCAAAAAAAGACATCAAAAACATCGGAGAACTTGCTGTAGAAGATCAGATCTATTTAACGGACGCCTATGCCGTGATGCAGAGTTTGGTGAAAGATGAAGGACTCAAGACGTACATGATTAAAACTAACGGGCCGGGTTATCAAGATGTAGCCTACCTGCATTTTCACTTGATTGCTGAGAAGTCTAGTCGTGTTTATGTCCGCGATTTTTAATAAGATCTCCCGCCAACACGAGCGCTTCGTCTTTTGTTTGAATTTTGCCTTCGTCGCGGGCATGTTCGATGGTACGCAGTAAATTTCCAATGAATGGTCCTGGTTCTAGTTGAAAGGCATCAATTAATTCATGACCTAATATGAGTGGTTTAAGCGCTTCCTCGTCTAATTTTTCGCGCACGATGGTTTCTTCGAGTAGTCGGCCATACGGGTAATCACGGGTCTCAGCATCAGGAAAGCCACGACCGCGAAAATCAGCTTCTGCGGCGACGTGGAGTACACGCCAATTCAACGGTTTCACTTTCTTTAGGAGCGTACGAATAGTGTTGGCGTAGCTCACATCCGTGAGTTCGCCCTTTTCTTTTTTCAAGTAGTATTCACCTGGTCGTAGATGGTGGAGTGCAATCATGCGAGCCGCATGAGTGATGTTTTCGGCGAATTTCAAACGTTCACAAAAAGCTTTGGTCGGGGCTTCGCCCGCTTCTTGATGGCCAGGTGAACGCCAACACATAACCCCTTTCTTAGGGAGGCGTCGTGTGGTCGCTGGCTTACCGAAATCGTGACAGAGGGATCCGAGCATGACCTGTAGCTGCTCATCCCGTGTAAAGTCGGCATTTTCCGAACGACGGATCATCTTAGCGGCTTGATCCGTCACCATCATGGTGTGAATCCAGACATCACCTTCAGGATGCCATTCTGGTTCTTGTTGTGTGCCAATAAGGGCGTGGAGTTCTGGATAGTCGTGTTCAACCAAGCCGAGCTCTCGCATGAACTCAAAACCAACCGAAGGACGTTGGGCGAGAAGCAGAAGCTTAGCGAGCTCCTCTGTGATGCGCTCGGAAGAGAGCTCTTTGAGTTCTCCTTGGCTCACCATGCGTTCAATGAGATGCTTGGAGTCGGGTTCGATGCTTAACTCAAAGCGAGCGATGAATTGAACTGCTCGATAGACGCGTAGAGGGTCCTCGATGAAGGTCTGAGAATCAACGACGCGTAGAACGCGTTTTTCGATGTCCGTCTGTCCGTTCCAAGGGTCGATGAGTTCGCTGGTCAGAGGATCGAGCGATAGTGCATTCATCGTAAAATCACGTCGTCGAGCCGCTTCTTTGTAGGACAAATATGGGTTGCTATTCACGGCAAAGCCTTTGTGACCAGGTGCTGTTTTGGATTCCGTGCGGGGAATAGCAACATCGAATTCAACCCCGTGTGAAAGGTGGACTTTTAAAATACCAAACGTTTTTCCGATATCGTGGATGCAGCCTGGGAAAATTTCTTCAAGCAGTGCTTGTAGTCGAGCGGGTTCCACGCCGAATACTTCCACATCTGCGTCTTTGGGTGGCTTTTGGAAAAGAAGATCGCGTACATAGCCTCCGACGAGAAGGGCGCGTGGAGGAGTATGGTGCGTAACGTGAGTTGGTTCCTTGGCGACGCGTTTAGCGAAATCGCGAATCGCGCCGATGAGCTCGGAATTTTGTTGATCAAGCTGAAGGAGGTGAGCGGACGACATGGCACTAGGGTAAACGGTGACCTCTTCCTTGGCAAAAAGTAGAACGAATCTGTTTAAAATAAGCTGCGCCTGGACGGGCAGCTCGCGCCGGAGCTTGTTTCCGGCGCGTGCCCGTCCAGGCGACCTCATCAATAGATGAGAAAGTAGGCGACCATCATGGCGATGATCACCAGCGCGCAAACCAC
>CAZENZ010000100.1:0-2761 GCA_964513705.1 uncultured Gammaproteobacteria bacterium
CCAGCCAAACACGCCATCTCGCCAGGGTCGCTCTGGTGGTTCAGATCGTCGTGATGGTGGTCGTCGTCCAATGGGTGGTCCACGTTCAGCGCCAGTCGCAGCGCCTGCTGAATCCTCTGAGGCTCAGGCTGCCTAAGATTCCACACGCATATGTTGATTCCTAGCAAAGTTAAACACCGCAAGTGGCACAAGGGGCGTGCGCGCAATATTCGCACAGCTTCCGATAAGGTTGAGATCGCTTTTGGCTCCTACGGCCTGAAGGCGCTCACGCCATCTTGGGTTTCGAGCCAGCAGATTGAAGCGGCCCGTCGTGTGCTCACCCGCTACATCAAGAAGGGTGGCAAGATTTGGATCCGCATTTTCCCAGATCATCCTGTGACGAGTCACGGAAGTGAAAACTCCATGGGATCCGGAAAAGGTGCGGTCGACCACTACGTAGCGGTCGTTCGTGCGGGAACGGTTCTTTTCGAGATGGACGGCATTCCTCCGGAAGCTGCGAAGGAAGCGCTCGAAGGGGCTGGTTACAAGCTCGGCAGTGTCTGTAAGTACATCGCGAAATAATATGGACATGAAAGAATTACTCACCAAGCCACAGGAGGAGCTCACGCGTCTTCTTGGAGAAGCAGAGCGCGATGAACAGGATCTTCGCCGCAAGCTCACTCTTCGTACGCATACCAAGACGGCAGATGCGGTCCGTCTCCGACGCTTGATCGCGCGGATTAAGACGGTGATCGCCCAACAGAAGCGCACATCAACTGTATGATGAATCCTACTCCAACCCCCTCTCAACACCGCCGCCTGCAGGGAGTCGTTGTATCCAACAAGATGCAAGCGACGACTGTTGTGCGTGTGGACCGCCGCGTGGCTCACGTGAAATACGGCAAGTACTTCACGGTGTCCAAGCGCTTCAAGATCCATTCTCCAGGTGTGACACTTGGTCTTGGCGATCTCGTTCAGTTTGAAGAGTGCCGGCCTATTAGCCGTGATAAGCGCTGGCGCTATATCGCCACCGTAAAGAAGGCTGCCTAATTTCTCTCCTATGATTCAACACCGATCGATGCTCGCCGTCGCGGATAACACTGGAGCCAAGCTCTTGCAGTGTATCCACGTTCAGGGTGGCTACAAGAAGCGCTATGCGCGTCTCGGAGACGTGGTGACATGTGTGGTGAAAGAAGCGGCTCCACGCGGCATGGTAAAGAAGTCTGATATCGTCCACGTCGTCTTAGTTCGTACGCGCAAAGAAACGCGCCGCACGGATGGGACCTATATCCGTTTTGATGAAAACGCGGGCGCTATTATTGATCCGAAATCACTTGACCCAAAGGGCACGCGTATCTTTGGTCCAGTCGCACGCGAATTGCGTGGACGTGGCTTTTCAAAGATTGTCTCACTTGCCCCTGAAGTTCTCTAATCCTATGGCTCACCCAGTAAAGACCGGCGACACCGTTATGGTGCTCGCGGGAAAAGATCGAGGGAAAACAGGGAAAGTCCTGCAGGTGTTTCCACGCTTGGGACGCGTCTCCGTTCAGGGGATCAACGTCATGAAGCGTCACATGCGCAGCCGTCGCGGAGGCGACAAGGGACAGATCGTCCAATTCCCGATGCCAATTCACCTCTCGAATGTGCGTTTGACCGCAGCGGAAGCGCCGGCTGAAGCGACTTCGGAGACGAAGTCGGTCAAGAAGTCGACCACTCGTAAGACCAAGAGCTAATCTATGACCACTCTTAAGGAACAGTACCAATCCCAAATCGTTCCGGCTCTCCGTGAACAGTTTGGTATCAAGAGCGCCATGGCCGTCCCCAAGGTCACCAAGGTGGTGGTTTCGGTTGGCTTGTCACAAGGCATCAAGGATCCAAAAGTGATGGAAACGGTTGAGCAGACGCTTACACGTATCACGGGTCAGCGACCAGTGAAAACGAAAGCCAAGAAGTCCATCGCAAGTTTCAAAATCCGTGAAGGCATGGTGGTAGGTATGATGGTCACGCTGCGTGGTCCACGCATGTGGGATCTTTTGACTAAGCTTACGCGTGTCACATTCCCACGTATTCGTGACTTCCGCGGTATCAGCGCGAAGTGCATTGATGCTCAGGGGAATGCGTCCATCGGATTCCGTGAGAACCTGGCGTTCCCGGAAATTCGTCCTGACGAAGTGGAGCGTGTGCACGGGCTTCAGATCACGATCACGACTACGGCTGGCGCCAAAGATCGTGGCCTCGCCCTCTTAAAAGCGCTCGGCTTTCCCTTCCAGAACTAACCCAACGACCTATGGCTACTGAAGCTCAAATCGCCAAGTCTCGCCGCACGCCCAAGTATTCCACCCGCGTCATCCGACGCTGCTGGCGCTGTGGCCGCACGCACGGATTTATCCGCGTGTTCGGACTTTGCCGTATCTGTTTCCGTGAAATGGCGAACCGGGGCGAAATCCCAGGTGTGACCAAATCCAGCTGGTAATCCTCCAACGCTATGTTTACTGACCCGATTAGTGATTTCCTCACCCGCATCCGCAACGCCCATTTGGTGCGCCACGATGTGGTTCGCGTACCTGGTTCTCGTATCAAGCGAGCCATCGCGGATATCCTTCAGCGTGAAGGGTATGTTGAAGCGGTAGAAGAACAGGTTGAAGGCGCGAAGCGCACGATCCTCGTTCGTTTGAAGTATGTAAACAAAACGCCAGCGATCCATGAACTGACGCGTGTTTCCAAGCCAGGACGCCGTGTCTATCGCAAGGCGGATGAACTCCCACGTGTCTTGTCGGGACAG
>CAZENZ010000101.1:0-2750 GCA_964513705.1 uncultured Gammaproteobacteria bacterium
AGGCCGATCAGGAACGCGCCATCGCCAAGGCAAAGGCCGGGAGCGGCGACGAGGACGGCGGCGATCTGGAAGAAATGGACCTGACGCCGCGCGAAATGCTGATCCAGTTCATCGACAAGTCGTTCCCGGTCAATCAGCACGAAACCTATACCGACCTGGATGGGAACGAGTTGATCCGCGTCGTTCTCGATTCCGAAGGCCGCCCGGTTGTCAACAAGGAGGCAGAGGCGCGGCGAGAGCAGTTGAAGGATGCCATCCGCGCCATGCGGATACCCGATGCCCCGCTGCAAATGCTTGTCGACAGGTTCGGAGCCGAGAAGATCGCCGAGATCACTGGCCGCAAGCAACGCCTGGTTCTCGACAAGGACGGCAAGCGCAAGATCGAGAAGCGTGGCAATGCAGCCGTGCAGACCGATGCGCAGGCGTTCAAGGATGACAAGCGCAGGATTCTGGTGTTTACACCGCTGGGACGGCGGGACAGACGCTTTCAGACGGCAGCTACTATTGGCGTGTCAAAACGATTGATGAGTATACGGCGGAGTCTTCGTATGTGGCGGCCAATGGCGGAGCTATTGCCTTTCAGATCGATGCCGCCCCGCGTTATCTCTCTTTTGCAAGCAGCGCTCTTTCTGATGCAGAGTCGGTGACAGCGACTTCTGTCCGTATTCTTCTTAGTACCCCTCATTTCGAACCGGTCACTGTTTATTATAGTGTCTCGAGTACTCTCACAATCGCTTCGGGCTCGGGAGTTGATTATCTTCTTTCTTCGGGAACGGTTACGATTCCTGCGGGGCAAACATCAACCACTCTTTCTCTTGTAGTCGTCGATGATCTTCTGCACGAATCAGATGAAACAATCGGTATTGAACTTTCTGATCCAACAAATGCGATCATCGGTTCCGCGACTTCGACGATCTACACGATTCTCGATGATGATGCGGCAGCGCCCACGTTGTCTCCAACGGGTGGTGGTGGCCTTGCTGGAGAATCGGGCCATGGAATCATTACCCCGATCGCTCTCTATACTTCAGTTCCTTCTCTGGGGGCACCCGTACCCGTACAACCGTTGTCTTCTCGCCCTCTATTAGGAGCCCCTTCTTCTTCGACTGATGTAACGGTGAATCAACTCATCGAAGATGGGCTTACCGTTTCGGCGCGGCAGTTAGGGAGGGGGGAACGCCTCGCTATTGTTCGTGATCTACAAGAAATCCTTGGCCGTCCACAAGGACAACTTCCCGTCTCAGATCTTATCCGTCTGGCTCAAGGGGAGATCCCTCAAACAAGAAGTCTAGCGTATGAACGCAAAATGAGTGCGCGTGCTCTCCAATCGTTTCGTAAGCTCTTTGGTCATGCGCCGAACTTTCGGAATTCTCAAGAGAACCTGGCATGGAATGTCCTTCTCTATCGTATTCGTTTTCCACGAGATCTCAAGAAAGAACAGCGAGGAGTTCAAGAGTTTCGCCGTCTCTTCCGTCAACCTCCCACAGAGCCATTTCAGTGGGCGGTAGTTCGTGTGCTGGGATATGTAAAAGGAACAAAATAACAAATGGGCTCAGAAACGATATTCGCCGAATTCTAGCCAACGCCAAGTAATCGTGCCAGTATCGCCTTCTGTGCATGGAGACGATTGTGCGCTTGCGGAAAAATAACGGAATGCTTGCCATCGGCGACATCGTCAGTGAGCTCATGATTGCGAGGTGCGGGAAGACAGTGCATGACGATCACGTCTTTATCCGCCTCGCTGACAAGTTTTTCGTTCACCTGATACGGCGGAAACGCCTTTTTTCGTTTTGCAGTTTCTTCCTCTTGTCCCATGCTTGTCTAGGTGTCCGTATAGATTACGTGTGCGTCTTTGACGGCTTGACGAGGATCGCGGATAAAATGCAAAGAACTTTTTGTTTTTTCGATGATGTTTTGCGCAATTTCCACCGCATGGGGATTCAGGTCATATCCTTCGGGGCTTGAGAGGGTAAAGTTCCAGCCAAGGAGAGCACAGACATGCATCAATGAAACAGCGACATTATTTCCATCTCCGACGAACGTGACATTAAACTCGTTGTCGAATCCATCGGCGTAGACCTCAAAGAAGTCGTAGTGATTGTTTTCAAGCCATGCATCTGCATCGTTTCTGTCGCTGCACCCTCCCTCTGGGATGCCAAATTCTTTACGAATTGCTTGAATCTCTGTTTGGACTTCCGGAATGAGGAGAAAAAGTTGGAAACGTAGAGCTTCCTTTGATATGGCGGATTTAGCCGGGGAATGGGTCTTATTTTTGTGCGGCTTTCATGTAAAAACCTTACCTCATCCGTGCTCGATAGGACAGGCTTACCAACCGTCTCATCTGTCTCAAATGCCCTGTAAAAATCGCCTCATTTCCAGCGTGACCCACATGCGTAAAAACCCCTCTCGAAAGCCTCTCAAACTCCTTGCAAGGTCGAGTTCATTACCCGTCCGTCGAGCCATAAGCGACAGTGTCTGGCGACCCAGACACTGTCAATCAAAAAAACACCACATACGTGGTGTTTTTTTGTTGTTAGGTATTTTACCAACCAAGATGTCTTTTTCTGATGTAAAGAGCGATTCCGACGACAAGAAGGAAGAAGAGGATGAAAATAAGGATTATCCCTTCACTTCGGGCAGAATGTACTTTTAAGTTATGTCTATTTGCGTATTTTTAAGAGGGCGTCGAGAAGGCCTCGTTGACCACCTCACATAGCGTATCGTTTGTTCGTGTTTTGAACGAGTCGTTC
>CAZENZ010000102.1:0-2701 GCA_964513705.1 uncultured Gammaproteobacteria bacterium
CTTGGATGAAAGCGAGGAAAGAAAAGCTCCTGTTGGATCGCTTTTAGGTGGCGTGTCGGAGGGCTCTCGGAATGAAGCAGCTACGCGTGTGATAGGTCTCGCTCTTCGTGATCTTCCTGTCACCGACTGGGAAACCAAAGCTTGGAATTATGCCTTGGCATGGAACGGACGTAATACCCCACCTCTGAACACAAAAGAGCTGCGAGACGTTTTCGACAGCATCTCGAAGCGAGAACTGGAGAAACGTGAAACAGGGGCATCTTCGTTTATCGGTGAAGAACAGGAACCCGATAAGACACAGCTTATTCGCCAATTCGTTGAATATAGTGGCATCCGGTTTTTCCGTGATGGAACAGGACGAAGTTTCGTTAAACTCAAAGAAAAAGATCACGAAGAACTTTGGAGCTGTAACAGTCTGGAAGTGCAGCGTCGTGTTGAGCTCTTCTTCTACATGCAAATCGGCAAGCCTGCTCCCACTACGTTAGTTGCTTCCATTGTTTCACTGCTTGATGCAAAAGCTCGATTTGAGGGGCAGCGCTTTGATCCAAGTCTTCGAGTAGCATCTGGGAATGAGGGGGAATTGTACTACGATTTAGCCGATGAGGGTCGGGGAATGATTCAAGTGACTCGGCAGGGATGGGAGAAGGTGCAGAATCCGAATGTTCACTTCATCCGTTATCAGCATCTCGCTCAACAAGTAGAGCCTGATCCAGCGGGCGACATTCGGTCATTGCTCGAGATGGTTAACATATCTGACGAGAAGCAGCAGTTACTTCTTCTCTGTTATGTTGTCGCAGCGTTTGTGCCGGATATTCAGCACCCGATCTTGGTTGTTACGGGCAATCAAGGATCTGCCAAAACGACTGTTATGCGAATGATAAAACAGGTAGTCGATCCTTCTCCCTTGTCTACTCTGTCATTCCCACAAAATCTAACAGAGCTTGCGCTGGTGTTATCTCAAAATTGGATGCCTGGCTTCGACAATATATCGGATATGCCTCCGTGGTTGTCGGATGAGCTCTGCAAGGCGTGTACGGGACAGTGTCTGAGTAAGCGTCGCCTGTATACCGATGAGGAATCGATCATTGTATCTTACAAGCGTTGCGTGCTTTTGAATGGGATCAACGTCCCTGTCTATAAGTCAGACCTGTTGAGCCGTTCTCTGCTTCTACGGACAGATGTTATTCCCAAGGCAAAACGTAAAAGCGAGAGAAAAATTCAGGCTGAATTCAAGGAGCGATTGCCCTCTATTCTTGGAGGGGTCTTCAACGCTCTTTCAGGTGCGATGAATTGTCTTGAACTTATCCCAGAAGACGACCTATCTCGCATGGCGGATTTTGACCGATGGGGTCGTGCGATCACTATGGCACTTGGAATGTCTCCTGAGCTATTCATTGAAGCCATGAAAGAAAATGCAGATCGTCAGACGGGTGAGGCAATATCTCGAAGTCCAATCGCCTTAGCTGTCATGGAGTTGATCGGTGGGTCACGGGGTTTAGGAAGTTTTGAGGGAAATGCTACAGATTTGTTGCGCCAACTAGAGGTCGTGGCTTTCCACCTCAAAATTAATACAAAAGCCAAAGATTGGCCGAAGAGTCCTGCTGCGCTCTCGATGCGATTAAATGAGATCGAGTGCGACTTGATCGAGCACGGTATTCGGTTAACCCACACAGGTCACTTACGGCAAATTCTTCTCGAAAAAATAGCCGAGGAACCAGATTCGGATGCTCCGCAAACGCACGCTCCAGACGCTCTTAACGCTGTTTCTGAAACATTCAATGAAAGTCAGTCTTCATGATCTTATCTCTTTTCATCTCTTCTTATCTCTTCTAGTATGATCTCATCATCTCAACCAGGTGACGCCCATTCACAACAGAACAATATGTATCAAGTTCAGGCTCTTCGAGCTGACTTCGAGTTTCTTAGCCTACCAGAAGTGGCTGAGGTGCTACGAATCTCTCGTCTGAGTGTGTATCGGATGGTCGCCAAACAGATCTTGACCGTCTATCGAGTCGGTCGCCGGATGCGTTTTCGTAAAGAAGACGTTCTACAATACTTGGAACGGAATCGGTATGGCAGTAAGGAAAATTAGCGGCGCATGGCGCGTTGATTTCCAGATTCGTCTCAAGCGTTACCGCTTTGTCAGTCCAGAGAATACCCGAGAGGGTGCTCTCGCGTATGAGGCGTATTTGCGTCAGCGGCTTGCCCGGGGAGACGATCTTGAAGAGATCGTGAAACCGAAAGTCCTACAAGAGGAGCTGAAGCAACTCTTCAAAGCGTTTGCTGAGAAATGGTTTGAAACGTATGTTTTGCCAAACAACAAGCCATCGACGCATCGTTCCAAGCGCAACGCCTTAGATGGTCATCTTGTCCCATACTTTGGGGAAAAGACGCTGCCAGAGATCACGGCTTTGGCCGTTGAAGAATTCAAGGCTTACAAGCTCAAGCAAGGACTTTCGCCAAAGTCGATCAATAACATCCTGAGCGTTCTTCGGAAGAGTCTAACATCTGCGGAGGAGTGGGAACTGTTAGGACGAATGCCGCGTATTAAGTGGCTTCGTGTGCCGCCGCCATCTCACAAGTTCCTTTCCGTTGAGGAGGCAGATAGACTGCTTCTCGCAGCAGAGAACCTCTTTTGGTACGCAATGATCCTTTGTGCGCTAAGGACAGGAATGCGTATTGGTGAACTATGCGCACTTGA
>CAZENZ010000103.1:0-2585 GCA_964513705.1 uncultured Gammaproteobacteria bacterium
CTTATCTCCCCTATTAGCGCGACCCCCGACACTGCGATACAACGAACAGAGGAATACTATGGCAACGCCTACACCATTTGGGAACTGACCTTTTCACCCCAAGAAGAGAAGGGCATTGAACAGCATTGTGTGATCGAATCGAAACCCATTGATGCGCGTCCGATACTCAACCGAAGGGAACGGATAGCTGACTATCATCTGCAAGAGTCAGAAAAGCGTTTTCTTGCATCTGGACCCCACACCTTGCTTAGCGATGAAGAAGCAGAAACGCTGTTGGGAAAGATCGATAAAGACACTTCTACAATTTCGTCAGTACTTAAACAGGTACAAGAAATCGTTCTTCAGAAGCTTGTGTACGGAAATCCAATTGATGGACTCTATAGCGCGAAGGAAAGTCTTCAACACCCCGAAGTAGATTGCGGTGGCTTCTGTACGCTTTTTATCGCACTTTGTCAGCACCTTGGGATCCCTGCACGGCTCGTGTCTGGATTTTGGGCGGTTCCTAGTAAACACGCCATGCACGTTTGGGTAGAAGTTCTTCATCCAAGCGGAGAATGGATCCCGATCGATCCCTCAGTCGAGTGGCTGCATCGCCACAAACGTACAAACCGCGCAGGAAGCATAGGCATCATCGGGAGCGATCGAGTGATCTATAGTTATGGAACAGACTTCACCCTTGAGATCCAGGGAAAGCCTTTCTCCGTCGCTTTTTTACAGACTCCAATCCTCTTACAAGATGCGGAAGAAATTGAAACATCCTATACGTTGACTCCACGACGCGTATGAAGAAAACGATCTTCACAAGTCTCTCTCCGAACCTCGAGCGTGAGGACATCTGGCTCGCGACAAAACTCTTGTTTCACCCTTGGCGCTGGCACAATAGCAAACCACGAGAGGCATTTAAACAAGCTTTTCAAGATCTTTTTCAAACGAAAAGCCTGGTTATCACTGGAGCAAGTGGCCGAACATGTCTCTCTCTCATCCTCTCTGCGCTTGAGCTCACGCCAGACGATGAAGTCCTTCTACAAGCCTACACCTGCGTCGCCGTTCCAAACCCCATCCTTTGGCAGGGAGCTCAACCCATCTATGTTGATTGTGAGCGAGAGACCCTTACCATGTCCGTTGTAGACTTGCGTCGTAAAATCACACCCCGAAGTCGCGTACTCATTATTCAACATACCTTTGGACAACCTGCTCTTCTCAAAGAACTTCTTACCATCGCAAAAGAGCACCATCTTTTTGTGATTGAAGACTGTGCGCATGCTCTGGGTGCTCGGGTAGATGGCCAACTCCTTGGCACATTTGGTGATGCGAGCTTCTTTAGTTTTGGACGCGATAAAACCCTTTCTTCTGTCTTTGGCGGAGTCGCCCTCATCCACCGTAAAGACCTTCAAAAAAAGATTGGGGCCCTAGAAAAAACACTGGCAGAGCCCGCCACGAGTTGGATTCTCCAACAGCTCCTTCATCCCCTGCTGACTGGTCTCGCAAAAAAGACCTATGGCCTCGGTCTAGGAAAACTCCTCCTCGCCTTCGGACGAAAAACGCATCTCATCTCTCAACCGGTGCAAGCAACAGAAAAACATGGGGGGAAACCTTCTTTTGCCCATACCCGTTTTGCAGGTGTACTCGCGATCTTGGCATTACATCAGCTGAGAAAGCTTGAACGCTTTCACACGCATCGTCGGGAACTCGCAGAGATCTATCAGGTAGGTTTTTCACAAATACAAGTTCAGCAAATCGAGACCAAGCCAAACGAAGAACCAGCCTGGCTCCGATTCACCTTGCAATTTCCGAAGGCTGAACAAGCCCTGCGTGCAGGAAAGGCAGAAGGACTCTATCTGGGCGATTGGTATACGACCGCGATCGCTCCCCAAGGGGTCGATTATGCACGCATCTGTTATCATGAATGTCCGATGGCAGAAGTTGCCGCCAAAGAAACGCTAAATCTTCCTACAGATATTCACATCACGCGAGAAGATGCCGCTCGCCTCATTACCTTCGTCCAACGCTTTCTATGATGCTTCATACCAGCCTCTGTACCGACCGCACTCGTTGGGACGCCTTTCTCACAGAGCACGATGCTCCTACGTTTCTCCAATCCTGGGAGTGGCGCCTATTTAATGAAGCTCAAGGCTATAAAACTTTTCCGTTTGTCTTTGAACAAGAGGGAAAGATTATTGGTATCGCTCTTGTTTTAAAGATTCTTGCAAAGCGTGGCACACATCTCCTTTGTGCGCACGGCCCGATTATAGCGGAAGGAAACGATCCAAAAGAGGTTCTTCTGAGCCTCACCGAAGCCTTAACCATACTAGGGAAACAGGAGGCATGTGATTTCATTCGCCTGTGCCCGCTTCTTCCTGACGGGAAAGATTCGGGAAGCCTCTGTGGCGAACTAGGGTATCGACCTGCTCCCATTCATCACGCCCCCGAGCTCGCGTGGATTCTTGACCTCAGCCCAAGTGAAGCAGATCTCCTCAAGAACATGCGTAAGGCCACACGCTATACAATTAATCGTACCGAGAAGGACGGAATTGAAATCTCAAGCAGTAATCGGCTCGAAGATCTCGATCGCTTTTGGGAGGTCT
>CAZENZ010000104.1:0-2352 GCA_964513705.1 uncultured Gammaproteobacteria bacterium
CGCGTCGTGCGACTGGTTGAGGAACTCCGAGAGCTGCATCCAGCGGGCGTTCTTCGGCGGCTCGAGGGTGGCATCGACCCGCTCGGTCAGCACCTCGACGTCACCGCCGATGCGCTTGATGTTCGTCTTGAGGCGTGCCTGCTTGGCGCCCGGGACGACCTCGGCCGTGGAGGTGGACGACGTCCCGACGAGCTCGAGGTCGTTCGCGCGGCCGGTGTCGGTCGTGGAGCGGACGAGGACGTGCCCGTCGTCGCGGAAGACGGCCGAGATCTTGCCCACGAGACGCAGCCCGTCTTCGCCGGGGGTGATCCTGGGCTCCTCGTAAACGATCGGGCACTTGTACCCGCCCATGTCGACGAACCGGAGATCGTAGAACTGGCCGTCCTTCCGCCCGATGCGGATGGTGTCGAGCGAGAGGCCGTCGCCGGCGGGGAAGATGAGGCCCCAGTTGCCGTCGCTGGTGATGGGGAGGTACGTGTTGCCGTTGGAGAGGGTCTCGGCGACCTTGAGGAGGGCGACGAGGCCCCGGATGAGATCGAACATGCGCGTGCTCCAGGAACGTGGACGCGACCAGGGATCCAACCCCGTTCGTACCCAATTGGTTCCGGTTCCAACCGGACCTACCCCGAAGGGAGGGGAGCGGCAAAAAGGTAGATGATTGCATCAAAAACGTCAAGCGGTGGACCGTGTGCTATACTTTCGATATCTCTATGTTTCGTGTGCAGGAAGCGGTTGATTTACAGCCAAATGAGCGTGTCGTCGCTGTTATTCGCCGACATTCGTTTGTGCTGTGGAAGCGCTTGCTCTTTGCGGGTGCGTGGATTGTTATCCCGTTTTTTTTCCTGTTTCACCTCGCTCAGCAGGGAACGTGGGGTTTACTTGCTTCTGCTGCATGTTTGGGGATCGGGCTGTTCTTGGCTCTGCATGCATTCCACGCGTGGGATTCGAATGTCTTTATTTACAGCACAGATCGTATTGTTGATGTTGATCAACGTGGATTATTTGCCCGAGTTGTGCGCGAACTGCCGTGGCACACAGTGACGGATGTGCGTTGGGAGCGACGTGGATGGACGGAAGCCATTTTTCGAACAGGTACGCTCCACGTACGGGCAACGGGAATGATCCCGAGTTTGCAGGCCACACGCATTGCTCGTCCGGAGCAGTATGTACGACTGGCACTTGAATTACGTCACAAGCCAGTTGTGAGCGATGCGCAAACAGAGCAACCATCACAAGCGCTGCGTGAACACTTGCATCGCTTGGTTGATCAGGCTGATGAACGCGCCTTGAAACGGGCAGAGGCTACGCTCACTAATGATCATTCCGTATGACAGCACTTCCTGTGCGGGATCATAAAAAGCGCGTTCGATGGCCACTTGTCCTTGCGAGCTCAGGGGCGTTGTTGATCGTTCTACTCATTTCTACGGCACGAGAAACGTATCGTGGATGGCAGGTCGACACGGAAATCCAAGGGCTTCAGCACCAGGTAGAAGAGCTCGAAGGCCGCCGAGCGTCACTCGAGCAGCTCGTTCAGGTGCTGCAGTCGCCGGATGCGCTCGATAAAGAGGCTCGCCTGCGCCTTGGGTGGAAAAAGCCTGGCGAAAAAGTCGTCGTGATTCGCGGTATGGATGCGTCGCAAGGTGTCATTGACAGTTCGGCTATCGCGCCCGTTCCTTCTGTGACAACCTACTCAAACGTAGAAAAATGGTTTCGTTATTTCTTTGTTCGACAACAATCCTCATCTTAGCCTTCATCTATGAAATTCAAACCCTCTCTTGATGCGTTCCCTCGATTTATTCGAAAACACTTTGTCGTGATCATGAGTGTTGTCGGTGGACTTGTTGCTATTGCGCTCGCCGTGGCGGTGATATTGTGGGGATTTTGGTACCGACAGTGGGAAGGCGGGTTTGCGGAACGGTTTGCGCGCATTACGCATCTCCCGGCCGCACGCATCGATGGGATGTTTGTTCCATACGCGGATTATTTGACGCACTTAAAAGCCGAACGCGCATTTCTTGCCGGATCCGTTGCGAAAGCACAGGGGCTCGGGGATGAATCGCCAACAGCCATCAAAACGCTCGCCTTGAACCGGGCTATTCGCACGCAAGAAGTTCAATTGATGGCTAAGCAAGAAGGTGTGGTCGTTACTCCGCTTGATGCCGAACGCATGTTTCAAGACTTGGTGGCGCGATCAGCTTCAACGACACAGCCGGGAGAAATCGCCTCATTCTTACGTGAAAACTTTGGTTGGGATGAATCAGACTTCAAGACGTATGTCTTGCAGCCAGCGATGACAGAAGATGCGATCAATAAAAAATACGATACGCAAGGAAAGGCAGCGAATAGTTTCAC
>CAZENZ010000105.1:0-2241 GCA_964513705.1 uncultured Gammaproteobacteria bacterium
TTGAGGTGGTAGCACCCGCAAGGGTATGAGAGTTCAAGTCTCTCCTCGCCCACCATGAAAAAATTCCCTATACCGGCCGGTACTGGGGATTTTTTCGTTTCTAGCTTTCACTCCTTTTGTGCATGTTAAAAACGGCTTTTCAGGATTGCGTTTATAGAAATATTTTAGTATAACCAGGTCGCTCATGGGCGACCTGACCTGTGCTAGGCGATGAGTGATAGGGGTGAAGAAGTAAAATGCAAGAACAGACACCGGGTGCCTCAGAGGCGCCCATCCTCAGCCGGTGGGAGCTCGCCGGACGCATCGACTATGCACTGCTCACGGGCGCGACCCGTGATGGCGTCACTCGCCTCTGTGGCCAGGCTGTCGATTGCGGGGTCGCGTACGTGTGCGTGCCGGCCGAGTTCGTCGAGGCGGTGCAAGTCGTAAAGAGGCGCCTCGGGCTCAGGACGTCCATCGACGTGAGGGCTATCCTCGAGACTGGAGCCTTCCCGGCTGACGGCTTCAAGGTACTCCGCGGAGGCTCGGTAGAGCACTACTCCTTCGAGCGGGCCATGCCGAGCTCTGCGATGCTGTGATGACGGCGGGGGCACAGGCCGTGAACACCTCCACCGGCCTTCTCCCGAACGGAGGTGCAACGGTCGAGGTCGTGCGACTCCTCGCACGCTTCGTCGGGGATCGCGGCGAGGTCAAGGCCTCGGGTGGCATCGGCGAAAGCGCCACGGCGAACGCCATGATCCAGGCGGGCGCGAAGCGCATCGGTACTTCCCTGGGTGACCAGATTGCGAAGATCGTCGCTCTCGAAGTCGCCGCTCCGGTCTAGTCAACGGGCTACTGATCGGATCTGACGCGCCGTCACAAGCGGCAGCGTCGATCGCACCTCTGTGGGACAACAAGAGAGGAAGCTTCATACCCAGCGGGTGTGGTCGGCAGCGACTCTTGCGTGCCCACCGCCCGCTGTTCGATTTTTGACTGCTTTACGCTCTTCTTCAGCCTGGTTATAGTGCTCTGACTATGTCCTCTTGTATTAAGGATTTTGCGTCATTGGTGGGGCAGACCGTTGAAATCAAAGGCTGGGCCTACAATGTTCGTTCGAGTGGTTCGATCGCGTTTTTGCAGATGCGCGATGGTTCAGGGTTTACGCAATGCGTGGTCGCTAAGCAATCGGTTGATGAAGCCTCCTGGCTGGCAGCAGTTGAAACCACCATCGAATCGTCCGTGGTCCTCGAGGGAACTGTGAGCAAGCATCCAAAACAGGAAAACGTCTACGAACTTCAGGCGACCAAAGTCACGCTACTCCACAAGTCAGACGAGTACCCGATTGGAAAAAAAGAACACGGGCCAGACTTCTTGTTCGACAATCGTGATTTGTATCTGCGTTCCAAGACGCCTTGGGCGGTCTTGCGTATCCGTGATCGCGTGTTCTTTTCGATCGAGCAATTTTTCCACGAAGAAGGGTTCATTCGATTTGATACACCGATTATTCAGCCGACGAGCTGTGAAGATACCACGCAGTTGTTTACGGTGAATTATTACGATACGCCTGCGTATCTTTCTCAATCCGGACAGCTTTACAGTGAAGCGGGGATTATGGGTTTCGGAAAAGTCTATGACTTTGGTCCTGTGTTCCGCGCAGAAAAGAGCAAGACACGTCATCACCTGTCTGAGCTCTGGATGATGGATGCCGAGATGGCGTTTCATGACCAAGCGATGAATATGGCGGTACAGGAACGCATGGTGAAACGTATCGTGAAAGATGTGCTCGAACACTGTCAGGAAGAACTGAAGATCCTGGAGCGTGACACGACGATCTTGCAGCGGTTGGTGAATGAACCGTTCATTCACCTTAAGCACATGGAGGCGAAACGCATTTTGAAAGAAGAAAGACTGATTACCAAGGAATCGTACGACGATGCCTATTGGTACGACGACATGTCGACAGAAGAAGAAATTGCACTTGGGAATAAGTATCAGCTCCCAATCTTCATCGAGGACTATCCAGCCGAGGTAAAAGCGTTTTACATGAAGCGTTTCACGGATGAGGGCGGACGTCTCCGCGCTCGGTGTGCTGACTTGATTGCGCCAGAAGAGGGACGTGAGATTATTGGCGGCAGTCAGCGTGAAGAGAGCTACGAAGCCTTGAAGAAAGAAATTATCGAGCACAACTATCCGCTTGAGAAGTACGAGTGGTACTTGAACACGCGCAAATACGGCACGGTCCCACATGCTGGATTTGGCATT
>CAZENZ010000106.1:0-2058 GCA_964513705.1 uncultured Gammaproteobacteria bacterium
CGAACCGGAGCGCTCGGTGGAGTTGCCCTGTCTCCGGACAGAGGCTCACCAGGCGTAGGAGGCTCATGCAGATCGAGCAACGGATCTGTTGTATGCAACAGTCCAGTAATTTTTGAGGAAGCCAACTCCACGCGTACACATGGCGCGGTGGGGATCATGAACACTTCCATGAACACCACGTTCAGAACTTGTTCGATCAAATTCCAAACAGGTCCGCTTGAGGCGGCACGCGATGCTGCTTGTTGTTGCAAGGCAAAAATAGCTTCTGTATTCCTTGCAGCTTGAAAGATCGGAAAAACGCCTTCTTCTTGATTCTGATTAAGGTCTTCCAGAAGCGGCAGAGCAGTCCACCGATTGTAAAAGCGTGTCTTACGCACATGACGTGCGAAAAAGTTGATCATTGGTGCCGTGCGACGGTCGGTCGGGACAGCGCTTGAAATCAAACCGGCTACGACGTTGTACACAAGATCGAACGGCCTACGGATCGTCGCCGCTTGTGTAGGAGTATCCAGAGGTACTCCCGGAGCATTCGCAACAGGAGTCTCTCCCGGTTGGCCTGTACCTCCAGTCGTAAGAGGTGCGCCAATGAATCCTTGATGGAACAAAAGATACGGGTACATGAAGCCCGCTTGCGTAATCGAAACGGCTTGCGTAGCAGGGTTTCTTGCAGCTACAACATCATCCAAGTTGTTCATGAAGAAGAAGTACAACTGTTGGAACAGATGAATGTGCGCCAAACACGAGAACGCAATCATTCGGCCAGACGCAGTCGGCTGATAACTCCACCCTACGATTTCTCCGTCAAAAATTAGACGCAGTTCGGGCTTAGACCCCGCCCAATAATCCATGTAAAAAAGAGCGACCTGAACACGATCATCGGCGCCCAATCGTTCGAGCACCCGCTCAGGAAACATATAAATTGTGCAGGAAGGAATTTCCCATACACCAAAAGACACGTCCCATCCCGTGATGGGAGTCTCAAGTCCGTTGATGTAGCAAACCCACGCTGCCTGATAATTACGATCCGGCGTAAAAGTGGCCATTTTATTCCTGTCGAGCTGCGAATGAATTTCCCGCCAGAAGTAGCGTCGCGCAAATCGCGCCTACCCGATTTTGAGGATACGCACTTTGGTACGTTCGGTCGAACATCTCTGCCGTAGTAGGACCGAGACCCAAGCTTTTAAGCTCTTCTAGTACGTAACTCCACAATCTTTCAACAGAACGCATGCTGTTCAGTACGTTGCTCAACGAGTAAAACTCTGCCGCGTTAATTGAGTTAACGTTAATTGAAAGATGCCTAAGAATTGGTTCACATTCAGATGTCTTGATTCGATAAATTAGCGCTTCTGTGAAGAGAGCAGAAGGCGCCAATGATTCGACAAGATTTTGTCGAAAAGCCTCAAGAACCGGCCAACCTGGAGGAAAAGCCTCACGAAGACGACTTTGTCCATCTGTTTCCAGTGAAATGTGAGGAACGGCACGTGGCGTTTTCGCAACATTAAATCGAATCTGGGTATCTGAGGCTGGTGATGTTGAAACAGTCAGAGTTACAAGCCTTCCCTTTTTAAAATGCCTGCGTGGACGGATACGAATAAACGCCATGTCGGCTGTCCGAGACATCTCGCCAGGAAATTCTCGATCGATGAACCCATTCAAACCGTCCCAGATCAAACGCTGATCGAGAACAATCCGCAATGTCCGTGTATCAAGCGTTCCGCTTGTTTCTTTAAACGCGACATACAGATCACTCCCTGCCGCCACGTTGTCTGAATTGGCCACTGGACTCGTAGTCATCAAAACGACACTCACAGCCCAAATACCCCGCTTCCTCCGAGACTCGAAGCACCAAAAATGCCCCGTCCACTAAAGACGTTTGGAACAGTGCTATCACCTGGGGACACTCGTCCCCTTGAATCCACCCGGTCCGGTGTAGATACGTTCGACGGTTGTGTCCCACCGGGTCGTACACCGCCAGATTCAGGCGTGGTGGCTGCACGAGGAGCGAACACGCTTTGGGGCTGCGACGGGGTACCTTGTGCCCGCGTAATAGGGCTACCT
>CAZENZ010000107.1:0-1794 GCA_964513705.1 uncultured Gammaproteobacteria bacterium
AGTGAAGAGACGGCCCCGGCCGACGGAGCGGCGCATCACAGCGATGCGCGCGCACGTCGGTCCGGGGCCTCTCGCTTTTTAAACAGGTTTTTTCCTTTTTCCGCGCTTCCACCCAACGCCTAGCAAATACGCTTATCGGCCACATCACGCCAGACATGATCCATCATCAAACGGAAGGCGTCCGCCAAATCCTGACTTTCAATCAAAACGTAGATCAATTCACCGCGCAACGTCGACAACGCAATCTTGTTTCCATAGATCATGATGTCAGCAAATAGCTTATTCGCTTCCGGACCTTTTATGACCGCGATATGTTCATCTGGGAAGCCCGGTTTCAAGCCCTTGCCTTCATTCAAATAGAATACCAACCGGCGCTTTGGACGAAGTTTATCCAATTTCGTAAAGAAATCAGTATTCTCCTCGGTTGGATACAAGCGCACGACCTCATCAAAGTTCATGAATTCATCAACGGTCTTGGGCGCCGTCTCAAGCATGTCCTGCTGAATAGCTTTGATCCCCTCTTTTCCAGTGAACATCTTCACAACCGGTTTTTCACCACGCTGTAACAAACGCAGTTCGCCGACTGATGCCTCGACCTCCTTCAAGGTCGACTGCATATGCTGCATGCGTGAATGCATGAAGGAAATCAAACGATCAGGCGATTCAGCAGAAAACAAACGCTTCTTACCTTGCTGTAACGTGCTCATGAGACTATTCCGCATGAGCGCATCCACTGCCGCATAAGCCGTGACACGGGAAATTTTGGCGTGCTTGGCAAGATCTTGCACAGTAGCAGGGCCCGTCTCGAGCGACACAAGATACAACTTAGATTCACTATCCGTGAAACCAAGCGAACGAAGGAGCTTATCCCAAGAGGTCATAGGACCAAAAGTGCGAAGTTAGAAATCGAGATCTTTAACGTGCTTGGCATTGGTCTGAATGAAGCGCTTACGTGGAGCCACGTCGCTGCCCATCAAGACGTCGAACATTTCGTCTGCACGCTGTGCGTCCTCTACTGTAACACGTTTCATGAGGCGACGCTCCGGATCCATGGTGGTCTCCCACAACTGTTCTGGATTCATTTCTCCCAAACCTTTGTAGCGCTGAATGTTGATACCACCGATATTCATGACGCCTTCAATCGATTCCTCTGGGATTGCGATGACTTCTGCTGGCTCTTCTTTTTCTGACTTCCCCTTCTTTCCCTTGGCGAGCGCACGCTCTTCTTTCGCCTTCATCATTTCCTCCATTCCCTTATCGCGCTCTTCATCGCTATAGGCATAGCGAATCTCCTTACCACGCTGCAAACGGAACAGTGGTGGTTGAGCGATATAAATATTGCCGTTCGTGATCAACACCGGGAAGTAGCGATAGAACAAGGTAAGCAAGAGTGTTCGGATGTGCGCACCATCGACGTCAGCGTCTGTCATGATGATAACGCGACCGTAACGAAGCTTTGAGAGATCAAACATGTCGCCGATGTTTGTACCCATGGCGATCACTAAGTTCTTGATCTGTTCGTTACCCAACATTTTATCCAAACGGGCACGTTCGACGTTCAAAATCTTTCCTCGTAAAGGAAGAATCGCTTGGTTGTCACGATTACGACCCTGCTTGGCGGAACCTCCGGCAGAGTCTCCCTCAACAATATAGAGCTCACACACCGATGGATCACGGTTAGCACAGTCGGCAAGCTTCCCCGGCAAAGTCATGCCTTCGAGAACGCCTTTGCGCAACACCGTTTCACGAGCCGCACGAGCCGCCGCACGCGCACGCTGCGCCAAGACACACTTC
>CAZENZ010000108.1:0-1766 GCA_964513705.1 uncultured Gammaproteobacteria bacterium
GCTCGCGAGGATAGAGGCCGCCACGATGCGCTGAAGGTTGAGCCCACACCCGGAACCGACCAGCGCGAACGCTGCGGCGAGGGTGGCGGAGAGGACGATGCGGAGAGCGAGGCTTCGGTTGGTTTGCACGGTGGCCGCAGTCTTTCCCCTCGCTGGTAAATGCTGGCGAGGACAGCTGAACACACATTGTGGGGTGCGAGTGAACTGCTCTGAGGATAGCATAATTTATTAAAAATGTCAACCTAACTTTCATCTAAAAATGGTTCAAAAAACAGCTTTAGCCTGGGCTTTTTCTTCGTACTATATAGGCAGATCTTTACCCTGTAAGTTGACATCAGGAATAAAACAATATACCTTCCTTGCGCGCAATCGTCGTTGGCTGAATCGGCTGACCATGTAAAGCGCCACAAGGACGGATTCCATGAAGGTGGTTCTCATCGGCAACACGACCGCAACCGGCTCTTCTTCAACGGCGCTGCGCGACGCGATGTTCTACATCGCGACCGAGGCGCTCAACCGCAACTGGACGCTCGGCATCGCCGACACGCCGGAGAACGTCGCCATCATCGACGAGGTGCGCGCGACCGAGAAGGGCGGCACGATCCAGATCTACGCGCTCGAGGCGACCCGCACCCGCGGGCGCAGCGAGGACGACGGCATGATCTACGCCCCCGACACCGTCACGCTCAACGAGGCGATGGCCTGCGACGCCGACGGCGTGATCGCCGTGGGCGGCATCCCCTTCGGGCAGTCGCCGGCGACCGACGACATGAGCCCGACGCTCCAGATGCTGGGCGCGCTGAAGGAGGTTCGGCCCGAGATCAAGAACGTGGCGCTCATGGGCTTCGGCGGGAACACCGCGCAGGACCGCTTCCGCGAGCTCAGCAGCGCGCGCGACGAGGAGACGACGTTCATCACGAGCAGCGACCCCATCCAGGCGGCCTACGAGGCCTGCGAGGCGATCGAGTTCGCCGCCACCTGACCGACGCCACGCGCGACCCCGACCGCATCCCCCCCACGCAGGCGCGTCAGCGCCATCGCACCGTCCCCCAACAACCTGAGGCTCGGGGGAGGCGCGCGAATCACTCGCGCAGCGCTCCCCACCTCGACTGACGATTTGATCCAAGGATCGAGTCTCTGAGAGGTAAAAAGACCCCCAAACAAAAAGCTGACTCACAAGGTCAGCTTTTTGTTTGATTGGCTGTTTGACCTGCGATCCCAAATATCTATGCTCTTCTGTCTTTTGGAAAAACGTCCAGTGACCGCACTCGGCAAGTGCGCACACGTGGTATGAACGAGAGGACTTTCGAAAATGAACTCCTGGACACTGGCAACGCTCGCCGTGGTGTGTTTCACCCCCTGGCCACTCTTCATGAACAAGAGTGGTCTGAACGGCTTCGTAGCGGCAGCCTGCTTCGCGGCCGCAAGCTTCATCGGAGTGCTGCCCATGGCGCTCAAGACCAATTACCTGAACCTGCCGAACGCAGACTGGCGTATGGTCGCGGCGGCAGGCTTCTCCGGAGCCGTCGGACTCACGTGCTTCACAGGGCTCCTCTCGCGCGTTCAGCCGCGTGACCTCGGGCCCTACCTGGTCATCGTGAGCCTCATCCAGGTGGTGATGAACGCTGCGTTGTTCGTCGGCGGGTGCTCTGCATTTCATAAAAACTCCTGACGATAAAGCCAGGAGTTTTTATGGTGCACCCCAGACGATTCGAACGTCTGACCTCTCCCTTCGGAGGGGAGCGCTCTATCCAGCTGAGCTAGGG